>DUEK01000002.1 GCA_011192155.1 Thermoflexia bacterium
CAGGGGACGTTTTTTTGGTATACCTGGCCGACGAGGATATTTTTCTGGCGTGGCGGCTGTTTTGTCCACCACCACCAGGTAGCGCGTCTCGGCCAGCCCACGCAGTTCCACCGGCGCCAGTTGCCGCACCCGCCCACCCAGTGTAGTGATAGCAGCCTCGGCGCTATGCACCTCGGCGGCGGCCCCTTCTCCCTTCTGCGCCAGCATTGCGCCGCCCACCCGCACCAGCGGCAGCAGGTACTCTGAGAGCGCCGGCATCTCTGCCACGGCGCGGGCTAGCGCCCAGTCGTATCGCTCGCGGTGGGCGGGATCGCGCCCCAGTTCCTCCGCCCGTCCGTGGATTACCTCAACTCCCTGTAGCCCCAACACACGCACCAAGTGCCGCAGAAAGGTCACTTTCTTGCCCGTCGCTTCCAGCAGCGTCAACCTTATCTCTGGGCAGACGAGCTTGAGCGGCAATCCCGGAAACCCGGCCCCTGTGCCCACGTCAATCATCCGCGCGCCGGTCGCCAGTTCTTTCCAGGGCAGCGCCTTGAGGCAAGAGAGCGAGTCGAGGAAGTGGCGTACCAGCACGCTCTCCCAGTCGGTGATAGCGGTCAGGTTGAAGCGTTGGTTCCAGTCCACCAGTTCCCGATAGCAGGTTCTAAAGGCATCAAGGTGGAGGTTGGTGAGCGTGATATGCAATTCTCGGCTGCCTGCGATCAGTTGTTCCATTGACGTTTCACGCCTCATACTTTACAATTCCCCCCCGTACTTCCCACAGCGCGGCTCGCTCGCGGAACTCGGCGCTGAACATATCGGGGTTGGTGGCGGTGAGCAATGCCTGCTCGACGCTATTCACCTGAGCCAGGAGGTGGCGCCGGCGGGTCGCGTCTAGCTCGGCCAGCACCTCGTCCAGCAAAAGCACCGGCGATTCCCCTGTTCGCTCCTGCAAGAACGCGAGTTCCGCCAGTTTGAGCGCCAGCACTGCCGTGCGCTGTTGGCCACGCGAGCCATAGTCGCCCAAGTCCACCTCGTGGGTACCCTGGGCAGGATGGCCGGCGATAAAGCTCATGTCATCCCGGTGGGGGCCGACGAGCGTCATCCCGCGCGCGATTTCGTCCCTGCGACGCGCCAGGAGCGTTTGTTGGAAGGCAGTCACCAACCTCTCGCCTTCAACCTCTGGCGGCGGGCTTTTGGGGGAGGGGGGCGGACCAAAGTTGGGGTGGTATTTCAGCCGCAGCCATTCTGCCCCGCCAGTGAGTTGTTGATGGATGCGGTGGGCGCGCTGTGAGAGCGCGGCGAGTAGTTCGCGGCGGCCGGCGGTGACGATGATGCCCTGGCGGGCCAGCGTTTCTTCAAAAGGGGCCAGTTGGGCCGGGTTGCCGCCTTTGTCGCGCAGGTGGCGCAGCGCGGCGTTGCGCTGGCGCAGGGCCTCGGTGTAACTATCCAGCGCCGTGTAATAGTCCCCGTCCACTTGGCACAGCGTATCGTCCATATAGCGGCGGCGACCGGCAGGCGGCCCAGCGACCAGCTCCACGTCCTGTGGCATAAAGAGCACTACGTTGAGCAGCCCGACCAGGTCGGCGCGGCGTTTGCGCACCCTGTCAACACGGATGGTCTTTTGCATGCGAGTCGAGCCGTTCGCCAGTGGTTTGTTCTCCAAGGTGACGTCCAGTTCCTGGATACGGTTACGGTGCGCGACCTCGGCCCACACGCGGGCGTAGGGCAGCCCCTCGGTTTTGGCCTCCCATCTGATGAGTTGGCGATCGAGTGAGGTGAGCGGTGATGAGCCGGTGGCGAGCAGGTAAATCGCCTCCAGCAGACTGGTCTTGCCTTGGGCGTTGGCCCCATGGAGGAGCAGAGGGCGTTCGGGCAGCGTCAACTCCAGGCGGGCATAGTTGCGAAAGTTGGTCAGGCTGAGGCAGCGGATGCGCATTGCGGAGATAGACCCCTGGGGTCTTGGATTTTACCCTCGCGTGCGCTCTAACAAGAGCATCATCAGCACACTCAAAATCATCCGCTTCTCTTCGGTGTCATCGAACTCGGCTTGCTTTTCGATAGTGAACTTGCCCTCAAAGAAGGCCGGCTGCTTTTGCACGCGCATGATGACCGTCTCGTCTGGGCGCATGACCAGGAAGGCGGGGTGGAACATGTAGCCGGAGAACAACCCCACGATGGGAATCTGGTTGAAAAAGCCATCTATGACCCTCACCCAGGGATTTTCCTCCTGGATAGTCATCACGATCGCGTCGCCATCGAGAATGTCATAGCGCGCTTTCCAGAGTGACTTCATTCCCTGACGTTTGACGGCGCCCAGAGGAATCCCTTGCTGGTCGGCAAAGTTGTAACGAGCCGAAAAATCCAGCACCCGGTCCGCGCTCATCGTGTACAGGGGCTGCGTCTGTTGAGTATCTGCAAAGACGGTGACGGCCTCCTTGAGCTTGAACAGTTTTTGTTTGACGTAAAAGACCAAGTTGCCGCTGGCGTCTATGACGGAAATCTGCGGCGCAAGAGCGGCGATTTTAAAAGATATATTCAACGGGTAGTTTAGCATGTGTCGCCTCCTTATATTTAGATATTTGGGTGGCTGCATTTTTTGAAGCACATCCATTGTATCATATTTTCGCCCTGATTGCCAATCCGGGTAGTATCTTTGGACAATTGTCTGGCCGAATAATATCCGTTCTATGTCGGGGTCAACAGCGGGACCAGATTCATTCGGGCGAAGCGGTTGCATTATCAAAGACGACGAATAACCTGGATTGAACCAAGCCGAACGTCAACCGGCGAAACCGCTGGTTGACAGATTGCCAAAGAGAATCTATACTACGTTGGGTGAGGGAAAAGAGAAGTAAATTCCTGATCTGCCTTTCAGTTGGAAGGTGGAACCGTGATTTTGCCACAAACACGAGATCATTTTGGGGCAGGAAACATTTTTATAAATTCTTTGCGAGTTGTTGGGATAGAGGACTGGAATCCCTAGTCAATCGCTATAACAGAATGAGGAGGTAAGGGGTTATGGACTTTGCATTAACAGATGAACACCGGCAGGCGGCCGAAATGGTACGCCGCTTTGCCGAAAAAGAAGTGGCGCCGACAATCAGTGAATGGGATCGCAAGCAGGACATGGCCCCGACGGTTCTCCCCCGCATGGCCGAACTGGGCATTCTGGGAATCAACATCCCGGTGAGGTACGGTGGGCAGGGATTCGATTACATCACGCTGGGCCTGGTCTGTGAGGAGCTGGAGCGCGTCGATAGCACGCTGCGGGTGGTGATGAGTGTCCATATGGGGTTGTGCAGTATGGGGCTGTTGCAGTGGGGCACGGAGGAGCAAAAGCAGCGCTTTCTCACGCCACAGGCAAGGGGGGAAAAATACGCGGGCTTTGGCCTCACTGAACCCGGCCACGGCTCTGATGTGGCCAACATGCTGTCCACTGCCAGGCGCGACGGCGACGCCTACATCCTCAATGGCGAAAAGATGTGGATCAGCCTCGCCACCAAGGCTCATCATTTCATGGTTGTCGCCCGCACCAATCCAGACACGCCGAAACCGTCCGGCGGGCTGAGCGCCTTTATGATCACCACCGATATGGATGGCGTCACGACCGGCGATATTCACGACAAGCTCGGCGTGCGGGCCGGGTCAACGGGCTGGATTTCGATGCAGGATGTCGCAGTGCCGGTCGAGAACCGCATCGGCGAGGAAGGGGAGGGTTTCAAGATCGCGATGAGCGCGCTCGATAACGGGCGCTATACCGTCGCGGCGGGAGCGGTCGGGTTGATCCGGGCCTGTATGGAAGAGTCGGTCGCTTATGCCCAGGAGCGCAAAACGTTTGGCAAGCCTATCGCCGAGCACCAGCTCGTGCAGCAGAAAATCGGGTACATGTCGCTCTGGTACGAGACGGCGCGGCTACTCTATCTCAAAGCCGGTTGGCTAAAGAACCGGGGCATCCGTAACACGCGCGAGACGAGCCAGGCCAAGTGGTACGCCACCGATCACAGCGTCAGGGCGGCGCTAGAGGCGGTACAGATTCACGGGGCGTACGGGTACTCGGATGAATACAACGTGGAGCGCTATCTGCGCAACAGCAAGGGGGCCGTCATTTACGAGGGCACCAGCGAGATTCACCAATTGATGCAGGCCGGCTACAAGCTGGGTAAGCGGCGAGACAAGCCCCTGCGCTGCGAACTCCCGGCTTATGACGAGCAGGAGTGGCGGATGGAGTGAGGGCCACCGCGCGGAATGGAATCCGCGGCTACTCTCCCTCTCCAATCGTAAACAACCTTCCATCCCCCCGCCCAAACACCTCTGGGAAGTAGAACTCGTTGGCCGTGGTGGGGATGACCTGGTACTCGCCTGGTAGAGTGGCGCGGAAGGTGTAGGCGTATTCATAGGTTCCCGCCGGCAGATAGTCGGCAAAGAGCACCACTTTGTCGTCCCGCATCTCACTGCGGCTGTACCACTGCCACCACCAGTAGTAAAAGTCGTACCAGCCCTCGCCCTCCGCATCGCGATATAGCCCCGGCTCTTGCGCCAGTTCGCTCGCCGTCGCCAGGCCGGTGTCAATCGCCTCGGCTCCGGCGGGCAGCGGATCCTCGACGATGACATAGTACAGATCGTGCGGGGCGATGATTGTCAGCTTGACTTGTACCACGTCGCCGACCTCGACCTCGTTCACTTCCGGGCATTGGATTCCCTCGGCGCAGTCCGGGTCGGTGTAGCGACGGGAGACGATGACGCCCCGGTCGAGCGCTTCGATCTCTTCCACCAGCAGGTAGACCTTGAGGTGAGCGGTGTAGTAGAGCCGCCCCTCGCCCGGGCCGCGCCCGATGGTCAAACGGTTGCCCGCGTCGACCAGCAGGTCGGCCACATCTATCTGTAGTTGAACCGACTCGCGGACGGTGTCCGGCGTGACGGTTCCTTCGGCCAGCGGTTCGTCGTTGAGCCACGCGCCATAGTCGTACTCGCCCGCAAGCTCCCCGGTAACGACCATCCAGTCGGTGAGAGCGATGAGGGCCCAGGCGGTCTCCTGAGTCGTCTCCCAGATGCCATCCTGGCGGGCGACCATCAGCCAGCGCGCGACGTTGGGGATAAGCGCATTTTCAGGATCGAGCCGGGCCAGCGCGTCCAGGATGATGGCCGTGGAGCGGGTGTCGGTGTTCATGGCCCAGTAGTCGTACTCCGCCTCCTCCCAGTGCGCGCCGGTGGCGCTGAGGATGGCCGCGTTCTGCAGGTCGGAGAGGAGTGTGGCGATGCGGTCATCACCCTCGTCAATCAGGCTCAGCGTCAGCGCCAAGTAGGCCCGCCCGTAGTGACTGAGCTTGTCGCGGCGGCGATATAGGTCATTCACATATTCACTGGCGCGTCTGGCTTCGCCCGCCTCGGCCATCACGTAGAGCGCGAACGCCTGCCGGTTCGCCTCGCGGTAGGATTGGAGCTCGCGCCCGCTCACCAGTGCGCTCTCCAGATAACTCACACCGCTGGCGATGACGACATCCCGCACCTTAAAGCCGATTTCTTGCGCCTTGACCATTGCAAAAACGACATAGGCTGTCAGGTAGGAGTTGCTCTCGCCCTCGTACCACCAGCCCCAGCCACCGTCCCCGTTCTGCCGCCGGTAGAGTTTGTCCAGCCCCTCCTCGACCAATCCAGGCAACCTGTTTTCCAGTTCCGCATCCCTGATCCCCAATTCCCGCAACGCTCGATAGGTCAGCACGTTCGGCAGGAAGCGGGACACGATCTGCTCCGTACACTCGTAGGGAAAGTGTTCCAAATAGTCCAGGCCGTCCACCATTCCGGCAGCCAGCGAGGGATCGAGCCGGATGGAGAGCGCGCCCTGGCGGTCGTCGTACTTGGGGGGTAAGGCTATCACTTCTGTGCGGGCATCCTCGCCCACCAGTTGACCGCCGGTTCCCACGATCTCTGGCACGGTGTAGCGATAGACCAGCAGTGTCCCATCCGGGCCGGTGGTCAAGCGCGGGCGGGCGGCGTCAGAGTAGTCACCGGCGACCGCGCTGAAGGAGACGTCCACCGCCTCCACGTCCTCGACCGTGACCCACCACGTCGCCTTGACCTCGCCGCCATCGGAGACGGAAACCGTCTGCGTGGCCTCGTCATCCAGCGCGAGGCCATCGGCGTGCAGTGTGATCTTGACCTCCTGCGTCGCTCCTGTGTTGTTGCTGACCAGCGCGGCCAGTTGCGCCCGGTCGCCGACGACAAAGAAGCGCGGCGTCACGGGCCGCACCAGCAGCGGCTTGGTGACCAGCAAATCTATCGTCTCCTCGCCCACCTCCGTGTCGACGGTGACGCCCACACCCCGCAAGACCCAGGTGGTGAGGTTATCGGGCAGCAGAATCTCGACGGCGGCGCGGCCAGTCTGGTCGGTGACGACGGTCGCGTCCCAGAAAGCGGTATCCGCGAACTCTTCCCGCAGCTCGACGCCGGGCGGCAGTTCGTTCGCCGCCTTGTGCTCCACTGCGTCTTCGGCGGACATGGCAGGCATCGGCGCTTCTTCGGGCAGCAAACCCTCTTCTCCGCCGCCGCCCATTCCCAGTTCTCTCGTGTACATGAGAGAGATCTCTTCCATTTGCTTCAGCAGCAGCCGGTTGATGGAGACGACCATCCCGCTGGCGGTCGAGACGCCCAATCCGCGCCGTCCGTAGAACGTCTCTAGGATGGCGTCGTCCGCGCGAGGCTTGAGGCTCAGCACCGCCTTGTCCACCAGGTCGAGCGAGAAGGCGGCCTGCACCGGCTTGCCGCTGGCGTCGCGGGCCTCCACACCCAAGGAGATAGTGTCGCCCGGCTCCGCCTGCTCGACGCTGGGTGTCAGTGTGATGTTCAACTCTTGCTCGACCGGCTCGACCGTCAGCATCACATAGCCCATCTTGTGCGTCGCCGCCGGTTCGGCCGCGTCCGGCCCCTTGACAATGACGGCGGAGACGTAGATGTTGGGCGCGTGCATGGCCGTGATGGGCAGCCGGTAGACGGTGGAATTGCTCTCCAGCCGCAAAATCTCGTGGTGCAGCACGCCACTTCGCTCCACCGTGATCCAGGCCCACTGTTCTCCCTCAAACGGGCTGGGAATGAGAATTTCGGCCGTCTCGCTGGGGACGTAGGTAGATTTATCGCTGATGAGCGTCAGACGGTCGTTGTTCTCGCGCCGCCAGGAGACGTACTCGCTGCCGCTGGCCCAGACCCAGGTGGAAGAGCGGATTAGGGAATTGGGGATTGGGGATTGGGCGACGACGCGGTAGGAGCCGCCTTCTTGCGGGGTGAAGGTGATGATTGCTTCGGCGTTCTCGTCGGTGGTCAGCGTGGAGGTGTGAACCAGTGTGTCCACCGTCTCCCACTCCCATGCGCCACCGCCGAGGTCGTTTTCAACAAAGGTGTTCACCCACTCGCGGCGAAAAACTTGCACGTCCAGGTCTTGGCCCGGTACGCGCTCGCCCAGGCGGTCACGCACCCAGTCCACGGTCACCACGTCCACGGCCTGTTCCTCGCCCGCCCGGCCCACGTATTGCTGCGGGGCTAGCCCGACGTAGAACTCGCCCGGGTGGACGACGACATCGTCCCGGCCGGAGATGGCCTGGCCGTCTTTGCCGTAGACGGTAGCCTCGACGGTCAACTGCTGCCCGCCCGTCATTATGCTCGTAGGCAGCGCGATGGCCAGGTTGCCGTTCCCGTCGGTTTGGCCTGCGCCGCTGAGGAGGACGTTGGGAGCGGGCGGCTCCCACCACCAGCACCAGCGGCAGATCCAGGGACTGTCCTCGTCGGTAAAGTCGTAGCGGCCAAATTGAGCCGGCTCGAAGCGGTAGGGCGCGGCGAGCACGTTCCACTCGACGTTCGCGCCGGCGACCGGCCCGCCGAAAAAGTAGCGCACCTCGACCTGGGCGCTGGTCTCTTGCCCGGCGAGTAGTTCCGCTTCTTCCGGTATGACAGCGACCTCGAACTCGGGCGGACGGTAGGCGGCGACCGTAAAGCTGGCGGAAGAATATCTATCGTTAAAGACAGCGTCTATGATATAGTCACCCAGCGACGCTCCCTCGGCGAGTTCTAGCTCGCCGTGGAAGGAACCGAATTCATCCAGTTCTAGCCATTCCAGGTAGATCTGTTCTCCGACAGAATTGTAGACGGTGACTTCTCCCACACCGGCGGAGGGCAGGGAGTAGCGTACATCGTCTTCGGCGCGGAGAATACCACGAAAGTAGACGGTCTGGCCAGGCCGGTAGATGGGCCGGTCGGTGTAGATGTGGGCGCGGTAGTCGCTATCGCCATAGTCCACTTCCAGCCCAAAGTCCCAGGGGCTGATGCCCGCGCTCCAATCTCCACCCGTCCCACCCAGGACGAACGGCTCTTGCCCCACGAGGTAAATTGTGCCATAGTAACCGCTATCTGATTCAAAGTGGGCCAGGCCGTTCTCGTCGGTGGTCGCCGCGCCGAGGGTGTACCCTTCGGAATGGCGCGCCGTCAGTTCAAGTCCCTCGGCGGGCCGCCCGGTCGCCAGGTCGGTCGCCCAGGCCCATATTTCATCCTGATTGGCTTTGAGCGTCAGGTTATACTCAGAGACGGCCAGCAGCTTGCGATGGCTCCAATGATCGTACTCCACGCCGGGAGCTTTTAGATCCAACAGATAGAGGCCCGGCGCGAGCGCGCCTCCGCCTGCGACCAAGTCCACCAGCGTATAGCGTGTCTCGTTGAGCGGGGACTCGACTGGTTCTGCCCATTGACGGATCGGCGCGGCGGACGGCTCGTACCCCCACCAATTCCGCTGGGCGCGGAAAAACTCTTCCACGTCGAGCCGGTAGAGGGCCAGGTCGAGCCGGGGTGTGTTCAGATGGCTGGCGACGACGCGGGCCGGCTGGTGCGCGTCGTAGGTGCCGAGCTGGCCGGGTACGTGGATTTGTACTGAGGGGTCGAGTGGGGCGGTGCGAAAGCGGACCGTCATCTCTTGCCTGGTCGTGTTGCCATAGGGGTCGGCGATGTTTGGCCCGATGCGCGCCTCGTAATCGCTGGAAGGCTGCGCGCCAAAGTTGAGCACAAAAGTGTGGTCGTAGGCGCGGAAATAGGTATAAACTAGAGTGGGGGAAAGGGGTGGCGTCATCTCTAGGTTATCCATCACCGTGCTGGCGTCAATGAATGTGTTGAAGGTGATCTCGAAAGCGGTGTAGGGCTGGGCGTTCTGCTCGCCATCGTTGGGACTGACGCCCGTGATGCGCGGCAGGGGAGCGGTGGTAAAGCGCCATTTATAGTCGCTCCGCATACCGCTGCCGCCGCCTGCGCTTTGCACGCCCGCATCCATCTGCGCCGTGTAGGCCGTATCGAAAGCCAATTGCTCGTCGGGCGTAAAGGTGAGCGATTCTTCCTCACACTCAAATGCACCGGCCACGGAGCGCAGTCCCGCGCCCAGGCTAAAAGCATTGGCCGCCGAGGCGCAGTCCACTGGCATGTTGAAGGCGACCTGGACAGCGGCGTCCACTCCCACCAGTTCGGCATCTTCCTGCGGCGAGACCCACACCACCTGGGGCGGCTGGGTGGAGAAGGACCATTCGTAATCCTCGGCTAGGATTCCGCCAGTGGTATCCTCGAGGCCGGCCGCGATGCGGGCGGTATACTCTGTGCCCCCGGCCAGCGGTTCAGCCGGGGTAAAGGTGTAGATGGAGGTGTTGAGCCATTCGCCCTGGCCCTCAATCGGTGGGTCAAAGGTGACCGGCTGGGGCAGATCGGTGTAGCCGGGGTCGCTGACCGCCATCAGAGGGACGACGGGGCGGTTAAAGATGACGGTGATGGCGCTCGCGGCCTCCACATCCTCCGCGCCTGGGGCGGGAACGACCTGAGCCGCCTCAAGGTAGCCGACGGTGCGGAAGCGGAAGCGGTAGGCGCCGTCGAGGGGATTGCCGTCGGCCGCCTGCGCCTCGGCGGTCAACGTGACCCAGTACTCGGCGTCCCGCTTGAGATCGCGGGCCGGCTTGAAGCGCACGGTACGCTCGTCGGCCCACTCCAAGCCGCCCGCTACCTCCGGGCTGACCTGGAAGGCGGCCTTGACGGAAACCTGGTCCATCGCCCGGTCAAAGATCAGCACAATGTCGCCATCGGGCGGCAATTCCTCCCCTCGTTCCGGCGCGCGTTGTACGACGATGGGAGAGACTGTGCCGGATGGGGGCGGGGTGTAGGGCGGGGGTGTAGGGGTGGGTTGGGGGCGGCAAGCTCCCAGCAACAGGCTGAACAATGCGGCGAGCGCCACGATTTTATAGGGAGATAACTTTTTCATCATATTGTCCTTCTCACGTTTTTGCTACCGGACACTTTTGCCAAGCTCTTGATTACACAGAGATTCACGGAGAATTCAGAGACGCACAGAGGTCTTTTTGAGAGAACCTACCAGTGTGAAGCAGTTCCTTCGTCAAATGATCCGATTTTCAACATCTCAGTGTATCTCTGCGCCTTCTCTGTGCTCTCCGTGTAACTGATTTTGGCGCCTCTGAAAAAGTGTCTGGTAGTGAACTCACGTTTCATACCTCAGTATAGCACAATGAGCGTCATTGCAATAGCGGCGCATTCTCAAGACGCTCAATCTGACGCAAAGGTTCCCGGCAAGATGTATGGTTGACTACCAGGCGTAGTAGTGATAAACTGAGGATGCCAGTGATGGTTCAGTGGTCGTTGGTCTAGTTGATGAGAGTTTGGGAGCACAAATTACGCAAAAGGGCGCAAAATACGGGGGTAATCAAATGCAATACCGCAAGTTTGGCAAATTGGATTGGAAAGTCTCGGCGCTTGGGTTCGGCTGTATGCGTTTTCCGACCACGGGCAAGCCGGAGGATATAGACGAGCCGGAGGCAACCCGCATGTTGCGCTATGCCATAGACCACGGTGTGAACTATGTGGATACGGCCTATCCGTATCACGGTGGTAACAGTGAGTTGTTCGTCGGTCGGGCGCTCAAGGATGGGTATCGGGAAAAGGTCAGGCTGGCGACCAAGCTGCCGTGTTGGAAAGTCGAGGCTTCTGAGGACTTTGACAAATACCTCGACGAGCAACTCGTCAAGTTGCAGACCGGGCAGATTGACTTTTATCTCTTGCACGCGCTGAACGAGAAAAACTGGCGCAAAATGCGCGACCTGGGCGCGCTCAAGTGGGCCGAGCGCGCCATCGCCGACGGGCGCATCGGCTGCCTGGGCTTTTCGTTTCACGACCAGTACGCGGTCTTTCAGGAGATTGTGGACGCATACGATTGGACGTTCTGCCAGATCCAGTACAACTATATGGACGTGGAAAACCAGGCCGGCGCAAAGGGGCTGCGGTACGCGGCCTCGAAAGGACTGGCGGTCGTGATCATGGAGCCTCTGCTGGGCGGCAGGCTGGTTGACCCGCCCGATTCGATTCAGGCATTGTGGGACGCCGCCGCGAAAAAGCGCACGCCCGCCGGGTGGGCCTTGCAATGGTTGTGGAGCCAACCGGAGGTATCGGTCGTGCTCAGCGGCATGAGTACACTGGAACAGGTCAAAGAGAATGTCGCCAGCGCCCAAGAGTCGGCCATAGATGCGCTATCGCCGGAGGAGCTGGCCCTGATTGGGCGGGTGGGCGAAAAGTATCAGGCGCTTTCTCCCATTCCCTGTACAAAGTGCGGCTACTGTATGCCCTGCCCGAACGAGGTGGACATCCCGCGCAATTTTGAAGTTTACAACCAGGGGGCGATGTACGAAAAGCTCGATCATGCCCGCGAAGCGTACAACCTGTGGATACCCGAAGAGAATCGGGCCAGCGCGTGTATCCAGTGCGCCGAGTGCGAGGAAAAATGTCCCCAGGGCATAACCATCAGCGAATTGATGGAGCGCGTCCACGCGGTGCTCGGCGCGGGGCAACCATACAGCTTGTAGCCGCTCGCCGTCGGGTTCGTAGTAAGCCACGGAGCGTAGCGGGGTGATGTTCGTGTGGCACAGACGGCACTCCACTGCGTTTCATGCCTGACTAGGAACTTTAGAGACATGGAAAAAAGCCAAATGATACCCTGGCAACTCGTACCTTACATTCTACCTTCTCTCGCAGCAATGGCCGCTTCGTCCGGGCTGGCATTCATGGCGTGGCGGCGGCGACCATCGCCGGGAGCCGCACAGTTCGCCGGGTTGATGCTGACCGTGGCCGTATGGCTGCTGGGACATGCGTTGTGCTTGGCGAGCGCCAGCTTGCGCGCCAAAATCTTTTGGGAAGCGGTCAGGTTCACTGGCCCTATCGCGGCGCCGGTGATGTGGCTGATGTTTGTGCTTTGGCAGGACGTTTTCTATCGCTCGCTGGCGGTGACAAAGAGGGTCTATAGTTGGCTGCTATTGTCATCTATACCTCTCGCCACTTTGCTGTTGATCTGGACCAACGAGGCGCACCTTATGGTCTATGACGAGGTCTGGCTGAATAGCGGCGGCCCGTTTCCGGTGTTGGGCGTAACCTACGGGCCGTGGTTCTACGTTCACAGTGTATATTCCTACCTCCTGCTTTTGTTCGGCATATTCTTGCTCTACCAGACGCACCGGCGCGCCATCAAAAAGCGCCTGTACCGCAGCCAAACGGGCTTGCTGATAATCAGCGCGCTCGCGCTGTTGGCAGCTAACGCACTTGATACCGGCGGACTGAACCCTTTCCCTTACCTGGCCTTGACCCCTCTGGCTTTCACCATAACGGGGCTGATATTGTTCTGGAACCTGTACCGCCTGCGTTTGTTCGATATCGTGCCGGTGGCCCGCGACCTCGTCATCGAGAGTATAGAGGACGCGGTGATTGCCCTGGATGATCAAGACCGTATCGTGGATTTGAACACGGCTGCGGGACAAATCCTAGATCGCCCAGTGGCGAAAATGATTGGGCAACCGGTCGACCTGGCGTTTTCCCATTGGCCTGATCTGGTGGAGCGCTATCGCACCGCATCCGAGACGGGGGCTACGTTTGACCTCGTCACAGCGCAACACCATTTTGACGCGCGCCTTTCGCTCCTGCGTGACCGGTCGAACCGCACCATCGGTCGCCTGATCGTTTTGCACGATGTCACCGCGCGGCTGCGGGCAGAGCGGGCGCTGCAACAGGTGCGCGACGATTTGGAGAGACGGGTCGAGGAGCGAACGTCCGAGCTCTCACAGGTCAACATACAATTGAAGCGCGAAATTGTCGAGCGCGAACTGGCGGAGGAGAGGTCACAGCGGTTGTTGGATCAACAAGTCGCCGTCAACCAACTGTCCCTGGCCCTGGGCCAAACCCATGACCTGGACGAGATTTACTATATCATCTATGACCACGCACGGCTGTTGATGGACGTCGTATCTTTCATCGTCTCATCATACAATCCACAAGAGCGATTGATCCACGCCGAGTTTGTCATCGTCAATGGGACTGTCCTGGACGCCGCCGATTTGCCCCCTATCCTGCTGGAAGAGCCAGGGTGCGGCACGCAGAGCCGCGTCATCCGCACGGGCAAACCACTCTACGTTCCTGACTGGCGGCGGGCGATGGAGCAAACCCAGGTTCAGTATCAGATTAACGATACGAGCAACGATATCTTTCCCGGCCCGCCTCCGCCAGAAGCAGAACCAGAGTCAACCAACTCGGCTCTCCTGACGCCGATGCGGGTCAGGGGAGAAACCGTTGGCGTGATGCAGGTGCAGAGTTACCAATTAGACGCCTACAGCTCGGATGATCTCGACCTCCTGGCGGCGCTGGCGAACGTGTCCGCCGTCGCCATTGAGAATGTGCGGCTGTATACCAAGGAGCAACAGCGCGCTGCCAGGTTAACCCGTATTCTGGAGCAACAACAAGAACTGGATAGTCTCAAGGACGCGGTCATCCAAAACGTCTCCCA
This sequence comes from Thermoflexia bacterium, assembly GCA_011192155.1. Taxonomy (GTDB): domain Bacteria; phylum Chloroflexota; class Anaerolineae; order B4-G1; family B4-G1; genus B4-G1. Next base: position 13,826 of record DUEK01000002.1, read on the forward strand.
CGAACTGCGCACTCCTTTGGCCATTGCCCAGGGCTATGCCGAGTTGTTGGAAAGCGGCGACCTGGGTGAGTTGAGCACCGGGCAGCAGGAGGCGATGAGCATAGTCGCCCGGCGTATACGCGCGCTCGGCGGGATAATAGGGAACTTTACCGGCATTCTGGATGCCGAGACGCGCAACCTGGCGCGGGAGTCGGTGAACCTGGCCGACCTGGTGCGCGAGCCGCTGGCCGATTTCCAGGCCATTGCGGAGCAGGTGCAGTTGACGCTGACGGCGCAAGTAGCGCCCGGCTTGCCGCCGGTGTGGGGCGACCCCTTTCGCCTACGGCAGGTGGTGGACAATTTGCTGGACAATGCCATCAAGTTTACGCCGGCTGGCGGTCACATCACTGCGCGGTTGAGGCGGGAGCAAGAAGGCGTGTTGTTGGAGGTGACAGATACCGGAATCGGCATCCCGCCCGATAGGCTGGAGCGCGTCTTTGAACGCTTTTACCAGGTGGATGGCAGTACGACCCGGCGCTACGGCGGAACTGGGCTGGGACTGGCGTTGGTCAAAGAAGTCGTGGAGGCGCACAGAGGCCGGGTGGGCGTGGAGAGCAGGGAGGGAGTAGGCAGCGTATTTGTCGTCTGGCTGCCGGTGGAAGGAGCGGTTGGTGAGGAGAAAGAGTGAGATGGAGGAGCATACCCAAGCGCGGCCCGTTTCTTGGAAGCGAAAACTGTATTTTCTAGCTTATTACGCCATACTGCCCGCCGCAGTCACATTGCTCGTTAGCCTGGGGTGGTACGCGGTGTTTCACCAGAGCCAGACGCTGACCCAGGCAGCCATCACGGCTTACCAACAGACCGAGCTAGAGATCGTGCGGATGGCGGCGCGCAGCGTGAACAATTACGTTCATGATCAGATAGAGATACACGGCCGCAGCGACATTGTTGAGATTGAACAAGAAATTTTTCGCCGGTTCATCGCCCCCATTCTCCTGCTGGAGCACGGCGATGCCTGGATTTACGCCCCCGACCACGTCGTATTTGATCTGAGCAGTGATTTTCCCGACGAATACCGGGGCAAAAGCATGGCCGAGATATTCGCCCTGCAAGTAGAAAACGGGGCCAGCCACTATGAGGAGATGACGGAGGCGGTGACGAACGCGCGCGAGGGCGTGGGCTGGTACATCTGGCTGCCAGACAAGGGCAAAGAGATCGCCGCCTGGACGCCGGTGCGAGTGGGCGAGCGCGTCTGGACGATTGGCCTTTCCACGCCGCTGCCCGAGATTCTGGAATCTACCGGCGCGGCGCGGCAGATGCAGGTGTTGAGGATAATGATGAGTTGGGAGACTGTGGGGGCATTGGTTCTGCTGCTCGCTTGGGTGATGGGCACGCTGCAACGCCAGCGAACCGATCTGGCTCTGCGGGAGAGCGAGGCGCAGTACCGCCAGTCCGTAGAGAACTCGCCCAACCCAATTTTTTCCGTTGACCGGCAAGGAATTATCCAGACCTGGACCCCGGCCTGTGGGCGGTTTTTTCAATATGAGCCAGAGGAGGTTATCGGGCAGCCGTATCGCAAGTTGCTGTGGGAGCCTGACGATGCTCGCGCCGTCAAAGCTATGTTGGCCCAAGTTTGGCAGGGGCGTTCGTTGAGCGATCAGGATATGACATATCGTTCTCAAGACGGGACACAGCGGTTCACGGTCTCCCGGTTGTACCCTTTGCGCGATCCCGATGGTAGTGTGCGAGGATGCACATTTGCCAACACCGACGTCACTGCGCGGGTGCGGGCCGAGCGCGAGATCAAAGAGCGCCGCATATACCTCGAAGGCGTCCTGGCGGCCACCCCCGATGCCATCGTCACCCTGAATGCTCAACATAAAATCGTGGAGTGGAACCCGGGCGCAGAGAGGTTGTTCGGATACTCGCCGGAGGAGGCAATGGGCCGAGATCTGGACGCCCTGATCACCAATCCCGGTGTCCGGGAGGAAGCGCTCGGTTTTACGAGTATGGCCCTCGACGAGGGGAAACCGACAGGGCCGGTGGAAACCGTCCGTTACCGCCAGGATGGCTCTCCGGTGAACGTGATCTTGACCGGAGCGCCCATTATCCTGGACGGCGAGCTGATCGGGGCAGTCGCAGTCTATACCAACATCACCGCGCGAGTGCGGGCGGCGGAGGCGCTGCGCGAGTCGGAGAAAAAGTACCGGGAACTGGTAGACAATTCGCTGGTGGGCATCTATATCACCCAGAATCACGTGTTGAAATTCTGCAACCAGGGATTGGCCGACATATTTGGCTATCGGAGCATCGGGGAAATTGAAGGAGAACACGTCAGGGATCTGGTCGCGCCCGAAAGTTGGGAGCGGGTGGATAGAGAAGTAAGATTGAGGGAATCGGCCCAGAAGGACGCCACGCGCTACGAGTTCAGGGGAGTTCGACAGGATGGCGCTACCTTTGACGTAGAGGTGCTGGGCAAGCGCATCACTTACCATGGGAAACCGGCCATCCAGGGCACGATGATCGACGTCACCGAGCGCAAGCGGGCGGAGCGCCTGTTGCAAGCCTTAAACCAGGCCGCCCTCGCTATGGGAAATGCCCATACGCCAAAAAAGACATTGGCCGCGGTGGCGGCGACGCTCAAGGAGCTTGGCTTCACCTGCATGATCCTTCTAGTAGACGAGAACCAAAGCAAGTTATCTGTCGAGTACTTGGGCATTGCGAGCCGGTTGGTCGAAGCTGCCGAAAAGTTGGCGGGTATAAAGCGACAAGATATCTTGATCCCCATCGAAAACCTAGATACATACAAGCAGGTCATCTGGGAGGGAAAGACCATTTTCATAGAGGATGTAACAGAGAGTATGCGACAGGCATTGCCTGGCTTTGCCAAGCGCTTGGCGGGGCGGCTGGTAGAGATGCTGAATTTGCGGACAGGCATTGTCGCTCCTCTTATCGTGGAAGGCGAGGCCGTCGGACTGCTCTCGGTGCAGGCGGATGACCTGACCGAGAGCGATACGCCAGTCATCATCGCCTTTGCTCATCAGGTGGCCGCCGCCTGGCGCAAGGCCGAGTTGTTCGAGCAGGCGCGACGTGAAATCGTCGAGCGCAAGCGGGTGGAGGACGTGCTGCGTCAGCGCACGGCCGAGCTGGAAGCGCGCAACGAGGAACTGGACGCCTTTGCTCACACCGTAGCTCACGATCTCAAAGCCCCGCTTACTCCCATAATCGCCTATGCTGAGATATTGGCGGAGGACTATGCCGCCAAAATGGATCCCCAGGAGTTGCAGTTCTTGCGCAACATTGCGCGGGGCGGGCACAGAATGGGGCGCATCATTGACGAGCTAATGCTGCTGGCCGGGCTGCGAGAGATGGATCCGCAGTTCGAACCGCTGGACATGGCCGCTATCGTATCCGAGGTCCAGGCGCGATTGGCCCAAAGTATCGAGCAGTCTCGGGCCGACATCACTCTGCCAGAGACCTGGCCGGCGGTGCTGGGCTATGGGCCGTGGGTGGAGGAAGTGTGGGTCAACTATCTCAGCAATGCGCTCAAGTACGGGGGAAAACCGGAGGAGGGAACCCCGCCGCGCATCGAGTTAGGCTTTGACGAACTTGTAAACTCGCACATTCGTTTCTGGATACGCGATAACGGCCTCAGTCTCACGCCAGAGGAACAGGCGCAGTTGTTCACATCATTCACGCGGCTCAACCACGCGCGCGCCGAAGGGCATGGTCTGGGGTTGTCCATCGTGCGCCGCATCGTGGAAAAGCTGGGGGGGCAGGTAGGGGTAGAGGGTGAGATAGGCCGGGGAAACCTCTTTTTCTTCACCCTGCCAGGCATTGAAGGGAGCAAGTTATGACGATCCACAAGCGTAAAGAGATGGTCAACCGGCGCGAGTTCCTGAAAGGAGCGGCGACGCTGGGAAGCGCTGCTCTGACAGCGCGCCTCTTGGGTAATGTGGCTGCGCCAGCGCAGGCGGACGCCGGTGAGCTGGAGCATCACATTTACCTGCCGGCCGTTTCCGGCCAACGAGCCTCGGTTAATGCCGCCCCTGCCGGTTCCTCGAAACTTGGTCTGCACACCTTGCGCGCCGACGGCGCGGAATCGTTCGTGCGAGACGTACACGATGCCGGCGCGCATGTGGCGCTGGTCAAGGGTGTGGATGAGTTCGGTTATTTGCGCATGGTCAAAACAATCTCACCCCAGACAGTCACCATCGGCCGCTCGAACGTTGTGCAGGCGGTGTCTCCCAGCGGCGACCCGGTGGAGGCGGCGGTGTGGCTGATGGATCAACACATGCCCAAGTGGCAGTGGGAGGCGGACATTGTAGATTATTGGGAGATACAGAACGAGAACGACCCGCCCACCATAGCGGGCCACGTCTGGCTGGCGGAGGTGTACATCGCCGCTATGGGAATCGCCGAGGAGAACGGACACAAGCTGGCGATCTTTTCCTACAGCACCGGCGTGCCCCAGTGGCACGAGTGGGAGGCCATCGTAGAGACGGGTGTCTTTGCGCGGGCCAAAGCGGGAGGCCACATCCTGGCGCTGCACGAGTATGGTTGGCCGACGACGGATAATCGTTGGGGCGAGGCCACCGAGGACCTGCCTCCCTACCAAGACCGGGGTGTTTTGACGGGCCGCTACCGCTACCTCTACCGCGACTTTCTCATCCCGCGCGGAGAGGTCATCCCGCTGGCGATCACCGAGAGCGGACTTGACCCGCTGCTGGAAAACGCCCCCCCGGGTGATTGGAAACATCGTTACGTGGACACCATGATCTGGTACGATACCAAGTTGCGCGAGGACGATTACGTCATCGGCGCGACGATGTTTACACTCGGCCCTTATGGTATTTGGGAGAACTATGATTATGAGGAATTACTGCGGCCCAATTCTTACGGCGATAACTTTCGGGACTATATCGTCTCGCTGGGGTAGAGTGGCAGGTGGCAAGTCATCCTCCGACCAGACGGCTATGCCGCGCCGTCGGAGGAGCGCGGCCGTCACTCCCTGACCGGCCCTCAGTTTTCCCGTGTGCGCGCCGTTGTAGATGCAATCGCTGCCGCAGGAAGGGCTGCGCTGCTTGAGGATAGCCCCGGCGACGCTGTACCGCTGCGCGACTGCCAACGCGCACTCCGCCCCGCGCACGTAGGCCGCGGTCACATCCTCTCCTGTGATCGTCACCACCCGCGCTCGCCCGTCCAGTACGTCGTTTCCGTCCCCGCCCACGATCTCGGCCGGCGGACGAGGCGTCGGCAAACCTCCCGCCGCCTCGGGGCAGATCGGCGCGACCTGCCCTCGCGCCGCCAGGGGTAGCAACTCGGCCTGAAGCCGGCTGTCGCCGTCGTAGGCCGTGGGGATTCCCAGCAGGCACGCGCTGACCAGGTAAACGGGGCTATCCCAGGACTGTTCAGTTCTAAGCAGACTCGATAGATCCAATTTTCACGAAATCCAAGCGTAGACGTAACTGCTCAGCCAGGTAGTCATTGCACAGAGTCATACAGAGAATGCACAGAGAATTACAGAGATATGTGCTTACGTCCGCCCAGAGGCGAGCGTCCGCCAGCAATTCCCGTTATGGGGGAAAAGTCAGGTCGTAGCCGCGATTTCGCAATCGCGCAGGGCGCTTTACGCGGAAAAACAGACGCGATTTGGAAATCGCGGCTACAAAACGGGAATTGCTGAGCGTCCGCAGGCAAGCTTTTCTCTTTTCCCTCCGTGAAACTCTGTGCATCTCGGTGTTCCAGGTTATGCCTGAGCAGTTACGCGTAGACCAAGATTGGTAGTCACGTGCGCGACGTAGTGGAATGCGGTTGACGCCACTTCACAGACGATTATAGGAGACATTCGCGGCAAGTCAAGCTCTTGCGGCAAATGAATGCGCCGGCTACGAGTCAGGGGGTTGCCACTCTCGTCTGTAGCGAGTACAATCGGGTGAAAGCAAAAAGAGTGGATACCAATGACAAAGCCTCAAATCCCAAGTCTCAAACCCCTGATGGCCTGTTGTTCATTGTTCATCGTCCTGGCGGCGTGCGCCCCTCCCGACGACGTCTGGAATCGCGTACTTGAGACCGGAACCTTGCGCGTGGGGATGGACGCCAGCTTTCCGCCCTTTGAGAGCATTTCCGCCGATGGCGCGTTGGCGGGGTTTGACGTGGCCCTGGCGCGTGAGTTGGGCCGGCGATTGGGCGTCAAGGTAGAGTTCGTCGCCAACTTGCCCTACGACGGTCTCTACGATGCGTTGACGGCGGGCGCCGACCGCAGCCGGTCGGGCGTGGACGCCGTCATCTCCGCCCTGGTCATCAATCCCGATAGGATGGCCGATTTTGCCTACTCGGTTTCCTACTTTGACGCAGGGCAGGTGTTGGTGATGCGTGAGGGGGAGACCGGCGTTGGAGGGATGGCTGACCTGGGCGGGCGCGCGCTGGCGGCCGAGTTCGGGACGCGGGGGGATATGGAGGCGCGCAAGTGGGCGCGGGAATTATCCGACCTGACTATCTTGCCTTGTCAGACGGCGGCCGAGGCGCTGGGGGCGGTCGCGGCGGGGGAGGCTGATGTTGCGCTGGTAGATCACGTCTCGGCGCTAGGTCAAACCCCAGGGGTTTCAGAAAACCCCTGGGGTTTAGTCGTTATAGGAAAGCCAGTTGTTGAGGAACCTTATGCTGTAGCTGTGCGCAAAGAAAGCCAGCGCCTCTTGCGAGCGATCAACGAGGCGCTGGCAGAGATGGAAGCGGATGGAACAATGAGCGCGCTGGTCGAGCGGTGGCTGCTAGGAAATAGTTTTTGAAAAAGGCCCAAAACCCGCCAGGCTGTTTCTTCCACAATGAAGAGCGCCGCAAGGGTTTTGGGCGCTGTCCGCCAACTAGAGAATATGGCTCAAGAACAGCCGTGTTCTCTCTTCCTTTGGGTTGACAAAGAGCTCTTCAGTGGATGCCTCCTCGACGATGCTCCCAGCATCAAGAAATACCATGCGATCAGCGGCGGCTCTGGCAAAGCTCATCTCGTGGGAGACGATCACCATCGTCATGCCCTCCTTCGCCAGGTCGAGCATCACATCCAGCACCTCGCGGATCATCTCGGGGTCGAGCGCCGAGGTCGGTTCGTCAAAGAGCATGATCTTGGGGTCCATCGCCAGCGCCCGGGCCATAGCCACGCGCTGTTGCTGTCCGCCGGAGAGTTGATCGGGATAGACGTCGGCTTTTTCGGGCAGGCCTACTCGCTTCAATAGTCGGCGCGCGGTTTCTTCAGCTTCCTTTTTGGAGCGGTCAAGCACCTTCTCCTGCGCCAGTGTGATGTTCTGCAACGCGGTCAGGTGGGGGAAGAGGTTGAATAGTTGAAACACCATCCCTACTTCCGTCCGCACCTTGTCAATATCCACCTGTTTATCGGTGACGCAGACGCCGTCTATGACGATGCGGCCGCGATCCACTTTTTCCAGTTGGTTGATACAGCGCAAGAAGGTGGACTTGCCTCCCCCGCTGGGTCCAAATATAAAGACCACCTCACCCTGATGGACGTCCAGGCTGACGTCTACCACGGCATGGACGTGTCCAAAGCTCTTGTAGACGTGCTCGACTTGTATGATGGGGTCATTTGTGTTATTTGTCACTGGACATTCTCCTTTCCAATGTCCTCACCCCTATTGATAACAAAAGGGTCATGCATAGGTAGAGGAAAGCGACCGTGTTCCAGGTCTCAAAGGTGCGGAAGGTTCGGGCGCGATTAAGTTTGCCCAAGTGGGTGAGATCTCTCACGGCCAGGATTGAGATCAGGGATGAATCTTTGAGCATGGAGATAAAATCGTTGCCCAGGGGGGGTAGAACCCGGCGCACCGCCTGGGGCAGAATGACGTACCGCATGGCCTTAAAGTAGCTCATGCCCAGGGAACGAGCGGCTTCCATCTGTCCTCGCGTGATGGATTCGATCCCCGCTCGGAATACCTCCGCCTCGTAGGCCCCATAGCCAAAGGCCAGCCCCACAATCGCCCTGATCTTTAAATCCACGTCTTGGATGTTGATGTCGGCCAGGGAGGCGGCCCACTGCGCCAAAAATCCGCTGGTTACACTCTGAAGCGTTGTGTCACCCACCCAATGCAGCAAAGTGAGGATAAGGGGGGTCACCACGTAGGCAAAGTAGATGATGAGGATCAGCATGGGGATTCCCCGGATGACCTCGACGTAGAGGGTGGCGATGGTATAGAAGACCACGTTCTTTGAGACCCGCCCCAGGCCGGCGATGAGGCCCAGGATCAGGGCCAGGCTGAAGGATATGATGGTCACGGAAACGGTGAGTTCAAGGCCCGCGATGAGAAAGAGGAAAGCGTCTTGATAGGCGGGGGCGGTAACGATAAAGTAGACGATGAGAACTCCCAGCAACAGAATGATGATAGCCCACCAGGGCGCCTGGGACAGATTTCCTATCCACGGGATCAACTTGGGCTGGGACTTTTCAATTGTGCGTTTGGTAGCCATGGCGCTCCTTTCCAAAGCCAACGAGAGGTGTATGGCAAACTGCGGGACGCCAGGGGCGCCCCGCAGTTCAATCAGTCTAAAGCCGAGGCGTTTTCCTCTGGCCTATTCCGGCGTGCAGGGCCGTAGGAGCCACGTCTCGCAGATCTCGTCCATCGAGCCATCAGCGAACATCTGCTGCATAGCCCAGTTGATGGACGTCCTGAGATCGCTGAGGGGCGGGAAGTAGATGGTCAGGAGCTCTCCACCGGTGACGGAGAAGGCTACCTTCATTTCACCGGGGTGCTCGCCCATAAAGCCAATGGCCGCGACCTCGTCGATGATGACGGTATCCACGTCGCCGGCCAGCAGGGCCACGACGGGCATGTCATATTCCTCAAAGCTAACGACCCTATCTTCACCGACGAGCTTGATGGCAGCGATCTCGTTGGTGGTGCCCATCTGGGTGGCGATGTTCAGATCCGAGGCCACCAGAGCATCTTCGTCGCCGATCTCGTCGTCAGCTCGCACCAGGATTACCTGCCCGTACTCGACGTAAGGCATAGAGGTATCGAGATTCAGGCTGCGGGGCAAGGTGAGCGTGATGCCGCCCTGACCTACGTCGTACTCGCCTGCTGCCAGAGCCTCAAAGTAGCTATCCCAGGCGCATTCCTTAAATACTGGTGTGCAGTTGAGCTTGTTGCAGACCTCGTTCCAAAAGTCATAGTCAAAGCCTATGCCTTCTCCACTCTCATCCAGATAGGTGAAAGGCGGGTAGGCATTGTCCACCGGGATGACGATCTCTCGTCCTCCCAGGTCGGTCAGAGGTACGCCAGGCTCTGCACATTCTGGGCACTCTGGCGCTTCTGGGCACTCTGGCGCTTCTGGACAGGGGGGACACTCTCCGCCCTCTGGGCACGCGGGGCACTCTGGGCACTCGGTCGGCCCGCCACAAGCAGCGAGCACCAGGCTCAGAATGCTGATGAGCGTCACTACTACGGTAAACTTTTTCATGGTTTTTTCCCTCCTTTTGGGGTTATTTCTTCCCTCTCAGGGGAAGTGATCCGATATTGTTGACTATTCTAGTATATATCATCACCTTTGTCAAATGCGCGTTATTGATTGACAATTGTGTTGAAAGCCGTTAGAATCTTGGCGCGATAAAGCTAAATGTCCGTATACTATTGGAGGGAAACAAATGGAAAGAAGGACTAGCAATCAGCGAGATAAAAGTATTTCCTACCCCGTTGTCAACGCTCACAATGAGTGGGATCCATTAGAAGAGGTCATCGTGGGCATCGTGGAGGGAGCGACAGTTCCGCCGTGGGAAGCCGTCACGCCGGCGGTCGTTCATCACCCAGAACTGTTGGATTTCTACCGGCGGCACGGCGGCCAGCCCTGGTCGCGAGAACTGCTGGACGCCGCTCGGAAAGACCTGGACGAGTTCGTCCACATCCTCGAAGCGGAAGGCGTGACTGTCCGCCGTCCCGCACCTTACGACACTGCCAAGTCGTTCTCCACGCCTGATTTCGAAAGCCAGTCCAGTTGCGGGGCCTTGATGCCCAGGGACGTGCTGCTCGTCATCGGCGACCAGATCATCGAAGCGCCGATGGGCTGGCGGTCGAGATACCACGAGAACCACGCCTATAAAGAGTTGTGCAAAGAGTACTTTCGGCAAGGAGCCAGATGGGTGTCTGCTCCTCGGCCTCAATTGAGTGACGCGACCTACAAAGAGAACTATGTGCCGCCGCAGGAAGGGGAGCAGATGAGGATTGCTCTCACCGAGTTCGAGCCTCTGTTCGACGCCGCCGACGTGATCAAATGCGGGCGGGATCTTTTTGTCATACAGAGCAGTTGCTGTAACCGCTTTGGCATTGACTGGCTACAGCGCCACCTGGGGGACGACTATCGCGTGCACGAGGTCGAGCACTTTGACACCCACCCCTTGCACATAGATGCCACCTTTTACCCTCTGTCGCCGGGCAAACTCTTGATCAATCCAGAACGTATCACAAAAGTGCCAAAGGTTTTCGAGAAGGGGGGTTGGGACATACTGCATTGCCCCCAGCCCAATATGCCCGCTAGCCACCCCATGTACACTTGCAGCAAGTGGTTGAGTATGAACGTGCTCATGCTCGACGAGGAGCGCGTGATCGTCTCAAAGGGAGAGGACGATCTTATCAGGGCGTTCAAGAACTGGGGGTTCAAGCCCATCGTCTGTGACTTTTACCATTTTGAATCCATCGCGGGCGGCTTTCACTGCGCCACGTTGGATATCAGGCGCAGGGGAAAGTTAGAGTCATATTTCTAATTCAACAAGGAGAGGCATAGATGAAACTAGGATTACAATCAATGGGAATGTTTAGCCAGGATCAGGATGCTCTGAAAAAAGTACACGCTCATTCTTTGGACCTGATCGAGCAGTGCGGGATCAGGTTCCATTCCGACAAGGCGCAAGAGATGTGGCACGGGTTCGGAGCGGAAGTCGTCGGCGATGTCGTCAAAATACCGGGTCAACTGGTCGAATCCGCCCTGAAGAAAGCGCCCGGCTCTTTTACGTTATGTGCGCGAGATCCCAGGTTCGATCGCGAGCTGGATGGCGCGCACACTTACTACTCTCAAGATGGGTGCGCCGCCTTTACCAGAGATTTTGAAACGGGTGAGCGCCGAGCTTCTTGCAAGCAAGATATCGCCAAGATGGCCCTGATATCAGATTATTTGGATACCGTTGATATCATCAGCCCTACAGTGAGCGCCCAAGACGCGCCGACGGCCGGGGTGGTGGTACACGAATTGGAAGCCTGTTTTGTCAATTCTGGCAAACACATAGTAACCGAGACCGTCGCCAGCGCCAGGGAGGCCCAAGCGCAGATAGATCTGGCTTCCGCTGTGGCGGGCGGCAAAGAGAAACTGCGGGAACGGCCCATCTTTAGTAACTTTGTGTGCACCATTTCTCCCCTCACCCAAGACCCAGGCGGTATCGAGGCCGCGCTAGAGTTTGCGGCGGCCGGTGTGCCGGTTGGTCTGTACAGTATGGCGACGGCCGGCGTGACCTCGCCGGTGACTCTGGCCGGCACCCTGGCGGTGCTCAACGCGGAGGTGATCAGCGCCCTGGCGCTCATACAACTCGCCGTGCCGGGCGCCAAGGTGTTCTACTCCGGCGGCCCGGCCACCCTGGATCTGAGAACCGGCGCGTATACGGCCAGTTCTCCGGAGGCGCTCTGGCTCAGGATGATGGTCGCAGAGCTGGCCGGGTTCTACAGGTTGCCGTCCATCGTGGGGACTGGCGCCACCAGCGCCAAGACGCCGGGCGCGCAAGCGGCCTGGGAGAACACCCTTTCCTACCTCTTGCCCTCCCTGGCGGGCGCGAGTCTCCTTTTTGGGATGGGGCTTTTGGATGGCTCGAACTTGCTCACCTACGAACAGATTGTGCTGGACGCTGAGATTGGCGCGCTGGTCAGGAGGGTTCTATCTGGCGTGGATTTCAGCGACGATGCTTTCGCCACCGACCTGATCCAAAAACTGGGGCCGGGCGGCGTCTTTTTGAGCCAGCGACACACAGCCGATAATATGCGAGAGGCGCTATCATTGCCGCTGTTGAGCGATCGAGCCAGCTACGAGCACTGGTACCGGAACGGGGAGCATAACCGCGTCGAGGTAGCCAGGCAAAAGGTCAGGGAAATTCTGGCCGAGCACCGACCCCTGTCCCTATCTGAAAGCGTGAGGCAGGAAATGGCAGACGTGGTAGCGGCTTATTCGAGCTAGTGATGAGAATCGAGGTAGACTGCGAGCGCATCCGGCGCAACGCTGCGGCCATCGTCGGAATGTGCGCGCCTCACGGGATCGAGGTCGTTGGAGTGACCAAAGCCTGCTGCGGCCATCCCGATGTGGCGCACGCTATGCTGGCGGGCGGAGTGAGCGTGCTGGCCGACTCGCGCCTGAAAAACGTGCGTCGGCTGCGGAAGGCGGGCATTGACGCGGACGTCATGTTGCTGCGCCTGCCCAGTTTGAGCGAAGCCGACGAGGTGGTCGGGCTTGTGCAGATAAGTCTCAACTCGGAGGTGGAGACGGTGCGGGCGCTATCCCGCGCCGCGCAGGCGCGAGGCTTGACCCATCAGGTGATCCTCATGGTGGAGATGGGCGACCGCCGGGAGGGCCTGATGCCGGATGATGTCCTGAACGCCGCGCGGACGATATGCGCTCTCCCCGGCATTGACCTGGCGGGGATCGGTACCAACCTGGTCTGCATCGGGGGCGTGCTGCCCACGCTGGAGAACACGCAATCGCTGGTGGCCCTGGCCGAGTCCATTGAGCAGGCGCTGGGGATGCGTTTCCGGGTGATCTCGGGCGGCAACACGTATGACCTGGATTTCGTTCTGCGCGGCCAAATGCCCGCGCGCGTGAACCAGCTTCGCGTCGGCGAGGGCATACTGCTGGGGGTGAACAGCGTCACCAAGAATCCGCTGCCCTGCCCGCACCAGGATGCCTTTAACGTGGCGGCGGACGTGATCGAAGTCAAGACCAAGCCATCCTTGCCAGAAGGCCCAATCGCGACCGACGCCTTTGGGCGCGCGCCTCACTGGGAAGATTTGGGACTGCGGCGGCGGGCTATCCTGGCCCTGGGCGAGCAGGATATGCGCATTGATGGTCTGCGTCCCAAGCGGCAGGGCGCGACCATCGTGGGCGCCAGCTCCGATCACCTGGTGGTGGACGTGACCGAGGCGCATCCGCCCGTTCGTCTGGGCGACGAGATGGAGTTTGCCCCCACGTACGCGGCCGTAGCCACCGCGATGGCCAGCGTTGGAGGAGCAAAGGTCGTCTGGTCTATCTCTGCTCACGGGTGAGCGCCCAAAACCCCTGCGGCGTCCTTCATTTTGCGAGAAACAGCGAAGGCGGGGTTTTGGGTTTTTCAAAAAAGCTGTTTCTTAGCCTATTTTCCGCACCTCTGGACAGCTTGATTTGGGGCTTGACACTTTGTTCTTCCAAACCCAATTTGGGCAGATTCGCCGTCTGGGTCAGTGAGAAACCAGGTTTTTCAGAAAAAACCTGGTTTCTTTCCCCGCTTTTTGAAAAAGACACAAATAGGCTGCGCCAGGATGCGAAATATAGGCTCAGTAGATCCAAATTTCAGACCTCGGAGGTCTCGGAAGGCGACATTGGCAGCAAAATTGCTTAGATTGCGCCCGTTTTTACCGGCAAAGGCGCTCTTGAGAGACCTCCGAGGTCTTGTTGTCGTAACATTTTGGATCTACTGATTCTGCTTGTCCAGCCGCGAAAGAGCGGAAGTTACTTTTTGGGGCGGAATTAAGGCTCTATGAAACCCTACATCATCAATGGCCAGGGAGCTGCGAATGTACTGCGGATGAACTGTGGAATGATACTGCAAAACGGCGTGTGTCAAATTCGAGCCGCGGCCGGAGGGGGTAGCACAAGTTTTTGAGCAATCTGAATTGTAACTAATTTGTAACGGAGTAGAATTGGCGTGGATATTGGAATCTGCTATAATGAGAAGCGATACACTAACACAGCCTGTTTTACTCAGCTCGGAGGCAAATTCTGTTACGGAGGGCTTTTCTTATGAGTGATGTACAAATCCTCTACATCGAGGATGATCCCTCAAACCGCCTGTTGGTGCGGCGTATCCTGGAGGCGGAGGGTTATTCCATTACGGAAGCGGTGAGTGGTTTGGCCGGGTTGGAAATGGCTGCTCAAACAAAGCCGGATTTGATCCTGTTGGACATTAACCTTCCAGAGATAGATGGTTACGATCTGGCCCGGCGCTTTCGTGATACGTCCGGCTTGCAACAAGTGCCCATCCTGGCTCTTACAGCCAACGTGATGAAAGGGGACCGGGAGCGCACACTGGAAGCAGGTTGTGATGGCTATATTCAAAAACCTATTGACGTAGACCGGTTGCCCGATCAGGTCAAAGCCGCGCTGCAGAAGAATAGATAGGTCATAGAGGTAATAATGAGTGTACAACCAAAAGAGGCTACGATACTTGTTGTCGAGGATAACTTTCAGAATTTTGTGCTTATCACACGCCTGCTGGCCTACCTGGGTGTGAAAAAGTGCGAGTGGAAAGCATCGGGTTGGCAGGTGTTAGAGTTCGCCGAGTCGTTGCCACACATTGATTTGATATTGATGGATCTCTTCTTGCCAGAAGAAGACGGGTATCAAGTGCTGAGCAAGTTGCGCGCTCACTCTCGCTTCGAGGATACGCTCATCATTGCTGTGACTGCCGATGTATCCACTGAAAACCTGGAGCGCGCTCGTAAATCTGGTTTCAATGGTTTCATTGGCAAGCCACTTGACCCGGATCGTTTTCCCAACCAAATCCGCCGTGTCTTGCGAGGCGAAGAGATATGGGACCTCGGGTAATTGGGACACAGGACACGGGTGATCTACCATGTTGTCGTCAAATTCGCAGGAGCGGCCTCGGATTCCAACCACTGGGATGCGCGGAGGGCTGGGCAGAACTCTACTGACCGCCTTCCTGGTCCTGGCGATTATACCCCTTAGCGCTATCAGTTGGTATGCTACCCTCCGCGAGCGGCAAGATATTCAACGTGAAGTGACTGCCAAACTATCGGCCGTGGCCGCGCTGATGGGGACGCAACTTTGCTGGTGTACTGAGCGCTGTACTGCCGATCTGGCGCTTGCGGCGGCTTCACCCGCTATCCAGGAGAATGTAGACGTCCTGCTCACCGACCCAGTTGACACCGACCCCGCCCGTGATGCATTGCGCCTCCAATTACAGACCATGCTCTCGCAAGCCTCACTCTTTCAGCGCTTGGCCGTGCTTGATAGCGAGGGCAATGTGCTGGTTTCCACTGACCCACAGGTCGAGAACACTCAGCTCGAACCTCAACTTGATTCAACCGCTCCATTCTCATCAGAGGGAAGCGAAGCGACCGATGGCGGGGCGCTGATGCTTATTCAGGCTATCACTGGCCAGGATGACGAGACGCTTGGCCTGTTGGCTGGTTGGCTCAACCTCGGCGATCTCGTCGCCGATCTGCAGGCGGCTAGCGATCTGGGAGAGATGGGCAAAATTTACCTCGTGGATGCCAACGGAGTGGTGCTGCCTTTCTCCCAGCAAAGGGAAGCAACGCGGCTTCAGGGGCAAGAAGCGATTGGTCAGGGTATTGAATTTGCTCACGCCGGCGAGAACCGAGAAGGACACTCGTCCTGGACAACGAGTACAGGGCTTTACGAAAACTATGCCGGTGACTCTGTCATCGGGGTCTATCATTGGGTGCCGGAATTGAATCTGGCGCTGGTGGCGGAGCAGGCTCAAGAGGATGCCTTTGCCCCGACCGAGAACGTCGCGGCAGCCGTCGTCGGCGCCACGCTGGTGGTGGCGCTGGTCACTGCCGTGATCGCTGCGGTCGTGACGCGGCAAATCACGCAGCCAATCGTGCGTTTGACCGAGTCGGCGCTTAACATCGCAGAAGGGGACATGGAGCAGCGTGTTCCCGTCAAGTCGAGGGATGAAATTGGCATACTGGCCTATGTATTCAACCACATGACGGCCGAGTTGAAAACTCTTTACGATGACCTGGAAAATAAGGTCGTACGACGCACAGCCCTTCTACAGCAGGCTAACTACCAGATACAGCGACGAGCCATCCAACTTGCTACCACCGTTGAGGTCAGCCAGGCGTCCACCCTGATTCTGGAGCCAGGCCAGCTATTGCGCGAAGTGGTGCAATTGATACATAGTAGCTTTTTTGCCTATTCCTTCGTTGGTATCTACCTTTTGGATGATACGGGCAAGCGGGCGTTGCTCAGAGAAGGCAAGGGCGGCAAAGAGGAAGTGATGGCCGCCAAGTCGGAGCCGGTGCGTGTGGATGTCGCGTTGCTGCACTTGGATGGTATTGGTAACGGGAGCGCGGTTAGTCAGGCTGCCTTGACGGGAGATCCGCACATTGTCCGCTGGGACGCTGAGCGCGCGCAGAAAACGTTTTCCTCTCCCTACATCCGCGCAGAGGCGGCGCTGCCGCTCAGGATGGGGGAACAGATCATCGGCGTGCTCAACATTCTAAGCACCGAGGAGGACGACTTTGACGCGGACGACGTCTCTGTCCTTCAAAACGTGGCAAACCAAATTGCTATTGCTCTGGAGAACGCCCGCGCCTACGCCGTGGAGCGGGAAGCAGCTGATCGCTTGCGAGAACTGGATCGCTCCAAGCGTCGTTTCTTGGCCAACATGTCCCACGAACTACGCACCCCCCTCACCAACATCCTCGGCTTCTCGCGGTTGATGTTGAAGGAGATTGACGCGTCTGCCTCAATCAAGGGAAAGCGCCGTGTTGCTTCCGCCGGTTCGCTCATGGAGCAAAACCGGAACGACCTGGAGATCATTTACAACAATGGTCAACACTTGCTGGGCCTGATCAACGACTTGTTGGATGTCTCTCAGATCGAAGCCGGTTTGATGGAACTAGAGTTCCGTGCTGTGGATGTGGCTGACTTGATCAATAGCGTGATGGCTACCACCAGCGCGCTAGTGCGCGATAAGGATATCGAGTTGCATCAAGAGATTGCGCCTAACCTGCCTACAGTGCAAGCCGACCAAGCGCGCGTTCGACAAGTGTTACTGTTACTCTTGACTAATGCGGCCAAGTTTACGCTGGAGGGAAGTATCACTGTACGGGCGTGGTCCGACGATGGCGAGGTTTTAGTAAGCATCAGCGATACCGGTGTGGGCATCTTGCCCGAGGACCGGGAGCGTATCTTTGAGCAATTTGAACAGGGTACCATCCTGATTGAAGGGAAGCGGAGTGTTTCCCTGTTGAATGGTCGCCACCCGAACGGCGCTGGCTTGGGGCTGGCCTTGAGCAAGGAGTTTGTAGAAATGCACGGCGGGCGTATCTGGGTGGAGAGCGAGGTGGGGCAGGGCTCTACTTTTACATTCACATTGCCTCTGAAACCCGAGTCGGCGGATGACAAATATGTCAGCTCGGCAAAAGCCGGAATCGGAATGGTGAAAAGGAAGGAAGAAGTATGAGCAAAGTATCGAGATCAATTCTCTCCGCGCGCGTGACAAACATCCGCGCCCGACTCGTGGGGAACGTGCTCATTGTTTTGTCTCTGCTTTCCCTGACTGTTGTTCTTTACTCTGCGGCTTTCTCTCGCCTGGATCAGGCCGTCGTCGTTCTGAAGGAGGCGGTGACGCAACCCGGCGCGCTGATGGTTGAGCAGCAGACCGCCGCTCTTGCAGAGACCGACGCGGCGCTCAATATGGTGCAGACCGTCCCCATTGTGTGGGGGCTGTTGATTGGGGGCGTGTTTGTGGTTATTGCTTTCACCACCGTCCATTCCATCGCCCGCCCACTGGAACAGTTGACCGAGGCAGCCGGGCATTTGGCTGCGGGGAATCTGGAGGAGCGGGTGCCGGTCAAGCGGTCAGACGAGTTTGGTAGCCTGGGCATTGCTTTCAACGAGATGGCCGAACAGCTTCAGGCCTCCTACGTTGAATTGGAAGACCAGGTGGCCGAGCGGACTCGCGCTCTCCAGGATGCCAACTATGCCCTCCAGCGGCGGGCTATCCAACTGGAGGCCAGTTCCGAAGTAGGGCAGGCCATCGCTTCCATCTTTGACATAGACCAGTTGCTGCGCACAACAGTCGAATTGATTCGCGACCGTTTCAAATTTTATCACGCCGGCATCTTTTTGTTGGACGAGACCGGGAAGTGGGCGGTTCTTCGGGAGGCCACCGGCGAGGCCGGCGCGCAGATGAAGACCCAGGGCCACCGTCTGGCCGTGGACAACAACAGCATGGTCGGCTGGGCCGCTTTGCATCGCCAGTCTCGCATTACGCTGGACGTGGGAGAGGATGCTGTTCGTTTCGCCAACCCCCTGCTTCCTTACACCCGGTCAGAGATGAGCATCCCGTTGATGTTCGGCGGGCGAGTGCTTGGTGTATTGAACGTTCAATCCATTGAGGAGGCCGCCTTTGACGAGGACGATGTGCGAACGCTGCAAAGTATGGCTAACCAAGTCGCCGTCGCCATCGAGAACGCCCGCCGGGTCTCTGACGAGGCGGCGATGTTGGAGGCGACCAGCCCCATCTATCGCGCCAGCCGCCACCTAACGACGGCGACGACGACCAGCGAGGTTGCCGACGCGATCATCGACTCTGTGGCTGAGACAGGGGCCGACGGCTGTTTGGTGGTAGAGTTTGTGTTCTCTCCTAGCGGCGAGCCTCAGGCCCTCATGTATCGGGGAGTGTGGCGGCGGGATCGGGAACCCCAGTTCAAACCCGGCCTGCGGCTCCCAATCTCGGAAAGCCCTTTTCCTTTCGAGTTGGTGAGCAATCTGTGGGCGGTGACTGATGTGGAGCAGGATAGCCGATTGCCCCAGAGCGCCCGCCGGGTCTTTATGGCGACAGATACGCGGGCGTTGGTCAACATTCCTCTGCGCTCTGGCGAGGACGTGATCGGTCAGGTCGTTGTCCTGCGTACCACTCCTGGCTCCTTCTCAGATAGCGCCCTGCGCCTATACGAAGTTCTAAGCGGCCAGGCGTCGGTGGCGCTGGAGCGCGCTCAATTGGTAGAGAGGGCGCAACGACGCGCGCAACAGGAGCGGACGACGCTCCAGATGGTTGACCACATTCGCCGCGCCGTGGACGTAGAGCAGGTTTTACAGATCACGGCGGAGCAGATTTCACAGGCGATGGAAGTGCCGCGCGTTTCTATCGAGTTGAGCCTCGAAGAATGATTGGAGTGACAGGTGAAATGGACATGCAATCTGTACCTGATTGGGAAAGCGAAATCGAGGACCGCCGCACCACGTTTCTGAATAGTTTACTGTTGGTTGCAGCGGTTGGCGGTCTAGTGGCGATAGTCCTAACCTACGTCACACTGCCAAAGGATATGACTGTACTGGAACGATGGATTGAGGTAATTCCTTTCCTTGCCGGCTGGTTGATCGTGTTGATTATTTGGGCATGGCGCGGTTTGGGTTACAGCACCCGCGCGTTGATTGTACTTCTGATCGTCTATGGCTTGAGTGTCTTCATCTTTCGCCGAGGGGGACTGCCTGGCAGCGGGCGTGTCTGGCTGTTACTGCTGCCAGCCCTGGCCTTTATCCTGGCAGGCGCACGCCTCGGCATCGCAGCCGGAGCCATCGGTATCTTGACCTACTCCATCTTTGCCCTTGCTTTTAGTCAAAAGTGGCTGGTTCCTCTAGTATCAGAGGATCAGGTTGCGCTGACGACGTGGTTCAGTGAGGGAGGCTCCTTCCTGCTTATAACGGCCAGCTTGACGCTAATCTTGTGGTCGTACGGACGGGGTTGGCTGGGGGCACTGGCGAGGATGAGTGCGACCAGCCAGCAGTTGCAAGTCCAGGCGCAGGAATTGAAGGCGGCAAACGAACAGTTGCGATTGCAGACTTCCCGGTTGCGGACGACAGCCGAGATTGCTCGTGCTGGCTCCTCTATTTTGGATCCAGAGGCGTTGTGCGCCGAGGTGGTTGACCGAGTCCAGGAAGAATTCGAGTCTATAGGTGTATATTACGTGGGCCTGTTTCTGCTCAGCGAGATTAGTAGGGACACGGGTGAGCAGTTTGCCGTGCTAAAAGCCGCCACTGGCGAGGCTGGAAAGCTGTTGTTAGAGATGAATCACGAGCTGGCGCTGGATGACACGACCTTGATCGGGCAGTGCATCGTTCGTCGGGATGCCCGTGTTATATCAAGTATGGAAGAGGATACGGCGCGCTTTGACGCTGTTCCCATGTCGTACACGCGCTCGGAAGCTGCCCTCCCGCTGCATTCCCGTGGGCGCATCCTGGGCGCGTTGAGCGTGCAAAGTGCGCGGGAAGCATCTTTCGATGAGACTGACGTCGCTGTCCTGCAGACCATGGCCGATCAAGTAGCGGTGGCGATTGACAACGCCAGACTCTTCAGCCAGGCTGAGACTGCCCTGGAAGATGTTCGGGCCGCTCACCGCCGTTACTTGACCAAGTCTTGGGAAGAATTCCTGGCTGCGGGACTGGTCACTCGGGTGGATTACGCTCAGCCAGGGGCAGAGTTGGGAGATAGCGAGTTCTTGCGCGATGCGCAGCGTGCTGCAATGGTGCACGAGAGGGCAGTGGTCTTGGATGGCCCACCCCGCACAAAGGGAAGCGAGGGAGCAGGGAAGCAGGATGAGTATAGGGAAGCGCAGACGGCGCTCGTGGTCCCTTTGAAATTACGAGAGCAAATCATAGGCACAATGACCTTGCACGAAACGCGCCGTCAGCGACCGTGGGATGCTGGAGAAATCGCCATGTCGGAAACCATCGCCGAGCAGGTTGCGTTGAGCGTCGAGAACCTGCGCCTGATGGACGAGGTCCAGCGCCGCGCCGCCCGCGAGCGGCTGGTGGGCGAGATTTCGGATCAGATGCAGCGCGCCACGGATATGGGATCTTTGCTACGCATCACGGCGGAAGAGTTAAACCGCGTTCTGGGCGGCTCGCGCGCCTACGTGCGCCTGGGCGTGGCGGCAGGGTTAGCCGGCGAGACGGAGCACTAGATCGTCAAAGCTGGATTGTGGGAAGGGAAGAAAGATATGAGCGAGTCAGCAAAAAAGCCAGGTTTCGCTACACGCGGCCCCGCCCCGATCAAAGGGAAGCGACGCGGCCCCGCCCCGATCAAAGGGAAGCGACGCGGCGTAAGCGTTCGGCTCTTGCTTATGGGAAGTTCGTTTGTCATCATATTTCTGCTCTTGGCGGGTACTGTCCTCAACTATATCTTTGTCTTTCGTTTGGCCCAGGCATCGAAGGCGGTGGGTGAGGAGATGGAGCGAGCCAACGCAGCGCTGGAGGTGGGCCGGGCGACGTCTGATTTATTCCTGGTTCTGGCGCAAGAGGCGTCGAGCCAGGATGCTGTTGACTTTGCCCAGTCTGTGAGAAAAGCCGAGCAGTCATTGATCGAGGTGGAGAAACGGTTGACAGAAAGCGCTGCTTCTTTGCCGGTGGACGATCCGGTGCGGATCAACCTCGACAGGCTCGCGACCCGCACCGCCGATATACATACCCTCATAGACCGCGTAATTGTGCGAGTGGACGCAGGGGAGTGGTGGTATGTCGAGCAGCTCGTGCGAATCATAGTTTACCGTCATCGTATCTCTGTGATCGAATTGGTAGAACAGATGGGGAACTCAACTTCCGAGCGCCGCCGCGATGCTGAATCTGATGTCGATGCTGCCCGCCTCATGTTGCAGGTGGTTCCTATAGTGGTAGGGTTGTTGGTCGTCGGTGTGGTTGTGGGTACCGCCTTTGTCACCCATCGCAGTATTTCCAAGCCGGTGGAACGGTTGACCGACGCGGCCACTCGCTTGGCCTCTGGGCGACTGGAGGAGCGAGTCCCCATTGAGCGGATAGACGAGTTCCGGCGCTTGGCAGTCGCTTTCAACGAGATGACTGACCAACTGGAGGCTTCTTATACACAACTGGAGCAACGCGTGGCCGAGCGCACGCGTGGCTTGCAGGCGGCGGCCGCGGTCGGGCGTGCCACTACCTCAATGCTTGACCCAGATCAACTACTGCGTCGCGTGGTGAACCTGGCCCGCGAGCGGTTCGATCTCTATTACGTAGGGCTGTTCCTTCTCGAAAGCGACTCTGGCCGCACGTTTGCCGTGCTTCGGGCTGGCACGGGTGAGGCCGGGCGGCAGATGATGGCGCAGGGGCACAGACTGGAAGTTGGCGGCGATTCGATGATTGGTCAGTGCACCTCTATGAACGAGGCGCGCGTTGCTTTGGACGTGGGCGAAGAAGCTGTGCGTTTCGATAACCCCCTCTTGCCGCAGACCCGTTCCGAACTGGCCCTGCCGCTCGTGGCGCGAGGCCGCGTCATCGGCGCGATGACCGTGCAGAGCGTGAAAGAGTCCGCTTTCGACGAAGAGTACATCGCCGTGTTGCAGACCATGGCTGACCAAGTGGCGGTGGCCATTAACAACGCACACCTCTTTGCCGAGGCCCGGGCCGCACTGGAGGAGATGGCGGCTACTCAACGGCGCTATCTGGGCCAGGCGTGGGCCGAATACACGCAGACCGCAGAAGAGATTGCCTACGAGACCATGCGTCCGGGCGACGCCCCATTGGGTGACGCTATCCTGCCCGAGATTCAGCAAGTGGTGGAGCGGCGGAGTACAGTAGCGTTGCAGAACGCCTCTCACACTTTGGCGCCTTTACATTCCGCTCTGATTTCGCCTATTGCTCTGCGCGGCGAGATTATTGGCGCGCTGGGCGTCCACGCCGATAAAGAGGATCGGCAGTGGAGCGACGATGACGTTGCCATCATTGAGGCCGTCGTCGAGCGTATGGCTCTGGCTGCCGAGAACATCCGTTTGCTGGAGGATACCCAGCGCCGCGCTGTCCGCGAGCGGCTGACGAGCGAGGTGACGGCCCGTATGCGCGAGACGCTGGACGTAGACACAGTGCTGCAAACGGCCATCCGCGAGATTGGAGAGGTACTGGATATTGCCAGGATTAAGGTGCGGATGGGAACTGGGAAGCCACCGATGCCTGAGTAGGCGCTGGTGATCTAACTACAGAGCTGGATTGTGGAAAGGGAAAGAAGAAAGATGAGCAAATCGTCAGGGCCAATTTCCGCTGTGTCCGTCACCGCGCGCCGCATAAGCATTCGCGCCTTACTTGTGAGTACCCTGCTCACCGTTCTGGTCTTGCTTTTGCTGATCACTGTTCTCAACTACACGTTTGCAGCCCGCTTGACTCGGGCCTTGTCAGTGATGGAGGAAGAGACGGCACGGGCTAGCATAGCGCTAGAGGTGAATAAGGAGGCGGCCAATGTGCTTGCGGCTTTGGCGCAAGGAGTAGTGACCAATGACGCCGCTTACTTTACCCAGATTGTGAAAGAAGCCGGCCAAGCATTGAGCGATGCGGAGGGACGCTTGGTAGAGAGCGCTGACGCGTTGCCGCCGGATGACCCGCTGCGAATCAAGCTCTATGGGCTTGCAACCAGCTCTGGCGATATATATCGCCTGACGATCCTCTTGCCCCGGCGGGCAGAGGAGGGAAAGTGGTGGGAGATCGAACAGTTTGAGCGGTCGTTGATTCCCTACTATGGACGTTTGGTGACCGAGTCGGCAGACCAGGTGAGAGCGGCGACGGTTGAGCGGCGGGCTATTGCTGTGGCAGAAGTAGGAGATATTCGCTACAAGATGCAGGTGACCCCTGTGGCGGCAGGACTGTTGATTCTAGTCGTGGCGGCGAGCGCTGTCTTTATCACCATCCGCAGCATCGCCCGCCCGGTAGAGCGACTGACTGATACAGTTGCCCGCCTGGCCGCCGGGCGACTGGAGGAACGGGTCAGTGTTGGGGGGGCGGCCGAGTTTGGCCATTTAGCCACCGCCTTCAACGAGATGGCTGACCAACTGGAGATCTCTTATACCCAATTGGAGCATCGCGTGGCCGAGCGTTCCCGCGCCCTGGAGCGTCGCGCGGCTTACCTGGAGGCTGCGGCCGAGGTGAGCCGCGCCGCCGCCTCAATATTGGAGACCGATCGGTTGATGCAGCGGGCGGTCGAGTTGATTCGTGAGCGGTTCGATATGCACTATGTGGGCCTGTTCCTGGTGGACGAGGGGAACGAGTGGGCCGTATTACGGGCTGGTAGCGGCGAGGCCGGACGGGCTATGCTGGCTCGCGGGCACCGTCTCAAGGTTGGAGAGGGTATGATTGGTTGGAGCATCGCCAACGCTGAGGCCCGCATTGCCTCGAAAGCAGAGACAGACACCGTGCGCCTGGTCATACCCGAATTGGCGGCCACGCGTTCCGAGGCGGCCTTGCCCCTGCGCTCGCGTGGCCGGGTGCTGGGCGCGTTGAGCGTACAGGATGACCAACCTGATGCTTTTGATCAGGATGCCATCACCGCGTTGCAGACGATGACCGATCAGATAGCGGTGGCCCTGGATAACGCGCAGCTCCTGGTCGCCAGCCAGACGGCCCTGGAAGCGGAGCGCCGCGCCTATGGCGAAGCTAGCCGTCAAGCCTGGGTCGAGTTATTGCGCGCCCGCACCGATTGGGGCTATGACTATGAGCACAAATCCGTCACGCCGGCCTATGGCGACTGGGACCCCGAGATGCAGCGGGTTGTTCAGCAAGGTGCAAGTGTGCAGGAAGCCGCTTCGCTGTCCTTGGATCGGGAGGGGAATGGTGATGGAGAACACACCCTATTCATCCCGCTCAAAGTACGTGACCAGGTGATAGGCGCGCTAAGCTTTTGCAAAGGCGCGGCCGGCGCAGACCCCACACGATCAAGGGGAAGCGACACAGATCCCGGCCAAACCATCAAACCGTGGACAGCGGACGAGGTCGCTTTGCTGGAAACACTGACCGAGCAACTGGGTGTGGCCCTGGAAAGCGCCCGGCTCTACCAGGATACCCAGCGCCGCGCTGCCCGCGAGCGGCTGACCAGTGAGGTCACGGCTCGCATGCGCGAGACGCTGGATATGGATACTGTGCTCAGAACCGCGACGGACGAAATATATCGAGCATTGGGCCTGGAAAAGATCATCGTTCGCCTGGCGACGGGAGAGGCGAATGACGAGTCGGCGCTTGGAGATACTACGACCACTGCCCAGAGAGGGCGAACTCTGCAGGAGGAGGTGGTATGAGTATTCGAACTCGCCTAGTTCTGGTTATGCTGTTGGTGGGCGTGCTCCCGACCTTGATCGCCGGTTTTGTGGCTACAGACCAGATGCAGGACTTGGCCATTCAAAGTAGCCAGACCGCTCTGGAAGAGTTGGCGAAAGCGTCCATCCGCAGCAAGGCTCTCGTCGCAGCCCACCAGATTCAATCATACCTGAGCCTTCATCCCGAGATAGACCCCTACGACGTAGCCGCGCTGGAGACCAACCATGACCTCGCTATTCTAGCTATCCAGCCCGTCGGCCAGACCGGCTACACCGCCGTCTTTGACGCTGAGGGGATCACCCGCTTTCACGTAAACCCTGAAATCGTAGGCGTGGATCTATCCACTATGGCCGACACCCTGCCAGAGTTCTGGGCCATCTTGTCCGCTTCTCTCGATGGATCCACCTCCGAGGGTTATTACGATTGGCGAGAGGCTGACGGTAGTATCCGGCGCAAGTTTATGGCCATCACGCTGGTGGAGGGCACCTCGTTGCGAGTAGCGGCCACCACCTATATGGACGAGTTTACCCGCCCGGCCCAGGCGATGACGGCGGAGTTGGAGCGGCTGTCTGCTCTTGCGTACCGTCGTTTCAACCTGTTTGTCGCAGTTGTGGCCCTGGTGTCGCTGGGGGTGGGCCTGATCTTTGGCATCCGTCTTATCGCGCCGCTCAGAGAGATGGCCGCGACCGCTACCAGAGTTGCGCAGGGGGAATGGGATGCTATCCGCCCCTTCCCCCGTAGGGATGAGCTAGGCGCCCTCAACCGCGCCTTTCACTCAATGACGCTCCGCTTGAAGGAAATGGTACAGGGCCTGGAGCAAGAAGTGGCGGCGAGGACGATGGATCTGGAGCGCCGCTCCCGTTACCTGGAGGCGACCGCCAAGGTTGCCAGGGATACAACCTTGCTTTTGGACCTGGAAACGCTGTTTTCACGGATCACTGCTTCGATCAGCGAACAGTTTGATTTTCACCGTATCGGCATCTTTCTGCTAGATTCCAGCGGCGAATGGGCGGTGTTGCGGGCCGCGTCCGGCGAGGGCGGGCGGCGGGCGTTGGCCGGCGGCCTCCGGCTCAGGGTCGGTAGAGAGGGTATCGTGGGCTATGTCACCGGGACGGGAGAACCGTACTTTGCGCCGGATGTGAGCGAGGACCCGTTGTTCATCTATGATCCGGGCCTAGCCGACACACGCTCCGAAATGGTGCTGCCGCTGCGAGCGCGGGGGGAGATCATCGGTGCGCTGGACGCGCAGAGCACAGAGACGGAGGCGTTCAATGAGGAGGACGTGGCCGTATTACAGACGCTGGCCGACCAGATCGCCATGGCTATCAGCAACGCGCGGCTTTTCCAACATGCGCAGAAAAGCCTGGAAACGGAGCGGCTGGCCTATGGAAAGTTGAGCCGCGAGGCTTGGGCAGGGCTACTCCAAACCCGGCTCGACCTGGGATTTGCCAGGGATGAGCGCGGCATTTCCCCAGCCGGCGACAAGTGGGGGCCGGAGATGGAAACGGCGCTACAGACCGGAAGGACCGTGCCGGGCAAAGATGGCGCGGCCAGCCTGGCCCAACCGATCAAGGTGCGCGGGCACGTCGTTGGCGTGATTGACGCGCAAAAACCCAAGGAGAGCGGCGAGTGGTCGCCGGAACAGATTGCGCTTTTGGAGACCCTGTCCGACCAGTTGGGCGCGGCCCTGGAAAGCGCCCGACTCTACCAGGATACCCAGCGCCGCGCCGCCCGCGAGCGGCTGACCAGTGAGGTCACGGCTCGCATGCGCGAGACGTTGGATATGGATACTGTGCTCAAGACTGCTGCGCAAGAGGTGCGGCAGGCTTTGGGACTGCCGAAAGTCGTGATTAGGCTATGTGGCTCTCCTCCTTCGTCCCGTACCGCTGGGGGTGTTCGCGGTGGAGATGAGCTGGCCCGATCGGATGGTGAGGAGAGGAGCGTATGAACCGGACAGATACTGCTTCTGTGCGCCCGCGAGGTTTGAAGTGGCGGTTGGCCGACGTCTCTTTGCGTTTCAAGTTATACGTCGCTTTGGGCGTTTCGATCTTGGGCTTGCTCGTCATCGCCGGTGTGACTGTCTCTACCAGTGTGGTCAATCAGCGACTGGTGGACCGCACTCTGACGCGCCAGCGCCAGTTGGCCGACTTGGCATCCGCCATCAACAACGACCTGCTGACTGTTCAGAACCAGGCTTTCGAGTTCTACGATACCTGGGACAGCACCGGTTTTGAGGCATCGGGTCAGGGTGGATTTGAAGCTGCCCGGAGGGCCTACGTGACTCCGTTGCGGGAGCAGATAGATCGGATTCGAGACAACATTGCCGCAATTGAGCAGCTAGAGCCTGATGAATCTACCCGCGCTGTTTTGGCGAGCATCGCGAGTAACGTGGATGCGTACGAGACCAGTTTGCTCGAAATGAGCGACCATATGGAAAACCTGGGCTTTTACTACAGCGGCGAGGCTGGTCAGACGCGGGCAGCTATGGGCGAGCTACAGGCCCTGCTGGACGACGCCGGCCTGGAATCGCTCAAGGCCACCACTCTGGAGATCAGGCGGCAGGAAAAGAACTTTTTCCTGTACTCTGACCTCGCTTCTGCCAGGATCGTGCAAGAGTGGATTGGACAGTTCGGAGAGCAGATCGCTGCCATAGATGACGATCAACTGTCGTCGGAAGACAGGGCTCGGCTGGATTATTTGATCGAGCGTTATCTTGATCACTTTCTTGCTGCCGCGAACCACTTTAGCCTGCTCGACCAAAGCCGGGGGAACCTCATTAGCCAAAGCGACTTGACCGGTGTACTGGTCACCGACTTGTTCGAGCAACAACAGATTGAATTCGACGCTACGCTAGAGCAGCTTCGAGGGCGACAGTCTAACATCACCTTTGTGGTGATTGGCTTGGCCCTGATAGCTTTTTTTGTCAGTGTCTCTGTCGCTTACATTGTCGCCGATCAGATAGTTCGGCCGGTCCAGATGTTGGGCGAGGCTGCCGAGCGGCTGGGCGCGGGCGATTTGGACGTTCGCGCCGCCGTCCGCGGGCAGGATGAGATCGGCGCCACCGCTGCCGCTTTCAACTTTATGGCCGACCGATTGCGGGACTTGCTCACCGGATTGGAGCGGCGCGTGGCTGACCGCACCCGCGCACTGGAGCAGCGCTCCTCCTACCTGGAAGCATCGGCTGAGGTGGGGCGCGCTGCTACCTCGATCCTGGAGACGGACCAGTTGATCCGCCAGGTGGTTGACCTAATCCGCGACCGGTTTGGCTTGTACTACGTGGGGTTGTTCCTGGTGGACGAGGCGGGCGAATGGGCCGCGCTGCGGGCCGGCACCGGCGAGTTTGGTCAGATGATGCTGGCGCGGGAGCACAGGCTGGCGGTGGGCGGGGATTCGATGATCGGTCAGTGCGTGTCTCGAGACGAGGCGCGCATTGCGCTGGACGTTGGTGAGGAGGCTGCCCGCTTCGATAACCCGCTGTTGCCAGATACGCGCTCGGAGCTGGCCTTGCCGCTTCGTTCTCGTGGGCGCGTAGTCGGGGCGATGAGCGTGCAGAGCGTGGAGGAGTCTGCTTTCGACGAGGCTGCTATTGCCGTGTTGCAGACGATGGCTGACCAAGTGGCGGTGGCGCTCGACAACGCTCGCCTATTCGCCGAAGCTCAAGCGGCCGTGGATGCAGCGCGCAGCGCCTACGGCGAAATGAGCCGTGAGGCATGGAGTAAGCTGCTCCGCGCTCAACCCGATATGGCCTACCGTAGCGACGAACGCGGCGTCGCCAGGGCCGAGGGCGTATGGCGGCCTGAGATGGAGCGGGCGCTGCGGGAAGGCGAGACCATGTTGGGCGACGGCGATGGCGAGAGGCGTCCTCTGGCCATACCTATCAAAGTGCGCGGTGACGTCATCGGTGTGTTGGATACCTACAAGCCCGGCGGCGCGGACGAGTGGATGCCCGAGGAGGTCGCTTTGTTGGAAACATTGGCCGACCAGTTGGGCACGGCGTTGGAGAGCGCGCGGCTCTACGGGGATGCGCAGCGCAGCGCCGCCCGCGAGCGATTAGTCTCCGAGATCACTGATAGGATGCGGCGCGCCGCCGATGTGGAGGGTATCGTGCAGGCGGCCGTGGATGAACTTTTCAGTGTATTGGGAACGTCCCGCGCTTTTGTGCGCCTCACCTCTCCCGATCAAAGGGAAGCAAGGCGGCCCCTGCGCGATCAAAGGGAAGCAAGGCGGCCCCTGCGCGATCAAAGGGAAGCAAGGCGGCCCCTACGCGATCAAAGGGGAGCAAGGCGGCCCCTGCGCGATCAAAGGGAAGCAAGGCGACGTTCGCCCTCGCCAACGCGCGATGTGAAAGTTGAGTGATCGGCCTATGTATTGCGTATTACTCTCAAGGCGGGAATAATGACTACAACTATTGCCATCAGCAATCAGAAAGGTGGGGTAGCCAAGACCACCACTTGTCTCTCGTTGGGGGCCTGTCTATCTGAGATGGGCAAGATCGTCATGCTCGTGGATATGGACCCTCAGGCCAACCTCACGCTTTCACTGGGATTGAAACCGAAGGAAATGCGTTGCACAGTGGGGGACGCCCTCCTGGGAAACAACTCACTGATTGGCGTCAGCCGCGAGAGTCCCGTATACGGTCTGGATATCGTCCCGGCCAATCAAGGATTGGTCATCCTCGATAGAGTTCTCTATGGGAGGCCCGGCTACCAGTTTCGTCTAAAGAACGGGCTGGATGACGTTGACGAGGGGTTCTATGACTATGTCTTGATTGACTGCCCCCCTTCTCTGGGGACGTTGACGCTCAATGCCCTGACGGCAGCCGATCTCCTCATCATACCCATCCAGACTGAGTATTACGCTGCACATACGTTACTTTACTTTATCAGGCTGGTGCAGCGCGTGCGAGAAAAGACCAATCCGCGCCTGAAATATCGTGTGTTAGTGACGATGTACGACCGGCGTAACAAGATCTATCGCATTATACTTAACCAGTTGCAGCGCGGGCTGAGCAAGGCGCTCTTTGAGACGATTATTGAGGTAGATACCAAATTGAGGGAAAGCCCGGTGTTCGGTCAGCCGATCACGCTCTACGCGCCCAAGACTCGTGGAGCTAGACAATACCGCGCCCTGGCCCAGGAGTTGATAAATCATGAGTGATAATGACCTCCGAGACCATCTCAGCGGATTGTTCTCCGACCTATCCCCATCAAAGGGAAGCGAAGCGACTCCCGCCCTCTCAAAGGGAAGCGAAGCGACTCCCGCCCCATCAAAGGGAAGCGAAGCGACTATTGTTCCTGAACCGGATTCGGAGACGGAGGCAAGGAAAGCGGAATCTCTCTCACTAGAGGAAAGAGTCATTTTCGATCTTGTCGGAGGTGATGCCGCTGGAAGCAATGCGACGCTTTCCTTCGATCGTGAGTCGCCCGTGGCTGCGCCTGCCGCAGCAGAGCCGGAGGCGGCGGAACCATCTCTATCAGCTCCGGTCGGGCCGGAAGGGATTGGAGCGTGGAGGGTCACGCTGGGGAAACGGAGTGTCAGTGTTCTCAGTGTCCTTTTATACGGCGTGATCATCCTTGGAGGAGTGCCCCTCGCCTTTTTGCTGATTCGCTTCGTTGGGCGGGGAGCGGTGGATTGGTCGGGTTTCCCTTTGTATCTTGGACTATACACGCTGGCCGTCGTCGTCACGCTGGCGCAGTGGTTGTTCAATTCCTTCTTATCGAAGGCTCTCCAGGAGGCGGAGGGGCAGCGTGACGAGGCGTTTCGCTCTCGGACATCTCTCACAGACCGGGTGCAAAGACTGGCTGCCGCCAACGCTTCATTGCAAAAGCGGGCGCTCCAACTTCAGACCGGGGCCGTAATCACTCGCGCCGTCGTCTCAATACTGGAACAAGATGGATTGATCCAGGAGGCGGTAAACCTGATCTGTGACCGATTTGATTTCTACTATGTTGGCATCTATATGGTTGACAAAGCTGGCGCGAACACCGATGAGGAGTGGGCGGTGTTGCAGGCAGGTACGGGCGAGGCGGGCGCTCAGATGTTGGCGCAAGGTCATAGGCTCAAGGTGGACGGCGCATCGGTGGTCGGGCGCTGCATCGTCAGTGCCCAGGCCCGCATTGCGTTGGATACCACTTTGGCGCAGGATTGGTTGCTGTACGATGATGAGTCGACCGGGCCAAGTGAGGAGGCTGGGCGCCTTGACGAAGCGCTAGACACTATTGAGCACAATTCGCTGCTGCCAAAAACACGCTCAGAAATAGTTCTGCCCTTGCTTTCTAGCGGCCAGTCCCACACAGAGAAACGGCGCGACGTGATCGGCGCGCTGGACATCCACAGCGTTGAGCGGGAGGCGTTTTCTGAGCAAGACGTCTCCGTATTTCAGATGATGGCCGATCACGTGGCAGCAGCCATTGATAACGCGCGGGCGTTTACGGAAATCCAGGATCGCCTGGGGGAGCTTCGGCGAAGCCGCACACGCGAACAGCGGGCCAGGCTGTTGTCTCCTCGGCCCATTCCTCTATACGAACGCGCGCAGCCGGGTGTAAGCTCGCTCAGTGGCGATGTGCTATCTGAGATTGAACAGGTTGTGGCGCAGCGGAGGGTGGTGGTGCAATCCAGTGCAAGTGATGATGGTGGAAAATCCACCCTGGTGGCGCCTGTTGCGTTGCGCGACCAAGTGATCGGCGCTTTGGGGTTGCAGGAGGTGGGAGAGGGGCGACAATGGACGGACGACGAGGTTGCCCTCATCGAGGCTGTGGCCGATCAGATGGCGCTCGCTATCGAGAACGCCCGTTTGCTGGAAGATACGCGACGGCGAGCGGAGCAAGAGCAGGTGCTTAACGAGATGACGGCCCGCTTCACCCGCTCTCCTGACGTGAGCGGCTTATTGCGCTCCGCCGTGCGCGAACTGGGACGCTTGCTCCCGGTCGAAGAGGTGTCGGTCCACGTGGGGCCGCCTGATGAAACCTCCGTGGCGAGCGAGGATGGAGAGGCGAATCATGTCTGAATGGATGGGTGAACGTTTTGAGTGACGACTGAGCGTTTCACAAAGAGAGGAAACGATAATGTCCAATTGGGTTAAGAGATTCCTTGCCCCGCCGGTATTTGAGGACGACGAGGATCAGGCGCGTAATGCGGCGTTACTCAACACCCTTCTGTGGGCTACGTTCGGGATAATCGTAGCAGCCGCTCCGGTACTGATCATATTCAATACAAGCGCGAGCGGTGTGTTTCTATCCACCGTGATTGTTGTGTTATTCGCTTTGGCAGTCCTGGGACTGATTCGAGTGCTGCATCGTGGACGTGTGCGGCTGGCAACCATACTCGTGCTGCTTCTTTTATTGGTGATGTTCACTGTCACAATCTATACCTTTGGCGGAATACGCAATACTACTGCCTCTGGTTACCTCATAGTCGTTTTCATAGCAGGATTGCTTTTGGGTGGGCGCGCCGCGCTCGTGTTTGGTTTATTGAGCATGTTGGGCGCGTTGGGCGTATTCTGCGCTGAACGGTATTGGACTATTCCTATTCCGTTTACACCCAAGGTAAATTTTGATGACCTGGGTATGTTGTTTGCCTTTTCTGGCCTGATGGTGGTATTGGTAAATCTTGCCCAGCGTAGCATTGTTAGCGCGCTCGAACGCGCCCGGAGCAGCGAGCGTATCTTGGCTGACGCCAACCGAGAACTGCGAGTTGAACGTGATGCATTCCAGTCTCGCATCCGAGAGATGGAGCGCCGGTCTAGGCAGTTCCAAGCGGCGGCTGAAGTAGCCCGCGATATCGTTGCTGCTCGTGAACTGGGCGACCTGCTGAACCGGGCCGTCAACTTGATCCGAGAGCGCTTTGGGTTCTACCACGCCGGCATTTTCTTGGTGAACGATCAGGGCGAGTACGCCGTCTTACAGGCAGCCACCGGCAAAGCCGGCCGCCAGATGCTGGAGCAGGGGCACCGGTTGAAGGTGGGCGAGGTGGGCATCGTGGGTTATGTCACTGCGGTGGGTCTGTCTCGCATCGCCCTGGATGTGGGGGCCGACGCGGTGCATTTCGACAATCCATTGTTGCCGGAGACTCGTTCGGAAATGGCATTGCCGCTTCGCGTGGGAAAGGATGTCATCGGTGCCTTGGATGTGCAGAGCCGGGACGCGGGGGCTTTTGACGAGGAAGATGTGACTATCCTACAGACGATAGCCGACCAGGTGGCGGTAGCCATCCAGAACGCCCGCTTGCTCCACGAAGCGCAGCAGACGGTGCGCGAGCTTGAGACGGTCTCTGGGCAATACACCCAAGAAGCGTGGCTCACTGAGCGGCCGCGGGGATACCGTTACCGGGGGTTGGGTGTCGAGCAGGTTTTCGAATATCCCTCAGAGGTTCGCCAGGCGTGGCAGCAGGGAGACGCTTCGCTTCCCTTTGATCGTGAGGGAGACGCTTCGCTTCCCTTTGATCGTGAGGGAGGCGCTTCGCTTCCCTTTGATCGTGAGGGAGGCGCTTCGCTTCCCTTTGATCGTGAAGGGCGACTCATAACCACTCCTCAACTTGAGGCTGGGGGCGACGGGGGAGAAACTATCAGCAGCCTGGCCGTGCCTCTGAAACTGCGCGACCAAGTGTTGGGCGTACTCCACCTGCGCTTTGAGGATGATGCGGCCTCGCCCGAAATGATTTCGCTGGTTGAAGAGATGGCCGACCGCTTGGCCCTGGCTCTGGAAAGCGCCCGCCTGTTCGAGGAGACGCAATCCCGCGCCCGGCGCGAGCAGACCATCCGCCAGATCACTGAGCAGATGCGCCGTGCCGTGGATGTGGAGACCATCCTGCAGACTACCATTACCCGCTTGGGAGAGGCCGTGGGCGCGCCTCGGGTCTATGTCCGTCTGGGTACCGGGGTGGAAAAGTTGTCAGATAACAATAAAAGGAGTTGAGAAATGGCATACGAACTCGAAATGAGAGACGACGGTATTTTGCGGATGGCCTTTATCGGTGATATGGATCAGCAGGACCTGGAAGCCTTTCGCCAAGAATTTGATCCATTCCTGGAATCGGCCACGGAGGCGGAACCGTTGCGCGTCCTCGTGGATGGCAGCCGGTCAGGAAAATACACGTCGGGAGCGCGCAAAATCTTTGTTGATCTGTACAGGTCTCTCAAAATAGGGAATGTGGCCCTCGTGGCCGCTCCGCGCTACAGCCGGGTGCTGGTCGGTTTCGTCCTCAAGGCTACTGGGCGGGATAACATTCATCTTTTTGACTCGGAGGAGGAAGGTTTGGCTTGGTTGAGGGGTGAAAGCTAGTGGATTGCTGCCCGCCAGTAGGACAAGATATCACCAACCAAACCAACTAGTAACTATTATTTGTCGAGGAAACGACGATGAGTGAGACCTCACTTGAGGAATATAGACAATTGGTGGAAAAGCAGGGATGGGCGTTGATGGACATCGTCCAATCCGTGGCTCTGGGCGACATGGACGCAAAGGTTGAGATCCCGGAGGGGATCGAAGTGCTTTCCGAGTTGGCCGTCGGCGTGGAGATGATGATTGATGATCTTCGTGAGATGTTGGCCGAGCAGGAGCGTGCTGGGGCGGAGTTGGCACGCCGCGCCCTGCAACTTTCTACCGCTGCCGAGGTCTCCCGCGCTTCCTCCTCCATCCTTCGCCTGGATGAGCTTCTTCCCCAGGCAGTGGAGTTGATCCGCGACCGTTTCAACTTTTACTACGTCGGCATTTTCCTGTTGGACGAGGGAGGACAACGTGCGGTGCTGCAGGCCGGCACAGGCGAGGCGGGTCGTCAGATGTTGGAAGCGGGGCATGCATTGGAGGTGAGCGATACCTCAATGATTGGTGGGTGCGTCCTACACAAAGAGGCGCGCATCGCGCTGGACGTGGGAGAGGAACCGGTACGTTTCAATAACCCATTCCTGCCAGACACACACTCAGAGATGGCGTTGCCGCTGCTCAGCCTGAGCGAGCCCGTTGGCGCGATGACCATTCAGAGCACCAAGATGGCCGCTTTTAGCGAGGGGGACGTGGCGGTGTTGCAGACGATGGCCGACCAACTCGCCACTGCCATCGCCAACGCCCGCTTGTTCGAACAAACTCAGGCTACCCTGAGCTATGCCGAGGCGCTCTACGAGGGCAGCGAGCGGGTGGTGCGTGCCACGACCATAGACGACGTTCTGCAAGCGCTGGTTCACTCAACCTTGTTGCAGCGACTGACCCGCAGCACTATTAATCTCTTTGATCGCCCATGGGGCGACGAGCGCCCCGAGTCTATGACGGTTGTGGCAGCCTGGGAGCGTGATGCAGCGTCAGCAGCGCCTGAGGGCAAAAGATTGTCCGTTTCTGTCGGCGTCCGCCACATGCTGGATCAGTTTCCGGCCACGCACTGGTTTGACCGGGATGAGCCGCGCATCGTGCGGGATATTGCCACAGACGAGCACATAGACGAGCGCACCCGCATCCTGTTCGCGGAGCAGCTTGGCCTGCAGAGCATGATGATTTTTCCCCTGGTTGCGGGCGAGCAGTGGATCGGTGTTCTCGCGGCGCAAGGTAACGTCGCGCTGGATGTAGGCGAAGCCGAGATTCGCCAGATCACCGCTCTGACCGAGCAGTCCGCTGCTGTGATTCAGAGCTTGCGATTGCTCCAAGAAGCCCAGACTCGCGCTCACCGCGAGCAGGCCCTGCGCGAGATTGCCGCCGTTGTTGCCGCTAGTACAGACCTGGTGGCAGGTTTGCCCGCTATCACTGAGCACTTGTGTCAACTGATCCCCTTGGATGTACTGACCCTGGCTACCTACACCCCCGGCGAGCCGGAGTATACGCTCTTTGCCTCTCCCAATATGAGGGATAGCGAAGCGGCCCCTTCCAATATGAGGGATAGCGAAGCGGCCCCTTCCAATATGAGGGATAGCGAAGCGGCCCCTTCCAATATGAGGGATAGCGAAGCGGCTCTTGGCGCAGAGACGAAGGCCGATCACTTTGCCCGACCCGGCATCTATTTGCCGGTGGAGGGGACCTGCCCTGGATGGGTCATTACCCATCGGGAACCCTGGCTGGAGGCGGACATTCGCCAGGAGATGCTATTTTTGGAGGATGAGCAACTTGTCTCTGAGGGAATAATCTCACGATTGTCTTTGCCGCTGTTGGTTGGGGAGCAGGTTGTCGGCACCATCAACCTGACCAGTACACAACCTAGCGCTTTTACTGAGGCGCATCTGCTGTTCCTGCAGCAGGTGGCTGACCAGATGGCGTCGGCCCTGGATCGCTCCCGTCTGCTGCAAGAGACCCGCAGCGCCTTGACCGAGGCCGAGGCCACCCACCGCGCCTACCTACAACGTGGCTGGCGTGATTATC
Organism: Thermoflexia bacterium; assembly: GCA_011192155.1. GTDB lineage: Bacteria > Chloroflexota > Anaerolineae > B4-G1 > B4-G1 > B4-G1. The sequence goes on from DUEK01000002.1 coordinate 50,227, forward strand.
TGCGCCAGCAAGAAACGCTGCAACAAGGGGCTTTCCTCTACGATCGGACGCAAGGAGCAACCGTGCTGGATGGCTTGGCCGAACCCGTTGCCGGGCTTTGGTTGCCAGAGATGGAGCGCGCTCTGGCTGAAGGACTTGTCGCCGCAACCGGGAACGGTGACGACGGGGAGCGACGAACGGGATTGGCTATCCCCATTGTCCTGCGTGGACAGACCATCGGCGTTCTGGGCGTGGATGACCCCGCTGGCGAGCATAGATGGTCTGAAGACGACCGGGCCGTGATCGAGGCGGTCGGGAGGCAATTGGCCCAAGCGTTGGAGAACGCCCGCTTGCTGGGAGAGACCCAGTTGCGCGCGCAGCGAGAACGCATTATCGGTGACATCGCCAGCCGGGTTCGCGCCTCTATGGATATGAAGAATATTCTACAGACAACCGTGCGGGAACTGGGCATAGCGCTTGGTACCGACCGGGCCTTCATCCGGCTGAACCCAGACACACAGCCATCGGAGAAACCCTAAAGGTTTTCTGAAACAGTTTGGATAGTGAAAACAGCCTGTAGGAGTAGTGAGCAATGGCAAAGGCAAGTGATAAGCGAAAAACTAGCGCGCAACTGATTGAAGAGTTGCAGGAGCCAGCGGAGATGCCATGTGAGAGCGTGGAGCGTCTGAAGGTTCTGTTAGAATCCGTGCCGAGTGGGATTGTGGTGATTGACGCTGAAACGCACGAGATCGTTGCCGCCAACCCTGCCACTATCGAAATGCTCGGCGCTCCCCTGGAGCAGGTGATTGGTTCTGTGTGCCACAACTATATTTGTCCGGCGGAGAAGGGACGCTGTCCCATCACTGACCTCGGACAGATGGTGGACAAAGCGGAGCGAGTGTTGCTCACGCCCGACGGCGAGCGCGTGCCGATTCTAAAGACAGTGGCTTCCGTGATGCTGAATGGCCGTGAGCATTTGATCGAGAGCTTTGTGGACATCACCGAGCACAAACAAACAGAGCGTGCGTTGCGAAAGAGCGAGGAAAAATACCGAGTCATTCTCGATAGTATTGAAGAAGCATATTACGAGGTTGACCTGGCCGGGAATTTCACATTCTTTAACGACGCGCTGTGCGCGATGCTGGGGTACACCAGAGACGAGTTGATGGGCGCGAACTACCGGCAGTACACGGGCGATGAGAACACCGAGAGAGTGTACCAGACCTTCAACACGGTCTATCGGACAAAGGAACCGGCAGCGCTATTTGATTGGGAGATTATTAGAAAAGATGGGACCAACAAGTTGGTCGAGGCGTCTGTATCTCTGATGACTGACCCGGTAGGGGACGAGCCTCTCGGTTTCCGGGGTATTGTGCGCGATGTCACTGAGCGCGCCCGAAGCGAAGTGATTCGTGCGCGGACGGAGGCCGAGATCGTCAAGCTCAACAGCGAGTTGACCACTCTGAACAGGATCGGTCAAGCCCTTATCTCTGCTTTGAACATGGAGGAGACGCTGACCATTATCACTGAGCGTGTGTCCCACTTGATGGGTGTGGCGGCGGCCTCGGTGGTCCTTCACGACGAGGCCCAGGGCGATTTGTATTTCGCCGCGGCATCTGGCGAGGGCGCGGATTTTGTATTGAGCGCCCGGTTTGGGCTGGGGCAAGGGATCGCAGGCTGGGTTGTCCAGCACGGCGAAGCGGCGATAGTGCCGGATGTATCGCAGGACGAGCGCTTTTTCGACGATTTGGACAAAAGGAGCGGCCTGACCACGCGTTCAATTCTGTGCGTCCCCTTGCAGGCCAAAGGACAGGTGATTGGCGCTATCGAGGTGATGAATAAGAAGGCGGGGGACTTTGACCAGGAGGACTTGCGGTTTCTGACTTCGCTGGCAGCGCCGGCGGCCACCGCCATCGAGAACGCCCGCCTGTTTGAGCAATCGCAGGCCTTCGCTCAAGACCTGGCCGTGCTGAACGAGTTGAGTCAGGCCCTCACCGCCCGCCTGAGCGTGGAGGAGGTGTTGGAGGAGGCGTACCGGCAGATCGCTCGCTTGGTAGATACGACCAACTTTTACATCGGACTCTACGACCAGGAGAAAGATGAGGTGGCTATTTCGTTTATGGTCTCTAAATCGGAGATTGACCGGCAGATTACGGTCATTCCTGCGGCTCATGGTTTCACCGGCTACATCATTCGCAATCGCACCAGCGTGCTCGTCAAGGAGAACGTGGCCGAGTGGTTGGAGGAGAAAGGGATTGAAATGGTGGGCGACCCTGCTTGTTCCTGGCTGGGAGTGCCGCTGCTCGTCGGCGATCAGGTGTTGGGGGTGATGGCGGTTCAGAGCTACACCACCCCCTGTCTCTATGGCGAACACGACCTGGATCTGCTGATGGCCATCGCCGGCCCGATGGCCATCGCCATCCAGAACGCCCGGTTGTACGAGCAGGCGCAGCACGAAATTGGAGAGCGCAAGCAAGCGGAGGCGGAGGTGCGGCGGCGAGCGGAGCAAGCCGCGCTGACCTACGAAGTGGGCCAGCGCGTGAGCGGCGAGTTGGGGCTGGGCGAACTGCTAGCTGAAATAGTTACCGTTGTGCGTGATGCCTTTGATTACTATGGCGTGATGCTGCTGCTTGAGGAAGAAACCGGAAGACTCACACCTGATCAAGGGGAAGCGAAACGACTGACTTTACAATCTATTGCAGGCGGCTATGCCGATGTTTTTCCATCAGACCTTGAAATTGCTGTTGGAGAAGGAATGATAGGACATGCGGCGGCGAGCGGCAAATCTCAAATCAGCAACGATGTCAGCCAGAACCCCTATTACGCGCGCAAGGCGGAGGAGGAAACAAAGTCGGAGCTTGCCGTACCTATCAGGAGTGGACGTAAACTCATTGGCGTGCTCGATCTGCAGAGCGATGAATTGGATGCTTTCGACGAGACCGACGTGATGCTGATGGAGACGCTGGCCGACCAGATCGGTGCGGCGATTGGGAACGCCCGCCTGTACGAAGAAGCCCAACGGCGGTTGCGAGAGCAGACCATGCTCTTTGACGTCAGTCAGCGCCTCGCCGATACCCCTTTGCAGGTCGACGAGATCGCCAAAGTCGCCGCCCGCCAGTTCACAGAGGTGATGGAGGCGGCAGAGTGCTCTCTCTCCTTGCTCGATCCCCAGGGAGATGCGCTACAAACTCTGGCGGACTTTGTGACCAAAGATGGGATCATTCTCCAGAACGATGAACAAGAGGAGGAATCGTTTGCCCTATCGGATTATCCGGCCACCGCCCGCGTGATGGAGACGCGGCAGCCGTTGGTGGTGCAGGCCAGCGACCCCGGCGCCGACCCAGATGAGCTGGCCTATATGCGCCAACATGAGATCGCCACGCTGGCTATTGTCCCTCTAGTGGCCAAAGGCCAGGCAGTGGGCGTCATAGAGATAGTGATGTGGGAAGAGCACCACTACACGGCGGAGTGGCTCAACTTGGCGATGACGTTGGCGAATCAGATAGCGGGGGCGCTGGAAAACGCGCGGCTGTACGAGGAAATCCAACGAGAGCTGACCGAGCGCAAGCGGATGGAAGAAGTGTTGCAAGAAACACACGAGGAGCTAGAAAAATACACGACCATCCTGGAGCGTCAGACCGCCAGGCTTCGTGTGGGAGCCGAGGTGGCCCGCGAGGTCTCTGCTATCCTCGATGTGCATCAACTTCTCGACGAGACAGTACGTCTCATCTCCGATGAATTTGGCTTTTACCACGCCGGCGTCTTTATGGTGGGCGATCTGGGCGAGTATGCTATCTTGCGCGCTTCCTCTTCTGAGGGCGGGCGTCGTATGCTGGAGCGGGGTTATAGAGTGCCGGTTGACGCGCGACCAGAGCCGCCAGACGCGAGCGGCATCGTGGGCTATGTTGCGGCGACGGGCGAATATCGCATCGCCCTAGATGTGGGCGAGAATGTCGCGACGCTCCCCTCTGATCGGAGAGGAGCCGTTTCTTTCAATAACCCCGACCTGCCTGATACTCGCTCCGAAATATGCCTTCCGCTGAGAATGCACGGTCGCACCATCGGCGTGTTGGATATTCAGTCTGCTCAAGAGGCTGCCTTCTCCGAGAGCGATATGGCGGGCTTTCAGACACTGGCCGACCAATTGGCCGTCTCTATAGAGAACGCTCGCCTGGTGGAGCGCACGGAGGACCAGTTGAGCGAAATGGGTCGCCTCTACGGTGAATACAGCGCCGCTGCCTGGGCCGACCTGCTGTCGCCAGAGCGTCCGAGGGGTTACATCTATGATCGCGTTGATGTCCTGCCGGTCATGGACTCGCCGTCCCCGACGCTCGACTTGGCCCCAGCGCGCGGCGAATCGGAAACGACAGGCTCAATGCTGACTATGCCGCTCAAGCTGCGCGGCCAGACCATCGGCGTTCTGGGCGTTCAGGAAAGTGACGGCGTTCGCGAATGGTCGCCCGAAGAAGTCGCTATTGTCGAGGCGGTGAGCGACCAGGTAGCCATAGCGCTGGATAGCGCCCGCCTGTTCGGCGAGGCTCGCACCCACGCTGCGGAGATGGTCGTGTTGAACGAATTAGCCCAGTCCCTCACCGCCCGCCTGACCGTGGAGGAGGTGCTGGAAGAGACCTATCGGGGTGTCTCTCGGTTGATGGATACCACCAACTTTTACATTGGCCTCTACAACCCCGAGTTAGATAGTGTTTCGTTCCCGTTGGCTTTTGAGCATGGCCAAGCAGCGAACTGGCGACCGCGCAGGCTGAGTTCAGGTCTTACAGAGCATATCATTCGCAGCAGGCAGCCATTGCTCGTGCGAGAGGGAGTATCTGAACGGATGGAAGAGTTGGGGATTGAGATGATTGGAGCGCCTGCTCTTTCTTGGCTAGGCGCGCCGCTGTTGGTCGGCGACCGGGTGCTAGGGGTGATGGCCATTCAGAGTACGACCACTCCCCGCGCCTACGGCAAGCATGAGCAAGATTTACTGACGGCTGTCGCTAGCCAGACGGCCATTGCCCTGCAGAGCGCCAACTTGTTCCACGAGACTCAACGGAGGGCGACGCAGTTGGCCGCCGCCGCCGAGGTCGCCCGGGATGCCACCGCTATCTTGGAGGTAGACCAGTTGCTAGACGAGACGGTGCATCTCATCTCCGAACAGTTCGGCTATTACCACGCCGGCGTCTTTCTCCTGGATGAACAGGACGAGTACGCCGTTTTGCAAGCCGCCTCCTCCGAGGGCGGGCGGCGGATGTTGGAACGGGGGCACAGATTAAAGGTCGGTAAGGTTGGCATCGTTGGTTACGCTGCGGCGACGGGAGAACCTCGTGTCGCCCTGGACGTGGGGCAGGACGAGGTACACTTTGCCCACGACGATCTCCCCGATACCCATTCAGAGATGGGATTGCCGCTAAAAGTGCGCGAGCAAGTGATCGGTGTGCTGGATGTTCAATCTGAGCAGGTCGCTGCCTTTTCTGAGGATGACGTGTCGGCCTTGCAAACGATGGCCGATCAGTTGGCCACCGCTATCGCCAACGCTCGCCTGTTCCAAGAGACCCGGTCCGAGGCCCAGCGTCGCGCTCTCATCAACGAGATGCTCCAGGCTGCCTCCACGTCGCTGAACCCGGAAGAGTTGCTCCACCAGGCTGGAGAGGTTATCTCTCAGCGTTTGGAGTCGCCCTCCGCGATCTTTACCTGGGATGCGGCGGAGGAGATACTCTGTACTGTCGCCGTCCACGATTCTAAAGCTGCCGATGTCCCATTGCCTGAAGCGTTTCGAGAAATGACTCGCGTGATAAACCCCGCCCTCTTTGAGGCGGTGGGGAAGCGCCGCACCAGCATCTTGGAAGTGACATCTTCTGATCAGGAGGAAGCAACACGCTTTGCTGGCGTGAGCGGCCCACTGGTCGCTACGGCTAAACGGAACCAGGCGCAATCTGTTATTTACGTTCCTTTGGTCTCCCGCGATCAGGTGCTGGGTGTGCTCGGCATTGGGAGGCTTGAGGATCAGCCGCTCGTGAACGTCGAATTCATCGAGCTTTTGGCCGCCAACCTGAGCGTGGCTGTGGAAAACGCCCGCCTGTACCAGGGGGCGGTGCAAACCGCCGAGCGGTTGACAGAGGTGGACCGACTCAAGAGCCAGTTCCTAGCTAACATGTCTCATGAACTGCGCACGCCGCTCAACTCTATCATTGGCTTCTCCCGCGTCATTCTCAAGGAGATTGACGGCCCGCTCACCGATATGCAGCGCACCGATCTGCAAGCCGTCTACAACAGCGGGCAGCACTTGTTGGGCCTGATCAACGATATCCTGGAAGTGGCCAAGATAGATTCTGGCAAGATGGAGTTGGTTTCTGAAGTGGTGAACTTGCAAGACATCATCAAGGGCGTCATGTCCACCGCTATCGCGCTGGTCAAAGACAAGTCTGGCGTCAAGTTGCAGCAGGTCGTCCCTCAAGATTTGCCGACGATAATGGGCGATACACGGCGCATCCGTCAAGCGATTCTCAATCTTGTCTCTAACGCTGCCAAGTTCACCACGGAAGGCTTCATTCGCGTGGAGGTTGAGGTTGCAGACAACGAAGTTGTCATTTCTGTGGCCGATAGCGGTATTGGTATCCCGCCGGATAAGATTGACATGATCTTTGAGCCTTTCACCCAAGCTGATTCTTCCACTACTCGCGAGGCCGGAGGCACAGGATTGGGCCTTTCTATCACCAGTAGCTTTGTCAAGATGCACGGTGGTCGTATGTGGGTGGAGAGTGAGGCGGGAGAGGGTTCCACTTTCTACATGACGTTGCCCATCCATGGAGCTTCTCTGTCCGAGGAAGAGGCGGGGAAGGAGCAACTGGAGCCGGAGCCTGAACTTGAACAAAAAACTGTTCTTTGTGTAGAGGACGACGACGGGGTTGTCACCCTCTTTCGCCGCTACTTGAACAATCAAGGCTACAACGTCGTTGGCCTCACCGACAGCACGGTGGCGGTGGAACGGGCACGAGAGCTACAGCCGTTTGCCATCACGCTGGATGTGATGATGCCCGGCAAGGATGGCTGGCAGGTCATTCAAGAGTTGAAGGCCGATCCCGAAACCTGTGACATTCCTGTTATCATGTGTACTATTGTGGGGGAGAAGGAGTATGGCATCAGTTTGGGCGCGGTCGATTACTTGCTCAAGCCAATTCTCGAACATGACCTGCTGGCTGCGCTGGGTCGCCTGGACTGGGCGGGGGGCCAACACCTGGTGTTGGTGGTGGACGACCAGCCGGAGGATCGAAACCTGCTGCGCCGGATGCTCGAGGGCCAAGAGGGGTACGAGGTTGTGGAGGCGGGCGGTGGCCAGGAGGCCATCGCCGCGATCCAACAAACACCGCCCCACGTTATCATCCTGGATCTTATGATGCCGAACGTGGATGGGTTCGCCGTTTTGGAGGCGGTTAAAACGGACGAGAATACTCGCTCTATTCCTATCATTGTTGTAACTGCCAAGGACCTGACCACAGAAGAGCGAGAGGCCCTCAGTAGTGGAGTGGAGGCATTGCTGCAAAAGGGGATCTTTGAGCAGCACGAGCTACTGGCAGACGTGGCAGAGGCGCTGAACCGATTAGGAGACAACGCAGGAGGTGAATCAAGATATGAAGCAGACCCCACATAATCAAAGGGAAGCAACGCGACATAAATTCGAGCACCAGGTTTGGTTAGAGTGTGCGGGCTGTGGACATCGCGTCTTGTTTACCCACCCACTGAAAGCGTGTGAGAAGTGTGGTGGGCAATGGCTCGACGCGAGTTATGACTATGACAGCGTCCGCGAGCAGTGGCCTGCTGTGTTGAGTGAGCGACCCTTTGACATGTGGCGCTACAGGGAGCTTCTTCCCCTGCGCGACGACACCAATAAAGTGACCATGGGTGAGGGAGGAACGCCGCTGCTCCACGCCACCAACTTGGGGCTGATGCTCGGCGCTCCGCACATCTACTTCAAGGACGAGCGGCAAGGGCCGACCGGTTCATTCAAAGACCGGCAGGCGGCGTTGGCCATCTCGGTGATGAAAGAGCACGACATGACCGAGGCAGTTGTTGCCTCTACCGGCAATGTCGCCATCTCCTACTCAGCCTACTCTGCGCTGGCCGGTATCAAGATGTGGACCTTTCTCACCAGCCTGGTGCCCCCTGAGAAAATGCGCGAGGTAGCGCTCTATGGGAGCGAGGTCATCAAAGTGACTGCCTCTTATGATCAGACCAAGAAAGTGGCGGCGGATTTTGCGGAGCGTAAGGGCATTTTTCTCGACCGAGGGATTCGGAGTATAGCGGCCCGCGAGGCTATGAAAACCGTCGCTTTCGAGATGGCCGAGCAATTGCCCATGTTGATTGGCGACGGCGATACCCTCTGGCGCGCGCCCGATTGGTACATCCAGGCCACCAGTGGGGGGATGGGGCCGGTGGGCGTGTGGAAAGCTTACGAGGAGATGGTGAGACTGGGGCTGGTGGACAAGATGCCCAAGCTGGCCTGCATCCAGGTCGCCGGCTGCGCGCCGATGGTTCACTCCTTCAACAAGGGCCTGGACGAGGCCGAGCCGGTCCTCAACCCGCAGACCTTGGTCATCACCATCGCCACCGGCAGCCCTGGCCCGGCCTACACTTTTCTGTCTCGCGTCATTCGAGAGCACGGGGGAGCCTTTGAGGCCGTGACTGACGAAGAGGTCTTTCGCGCTATGCACGTGATGGCCAAGTTGGACGGCGTCTCGATGGAGACGGCGGCCGCGACGGCCTTTGCTGGGTTGTTCAAGTTGCTCAATAAGGGTATAATAAAGCGTGATGAGGTCGTGGTCGTCAATTGCTCCGGACATACCTTCCCGGTCGAAAAGCACTTGCTGGGCGATGAGTGGGCGCGAACGGTTGATGTGCCCAAGAGAGAGGACGCTGTCGAGGAGGGATTGCTAGGCTCTCTGGAACAACTCGACGGTCGGGTGCAGAGCATTGTCATCATTGAGGATAATCCCCAGGCCACGTTGTTGTTGCGGCGTATCTTGCAGACACGAGGGGAGTACCGGATATTTGAGGCTCACGACGGAATCGCAGGCTTGGAGTTGGTGCGCCGCGAGCGGCCCGATTTGATCTTGCTAGACCTGATGATGCCGGGTATGGATGGCTTTGAAGTGCTAGATGCGCTCAAGGCCGACGAAAACTTGAGCGACGTGCCGGTGATTGTCATCACGGCCAAGGAGTTGACGATTGCCGAACGGCAGCGTCTCAGCGGGAGGATTGACAAGTTAATGCAAAAAGGCTCTTTTACTGACGAGGAGTTGCTGACAGAAATCCTAAAGCGGGCGGCATGAGTAGCCAAGATAAAATGAAGCGTATCAAGATTCTTTATGTAGAGGATGATCCATCCAGTGCTACACTGGTGCGTCGCTTGCTCGAAAGCGAGGGTTACCAGGTTGTACATGCCGCAGATGGCCTGGCTGCCATAGAGGCCGCCAGGCGCGAAATACCGGCCCTGATTTTGATGGACATAAACATCGGCGGCCTGGATGGCTACGAGGTGACCACTCGCTTGCGATCCATCGAGGAAGTGGAGGGGGTGCCTATCGTGGCCGTCACTGCCGCCACGTTGGATGGCGACCGAGAGCGGGCGCTCATTGCCGGGTGTACCGGCTATATCGCCAAGCCGATTGATGTGGATAAATTCCCGGAACAGGTATACTCCTTCCTGCAAGGGACGAAGGAAGAGATCGAGTCTGCGGAGGAAAAGAGCGAGTATCTGGTCGAGTACAGCCGCAGTTTGGTGAATCGGTTGGAGACCAAGATCCGTGAATTGGAGGGAGCGCACGCCGAGTTACAGCGGATTGAGAAAGTAAAGTCGGATTTCATCATCTTGGCCAGCCACGAATTGCGCACGCCGATGACGTGTGTCTACGGTTACATCCAGATGCTGCTCGCTAACCCTGATATTCCCGGTGATGCCGATGAAGAGGGCAGCGCCCGCAACCTGCTTCATCGCATCGCCGCTGCCACGCATCGGCTTGGCCTGGTCTTTGACGAAATTCGCAACGTTTCCCTCATTGACGCCGATCGCTTAGACTTGGCCTGGGAGCCGGTGCCTCTGAAATCTCTGATCTATAACGTGGTGGGTAACTTGCAGAAAGCTGGTCCAACGCGGGATCTGCGATTCGAGTTTGAGGGAGTAGAAGAGTTGCCGGTGCTCTATGGGGATGATAAGCGCTTGCATCAAGCGCTATGGAACGTCGTTAGCAATTCGATAAAGTATACGCCCAATGGCGGGTGTATACGTATCGTAGGCCATCAAATTCAGGATACGGTACATCTCTCTATCCAGGATAGCGGCGTGGGTATTCCGCAGGCGGAGCAGGAGCACATATTCGATCACTTTTACGTGCTGGAAGATACGAGCCTTCACCACTCGAGTAAGACTGCGTTTAAAGGGGGCGGGTTAGGACTGGGGCTTACTGTGGCGCGAGGCATCATTGAAACCCACGGCGGCAAGATCTGGGTAGAAAGCGAAGGGTACGACGAGGAGCAGTTACCGGGTAGCGTCTTTCACATTCTCCTGCCGTTGCGTAAAACTTCTTTCTCGCTAACTGATGCGTCTATTCCAGCTTCCATTCCAGAGGAGCATTACCCTCTGCCAGACGCATCCCCGGATCGCGCGCCATCAGAATCATACTGACTCCCAGCAGCCCGCTCCCAAGCCACTGTACGAGCGTTAACCGCTCGCCCAGCAATAGGAAAGCCAGCACTAGGCTGACGATGAGTTCCAGCAGGCTGGCCATCGCCGTCTCAACTCCCCCCAGCCGTTCTAGTGCAAAGAACATTGTCAGCCGAGATAGGGCCGTCGTCAGGCCCAGCGCCAATATGGCGCTCCAGCCGGTGCTCGCGATAGGTTCCAGCGGCTGCGATTGCACCGCCCGCGCCACGCCGACCACGCAGGCCATAGTCGTCAGGATGTAGAGCGCCGCTTTGCGCGCCGGCACGTCGGCCAGCACCCACTGCCCCAACACCAGATGCCAGCCGTAGGTCGCCGCTGAGGCGATCATCAACGTCACCCCCAGCCAGTTCAATACCCCAGGTTCCGCGCGCGTTAGCAAGTAGATGCCTAGCGTGGAGAGCGCGAGCCGCGACATAGTGAGGCGCGTCAACGGTTGCCCGGCAGCAAAGAGGAACAGCACCACCCACAGCGGGTAGAGAGTGTTGAGTAGAGAGGCGCGGGAGGCATTTACGTGCAAGAGACCCGTGTAGTAGAACAGCGACCCAAAGCCATTGACCGCGCCCACACCGATGCACCCAATGAGGTCTCGCCAGGAGATGGCGATCTCGCGGCGCCAAAAGATCAAAAAAACTAACCAGAGGAGCAACGCTGCCGCCACTGTGCGAAAGGCCACCAGCGTATATGGTGTGACGCCGTTGGCGTAGGCCATCTTGCCTAGAATGGGCGACCAACCCAAGAAAAAACTGGCTGCCACTGTGGCTGTGATCCCTTGACGTTGTTTGCGGCTTAGATTTGACATTTTACCTATCCTGCCGTTCCTTTCTCAATCCGTTATTGTGCTGTGAGCATACCTGTGTTACACTTCTCGCGATGACTTTGAGACAAAAACTAATCATCGGCATAGTCTTGGCGCTGGCGGGATTGGCGCTGCGTCCGTTTGGCGCTGGTATCTTGTCCTTGTTCACACCTGCGCCTCGGGTTGATGTATCCACCGAGTTCGGCCAAACCGCCGGCCCGAAAAGGCCGGCCGAAGCACTCTCGCAGGAAACGTGCCGCTGGGCAGCTGCTCAAATGCTGGCCCAGGCCGGGCTGGGCGGAACTGCGACGCTGAATCCCGATGGCTTGCTTTGCCTCAATGTTACGTACATTCCCTTGCCAGACGAGACGTCCGACGCAGCCGCTCAACTGGTCTGGGGGGCCTTTGACGTTGCGCTGGCCTTGCAACAACGCAATTGTGAATTTACCCAGATCGAGGTTGTCATCCTGACTCGATGCGATCAATCCGGCGCTCGAATTGAAGCGAGCGTCGGAGCAGCTGACCTAGCGGCCTTTGGCGCGGGCGAATTGAGTGAGGATGAGTTCATCGAGTGTGTGATGTATACTACTCTTTCTCAATGACGAACTCCCGGTCAAAGACTTGTTCCAGCAGCAGACCTTTATCCAGCGCTCGCTCTCGCTCCGGTTCTGCATACCCGCGCATAGTGCAGCGTGCGATTATCTGCTGAGGTGAAACCTCACACGTGAGATCCTCCACAATGCTGCGGTGGGTGCGATCTAACCCATCGGCCACTCGCAGGAGCGCGGCCAATACGGCCACGAGTCGCTGGTCCGCCGGCTCTAGCGCGGCAAAGTGAGCATGTTCATTCTTTGGGAGCGCGCGCCGGTGGTAACGGGCAATCGAGCCGATGATGAGACGCTCGCGCGCGTCGAAGGGCAGTTGCGTGGCGCCACGGATGATGCGCAGACTGGTCTTGTGATGTCGCCGCTGTCCTTCGACCCAGCCGATGTCGTGCAACAGAGCGCCGCACTGCAGCCAGAAGCGCTCCTCTGCGCCTAGCTGGTGCAGCAGCCTCAGCTCATCGAACAGCCGCAGGGCCAGCCGCGTCACTTGATGGGAGTGTTCCACCTCGTAATCGCAGCGCTCCGCCAGCCGGAGCACTGCCTGTAGGCGACGCTCTTCCTCTTGTTGCAGGGGAGAGATCGAGGCGGGCACTTTCATTATTGTGTCCAGGGCGCGGCCCTGGATCAACATTTGCGCGAACGCCTCCGGCAACCCGTACTCCCGGGTTGCGGTGACTGCCCCGAGCACATCGTACGCCAACCGAAAATGCTGCACCTGAATGTCTGGTTCGATCTGCAAGATGGCATAGCAGGCGCGCGGATCACCGTCGTCGGGTCGGCCCACGCTGCCGGTGTTGATGAACCATACCCCCTCCACCTGACGCGCAAAGGGCCGGTGCGAGTGACCACAGATGATCACATCGGCGTTCGTCGTCTGCGCCAGTTCGCGCAACCGTTTCTTTGGTGTGTCGGAGGTGAGAGTCTCCTCGTTTGAAGCGGGGCTTCCGTGTGTCAGCAAGATGCGCAGCCCCTCTACCCGCAATTGTCTTTCCTGGGGGAGGGAGCGCAGGTAGTCGTGATTCTCTGGGAAGAGATGGTCAAAAGCCCACCGGAAAGCCAGGAATTTTTCTGGCCGTTTGCTCTTTTGCCACTTTTTCCTTTTCCGCTCGAATTCTAGTACTTTGAGATCATAGTTGCCCACGATGCTGACTGCCCGCTCTTGCCGCAGCAACTGGATCACCTCGTTGGGAAATGGGCCGTAGCCGAGCAAGTCGCCAGCGTTCCAAATTGCTTTGACGTTGCGCTGGCGCGCATGCACCACCACTGCTTCGAGCGCCGGTAGGTTGGCGTGAACGTCCCCGATCAATGCCAACTTTACGGGCGTGTTATTCCTCACTATGCCATATCCCCCGATGCTCGATCATCCACGATTGAGAGTCTAGCTCAGGCTCACCGGGTTCGGGATGCACCCGCTCGTAGCTGCCATCGGGCAACAATCGCCGGGCCTGTACATTATCTCTCAGGTGAATACCCAAAATCTGAGCGCGCACGGCGTCTCGCAAGCGCGCATCCTCCACCGGGAACAATTGTTCCACCCTCCGGTCGAGATTGCGGGGCATCAGGTCGGCGCTGCCGAGCAGCATCTCGTCCTCGCCTCCGTTGTGAAAGTAGTAGAGGCGGGGGTGTTCCAGGAAGCGGCCCACGATAGAGGTGACGGTGATATTCTCGCTCACCCTCGGCACGCCGGGCCGCAGGCAGCAGATGCCGCGCACTTGCAGATCAACCTTCACTCCGGCCTGCGAAGCACGGTAGAGCGCCTGGATGCAGGCCCTATCTACCAGCGCGTTCATCTTGAAAGCCAGGTAGCCGTCCCCGCGCTCTTGGTGCCGCTCGATTTCACGTTCGATGCGATTCAGTATTTCCTTCCGCATCACGCCTGGAGCCACCAACAGCTTGCGATACTCTTGCTTGGTGGAGTAGCCGGTGAGGGCATTGAACAGATCGGATACATCCGCGCCGATGTCTGGGTCACAAGTGAAAAAGCCAATGTCCGTGTAGAGGCGGGCGGTGACGTCATTATAGTTGCCGGTGCTCATGTGGACGTAGCGAGTGAGGGTGTCTCCCTCCCGCTCAAAGGGAAGCGAAGCGGCTCCTTCCCGGCGCACCACCAGGAGGAGCTTGGTGTGCGTCTTGAGTCCCATCACCCCATATACCACATGCACTCCTGCTTGCTCCAGCGCCCGCGCCCACACAATGTTGTTCTCTTCGTCAAAGCGCGCCTTTAGTTCGACCAACACGGCTACTTGTTTCCCATTCTTGCGCGCTTTCATCAGCGCGGCCACGATCGGCGAATCCGGGCCGACTCGGTACAACGTCTGCTTGATCGCCAGCACGTTGGGGTCTCGCGCCGCCCGGCGGACGAACTCTACCACCGGGTCGAAGCTATCGTAGGGATGGTAGAGCAGGACGTTGCGATGGCGGATTGCGGAAAAGATGTTCTTCTCTGGGGATAGGGGCGGAGGCACAGACTGCTGAAAAGGCGAGTCCTTCAGCTCGGGGCGGTTTACGCGAGCCAGATCCACGAGGTCGGCCAGTCCGATGGGGCCATCTACCGTGTAGACCTGATAGGGCGCCAGGCCAAGATTGGCGATCAGGGTATCGCGCACCCGTTCCGACATGTCGCCGTCTACCTCCAGCCGCACTGCTAAACCAAAATGGCGCATGCGCACACTCTCTTGGATGGAAGTCAGCAAGTCTGCGGCTTCATCCTCCTCAATTTCAGGATCGGCATCGCGGGTGACGCGGAAAGGGTAAGCGGCCACGATCTCCATGCCAGGAAAGAGCATGTCCAGATTAGCGACCACTGCTTCTTCCAGCCACACAAAGTTGCTGGACATTGTTTGCGCCAGTCCCAGGCTTTGATAGTCGTCGGCTGTTTCTTCGCTGGGGATGCGCAGCAGGCGGGGGAATGTCCCCGGCGCCTTCAGGCGGGCGAACCGCTCCCCGCGCAGGGGATCGTTGATCACCACCGCCAAGTTGAGGCTGAGGTTGGAGATGTGAGGAAATGGGTGCCCTGGATCAAAGGCCAGCGGCGTGAGGGTGGGGAATATCTCTTCTCGAAAGTACTGGCGCAACAGTTTGCACTGCTTGTGCTTCAGATCGCTATAGTTGAGAACTTTTATCCCGGCTTCTCGCAGTTTCGGCAACAGATCATAATGCCAGCAGTCGTACTGCCGGGATAGCTCCGGGAGCAACTCGCGACGGATGGCGGCCAGTTGCTCGGCCGGCGTCATACCATCCGGTGGGGCTTTCAATGCTCCAGCCGCCAATTGCCGGCGCAGGCCAGAGACGCGGATCATAAAGAACTCGTCCAGATTGCTGGCAAAGATGGACAGAAACTTGACCCGTTCCAACAGCGGGTGGCGCTTATCCAGCGCTTCCTCCAGCACTCGATGGTTGAACTGAAGCCAGCTTAACTCGCGATTGATGTAGAGGTGGGGGGCATCCAAACCAACATTGCTCTTGGATGTCTCGAGTTGAGCAGAGCGCTTTACTTGTTTCTTCTTTTTCTTTTTCTTTTTTCCCATTGCTTTTTCCGTGAGATGATGCGGTGATGGAAATTGTACAAGGTCAGGTGCGTCAATTCAGGGAGCGCTTTGCCCAACGGAAGCGTCGCCTGGGGAATTGTATCACGTCGGCGCGGGGTTGGGATGGGCAAAGGTCAATCGCCCTTATCGTCATCCTTCTTCTTCTTACCTTTTTTGATTCTAGCCTCCGCAGGTTGGTAATCGAGTTCTTTGCTCAAGACTTGGACCAGGGTGCGCAGCGCCTTGACCCTGGCGAACCACTTGTCGTTGCCCTCAATGACCGTCCAAGGGGCCGTGACGGTGCTGGTGCGAAGTAGCATATCCTCCACAGCAGTCTTGTACTTGCCCCACTTATCACGATTGCGCCAGTCCTCGTCGGTGAGCTTCCATTGTTTGTAAGGAGTATTCTTGCGTTCCTGGAAGCGGCGTAACTGTTCCTCTGGGCTGATATGAATCCAGAACTTGGCGACAACCATTCCGAAATCAACCAACTGGCGCTCGAACTCGTTGATCTCGCGGTAGGCGCGTTTCCACTCTTCCTCGGTGCAAAAGCCTTCGACCCGCTCCACCATCACGCGCCCGTACCAGGTCCGGTCAAAGATGAGTATCTGTTTTTCGTCCGGCGGCTTTAGCCGGCGCCAGAAGCGCCACAGGTAGTGATGGGTGGCATCGTCCCCTTTGGGCGCGGCGATAGAGAAAACCTCATAGCCGCGCGGGTCCAAGCGCTCGGTGACGCGCTTGATGTTGCCCCCTTTGCCTCCAGCGTCCCAGCCTTCGTATACCACCACCAGCGTGCGCTTTTGCACGTAAAGCTGATAGGCCAATTCGCGCAACTGCAATTGATAGCGGCTTAATTTTGCAACGTATTCCTCTTTCGTGAGGCTTTTGCTCAGATCTACTGTTTCCAACATGCTCGTCCTCCTATTCTGGCGGCTCGACTTGATGCTCTGGCTTGGCGACTTCCACCTCGCCCTGGGCTTTGTCTAGAGCTTTTGGCTCTTCCGGCAGCGGAAAGCCGCGTTTTTCCAGGGCCTCTCCTAGACGTTGGATGATCGTTTCGAAAATCTTGACCCACGCCCAGCGATTGTTGGTGGCTTCCACGATGGTCCAGGGTCCCCACTCGGTTTCGGTGCGTTCCAGCATTTCCTCGACGGCGAGCAGATACTCGTCATATTTGCGATGGTGCTCCCAGTCCTCCGGCTGGACGTGCCATGCTTCCAGTGGATCCTGCTCCAGCTTTTTAAAGCGCTTTTTCTGCTCGCTTTTGCTGATGTGCAGCCAGAATTTTATGATGACATAGCCGTCGTCGGCGATGGTGCGCTCAAAGTTCGCAATATCCCGGTAAGCCTTGCGCCACTCCCCCTTGGTCGTCAATTTCTCTACGCGCTCCACCAGCACCCGGCCGTACCAACTACGGTCGAAAATGCCCATCTCCCCATAGTTGGGTAGCTTTTGCCAAAAGCGCCACAGCCAGGGCATGTGCATCTCATAGGTGCGCGGGGCCTGGATAGGGTGAAGTTTAAAGCCGCGCGGCTCCAGCCTGCGGGTGAGCGTTTTGATAGAAGTCCCCTTGCCGGCCGCATCCCAGCCTTCGAAGATGATCACACTGGGGATGTTGGCATCCCAGCACGCCTTTTGCAGGTTGTACAGCCGGTCGCGCAGGCCGGGCATCTTTTTCTTGTATATCTTCTTTTTCAGTTTTTTTGTCAGGTCTACTTTTTCCAACATTTTGAACCTCCCCCAGTTGAGACTCTAATGGTTTCAGAAAACCCTTAGGGCCTTTTCCACGGCAGCGCGCAACTCGGCCTGCACCGCCTCTATGGGTTGATCACCGTTGACCTCGGCCAACACGCCCTGGTCGCGGTAGTAATCAATCAGCGGGCTGGTCTGTTTCCAATAGACTTTGAGTCGTTTGCGGACAGTCTCCGGCCTGTCGTCGTCGCGCTGGTACAGCTCGCCCCCGTCTCTATCGCACACCCCTTCCTTTTGGGGCGGGTTGAACTGGACGTGGTACGATTCCCCGCACACGCGGCAGATGCGGCGTCCACCCACCCGTTCCACCAGTACCTCGTCGGGCACGGCGATGTTGGGCACCAGCTTGATCTTGTGCCCTTGGGTGGTCAGCGCCGCGTCGAGTGCTTCTGCCTGGGCAATGGTGCGCGGAAAGCCATCCAGCAGCGCGCCGCCGGCGCAATCCGGCCGGCTCAAGCGATCCATGACCATAGCGATGGTGATGTCGTCGGGCACCAGCTCCCCGCGATCCATGTATTCTTTGGCCTTTAATCCCAACTCGGTTTCGTTGCCAAGATTCTCCCGGAAGAGATCGCCGCTGGCAACGTGAGATAGTTCGAGCGCTTCTCGTAGTTGGGCCGCTTGAGTTCCCTTTCCCGAGGCCGGCGGGCCGAGAAGAATGATGAACGTAGGTCCTTTTGCCATAGTCACACCTCCATTTGAGTTACGTGCAATTCAATCACAATGGCGCCCCTGCCAATGCCACTGACCGGTTAAAGCCGTGGCTCTGAAAATATGCCCACACCTGAGGAAAGGCGTCCAATAGACGTTGTATCTCGGTTTGCCTGGTCGCCAGGTAAGCGGCGACGCCCGGCGCTATGATAGGCTCGCTGGGCAAAGCGGCCATCTTTTTCCCGGCTTGGGCGTGCCCCCACGTGCCCCAGGTCAAGAAATCGCGCAGTAGATTGCTGGCTACCACCGCGTCCTGAAGATCACCCAGGTGGTCTTGGAGATTTTTCATCTCTTTGATCAGCTCCTTGGCCTCTGGTCCCAGCACTTCCTGGAAGAACTCGAGCGTATAGCGCAGTCGCTTGGCCGCTATGCGGAGCTGGTGCAGCCGCTCCAGCGGGACATCTGGCCCGCTCACCCACTCGTCGTAAGCCTGGATATCCGCCATGCGTTGGTACACGGCCACCGGCGCGACGTGTCGCAACCGGTTGGGCAGCGGCTCGCCTTTCTCCGAGAACACGGGGAGCGCCGCAGCGTTGGAGGCCTCTAGAAACTCTGTGAACCGTTTTTTGAACTGGGCGTAGCGTTCGTTATCCAGGTGAGCCAGCATCCTCTCTCTGGCCCGCTTGCGCTCCGTTTCCCATGCCTTTCGCAGCGGAGCTAGGTCGCCCTGCTGCTCCGGGGGCAGCGTGTCCAGGTAGCGTTGTGTTTTTTCCCAGAATACGTCCAGGTCTCGCACGTCGCCCAGCGCCTGCCCGGTGCGCCGCAGATCCTTGACGAGGGGCTTTAACTGCTTCATATCTAGGTAAGCGCCAAACACGCGGAAGGCGGCACGCATCCGCCGGGTGGCTACCCGCATATCGTGTAGCTCTTCGATGTCCTCACCCAGCCGAGTTCCCGGCTCGTAGTACAGCATACGCTGAAAGTGAAAGTAAAACGTTTTGCGCGCAGCCGCGGCCATCGAGTCGCTCGCTTCCAGCCCCAGTTCTTTGGGCGGTTTCTTGCGGGTTGGGCGAGTTGGACGCACGACTGGAGGGCGGGGCGGCTCTTCCGATTCTGTGGCGGGCTGGGCCTCGCCCAAAACGTCATCGGGAAAGACGGATAGGCGATCTTGCCGAAAGGCTGCCAGCCAGCGCCGCACTGTCCGATCTGTTCTTTTGGCCCACTTGCCCACCTCCGTCTGGGTCGCCCCCTCGTCCAGGGCCAGGAGCGCGCGCGCGCGGAGGCCGTCCGCGTCGTCTCGTTCGGCGACCCGCTGGCAGATGGCGCGCTCTCGCGGCGTCAGTAACCGGTCTTTCAATAAAGCCAGCGCCCGCTCAAACTTGGAGCGGAGTTCAGGTTCCAATCCCCACTCGTCTTGCAGGCAGGCCACGATCGTTGTTAGGTTCTCCTCGGCGCCTTTGGGCGCTAGTTCGACTTCCAGTTCAAGGTAAGTGTGCTCCTCGCCCGCGATGGTCAAATGTACGTCGTCCAGGCTCAACTCGGCTACTGTTTGTTTACCCCGTTTCATCTGACGCACGATGCGCGTCTGTTGGAGGGAGAAGAGCGGCAGGAGCGGCGCGCCCCCAGTCAACCGGAGCACTCGCTCGCGCATGGGGCTGGCGGGCCACTCGGCGGGTGGCGCGGCGGCGGGTAGCAGCGTCTCTAGTTCCTCCCGCCGGTGGACGGCTCCCTCGGCGCTTCCCAGTCCCTTGAGAGTGAGCAATACCCCTTCTTCCTGCTCGCGTTGACGGTAGGCATAGCCGGCAGCCAGAATCAGTTGGTCGGCTGTATCCAGGTAGGTATCGCGTACTTGTTTGACCTGGCGCGCCGATAGCGCGAACTCGGCCAGTTGGTCGGCCGCTTGCAAGCGTTGAAAGGTCTTGATCTCCGAGACGGCGAACTTGGCTTCAATTTCCATTGTCTATACCTCAAGTTGGGGGGTGAAAGTACCTTGAGTACAGTATATACCATGTGGCTCGATTAGTAAAATCGTGATTCGGTGTTGTTGTGTGATACACTTTGCCCTGGCACGAAAAAACCCCAAAGGTTTTCTGAGACCTTTAGGGTTTGCCTGTAATGGCGGCCCCAAATCAGTTTTTATGCTCACGCTTGGGTGACTGCGCCCTGAATGTGTTCCCACGCGGCCCGCACTTTTTCTAGTTCTTGAGGGCGTTCGGGTATTTCGCCATAGTGTACGGCGATGTATGCCTCGGTGATGCAGTCTATTTCTGCGTGGTTTTCGGGAAAGGCGCGCTCGAGGGTGGGGCGGTACTCGTAGGGGGTCTCGTGGGGGGCGCGGGGGTAGCCCTGCTCGGCCGCCAGCGCGCTCATGTGGGCATAGATGCGGCGGATGGTCATAGCCGCGAGGAAGCGGCCCAGGAAGGAGCGTCCCAGCGCGGCTGCCTCATCTAGCCGGCGGCGTCCGCGCAACAGCAAGTCACGCAGGGAGCGGCGCAGGCGGATACCTTCCCACACCGACTCGCGCTCGTCACCGCGCCGCCGCCCGGCGCGGACGCGCAGTTTGTGCAGGGAGAAGGCTACTACCAGCAGCAGGAGCAGCAGGCCTCCGATCAAGCCGATTGATCTCGCCAGCGCCAGTTGTTCGGGCGTGAAAGGCGGTCGTCCAGCCTGCTGCGGCAGCCCTTCGGCGGGTAAAGATGGTTGTGCGAACTCAAAGCCTTGCAGGTTGATCTCGCCAAAGACGGTGTGTAGGAGCGCCATCACGGCGTACATGATCCAGCTCAGAACATAGACCAGTCCGGCGATGAATACTCTTGATGCTGCCCAGAGCGGCGTCAAGATGCGGCTGATGCTCTCGCCCGTCATCAATGTCGCTACGCCCGCCGCCAGTAGGAGGATGATCAGAGTAGCAGCCGCCAGCGCCGCCAGCCAGCCCAAGTTGAAGGGGGATTGCGCGCCCCCGTATTGCTGCCCCACCTCCTCCGCCCGCGCCAGACCGATCCCCATCAAGCTGAAAAAGAAATAGACGAACACAAATTGGTAGAGCGGCCAGGGAAGGATGAATCCGCCTACTACTATGGTGACGGCCAGCGCGACCAATCCCAGGCGGAAGCGAAAGGCGACGCTGGCGCTATCGAGCCTCCGTTGGGCCAGCACCAGCCCGCGCTGCCAGAAGAACAGAACTGATAAAAAGACGAGTATATCTTGTGACGCGCTCTCTTGTTGCAGGCTGCGAAAGATGTCCACCAGCCAGGCGGGGTTCAAGAGGGCCGTTTGGGCGTGAAGCAACTGGTGGATAGTGAACAACCCGCTGACCAATATCCCCAGCGCCAGCAGCGGGGAGCGCAGAGACGGGGAAAGGGGGGATTGCAGGGTCAGGCGGGCGGCGTAATGCACTCCCATCACCACGCAGAAGAACATGATTGTGACCGGCAGCGTGCGGACGGGCGTGATGAGCGAAAGCAGCGAGGCAAAGAGCGGGGTGATGATGCAGACATCCATCGCCCCCAGGGACAGGAACACCAACTCGCGGCGGGCGGTGGCGCGGAAGCTAGTCACCGGCTTCCTCCCGCCGAGGTCCTAACCCGGCGGCTCGCAGCGCGGCCATTGCGCTGTATGATTGTCCCTGGAAGGCGCGCGTGGATGCAGGCAGGTGATAAGCGGCGATCCCGTCCAGCGGGGGCGGCGCTTCCGAGGCCAACGAGACCAGCGCCACGCGCCGTCCCGCGTCCCGGAGTTGTAGCATTATTGTGGATAGTTCATCGGTCACGATGGCGGTCACTACGACCAACGTAGCTCCCCAGGGCAGGCGGGGACTTTCCCGGCGCAGTAGTTCGTGAATGGACGCGGTGGCAAAGCTGGTCACGGCGGCCAGCGATTCCAGCACGGCGGCCAATTGGCCTGGCGAGCGGCCTGGAAGCACGCGAATGGGTTGATCGGAGAGGGGCAAGCTGCCATTGGCGATCAGCCCCACTTTGTATTTTTGCCCCACGGCCCAGGTGGCGATGGAGCCGGCCGTGCTGATGGTGTGCTCGAACAGTTCTGGAAGGACGCCCTGCCAACTATGGGCAAAGGTGGCGACGTTCAGCAAGATGACGAGGGTGAGCGTTGTGGTTGGCTCAAAGACGCGCACCTGTAGTTTGCCTCGGTGGGCGGTGGCCTTCCAGTGGATGTGACGCAGACTGTCTTGGGGGTGGTGGTCGCGGATGCCGATGGTACACAGGGGGTCTTTTATCAAGCGGCGATGTGCTTTCCGCTCGCCGAAGGGTTCTTTGGAGGGCAGCCCCAGTTCCTCCATCGGCCAGATGCGGGGGTAAACGACCAGCCGGTCGCGGCGCTTGTGGTTTGCCTGCGTCTCAAAGAGGGTGAATATGTCGCCCGACTTGAGCGCCGCCGGCCCTAGCTTGTAGATGCCGCGCGCGGTGCAGTTCAGTTCGTAGCGCCGGTTGGCTCGTTCGTACCAGCGCAGGGAGAGGACGAGCGGGAGTTTGCCAACTTGAGGGGCGTGGGTGGGCAGGAGCATGCCGTGCGCCAGGGGCAAAGCGGTGGGAATCTGGTCGCTGATCTCTAGCCAACTCAGGGGCAGGAGCTTGCGGTTGGTGACGCGCGCTGTCATCTCGACCGTCTCGCCGGGAAAGGTGCACTGTTTGTCAAAGTATCGTTCGTACTCGACGCGCCGCAGCGACATGCGGTTCCACCACCAGGAAACGGGTATGACGACCAGGAGGCAGGCTGCCAGGGCAAAGAGGGCGCGTTGGTGCACGAGCAATCCGACGACGATCAGCAACGCCGCCATCTCGATCCAGGCGTGGCTGAATTGGGAGCGACGGTCTTTTTCTTTATCGTTCGCTGGGGCGTGGTCTGACATGACGGGGCCGCACCTTTTTGGCGTTACAATCGCTCCACCGGCGCCGGCACGGTCTCGATCACGTCCATCAGCACGTCGGCCAACTGGCGCCCTCGCAGTCGCGTCGCCGGACTGATGATGATGCGGTGGGTGAGAATGTAGGGTGACAGCAGTTTGACGTCGTCGGGTAGGACGTACTCGCGGCCGCGAATGGCGGCCAGCGCCTGGGCGCCCTTGTACAGGGCCAGTGTTCCGCGCGGGCTGACGCCAAGCTGGATGTCTTGATGCTCCCGCGTGGCCCGGATGACGTCTACAATGTAGCCGCGCACCGATTCCTCGACTTTTACTTCCCGTATCTGTTGTTGCATGGCGATCAGCTCGTTGGGGGTGGTGACGGATTCCAGCGTCTCCAACGGGTCTTGGCGCTCAAAGCGGAGTAGGATGGCGTGCTCTTCTTCTTCCGTGGGGTAGCCGATGGGGAGCTTGATCAAGAAGCGGTCAACTTGAGCCTCCGGCAGAGGAAATGTACCCTCCAGTTCGATGGGGTTCTGGGTGGCCATCACCAGGAAGGGACGGGGCAGGGGATATGTCACGCCGTCTACGGTGGTCTGCCGCTCTTGCATGGCTTCCAGCAGCGCCGATTGGGTGCGTGGCGTGGCGCGATTGATCTCGTCGGCCAGCACGACCTGCGACATCACCGGCCCTGGGCGAAACTCGAATTCCTGTTTTTTCTGGTCAAAGTAACTGATGCCGGTGACATCGGAGGGCAACAGGTCGGGCGTAAATTGGATACGCTTGAATGTGCAGTTCAGACTGGCGGCAATTGTCCGCGCCAGCATGGTTTTGCCAATGCCGGGCACATCTTCGAGAAGGATGTGTCCCTCGCAAAGGATGGCGACCAGGGCCAAGTCAATTACCTCGTCTTTGCCGACGATGACTTTTTGGATGTTCTCACGCACGCGGGCGGCGACTTGAGCGATCATCTGTCCTCCTGTCTTTCTTGGCAGGTGATTATGGTTAAAAGTTCCCTATATGATACACGCAAGCACGTTTGTTGGTTCAGTTGCCTAGCGATGTTTTTGCGTCAGGGAGAAGTATAACACAAAATAGGGATGCGCGGTACTTGCTGCCGGCCGCATTCAGTGGACTGGGACTGGCGGGGTCATTTGACACGTGTTTGGACTTGTGATATAGTCTGCCTGCGCTTGTGGTAATGGCTTGCTTCGAGCTAAACCTGATGGTGATGTAAAGGAGTGGTAAATGACAGGGTCGCGTTCAGAGCAGATGGTGGAGCACTTGCGAGGTCTTCAGAGTAGCGCGACTGACGTTGAGGCCTCGGCCGTCGTCAGCGTGGATGGGTTGATCATAGCCTCTCTCCTCCCAACGACCGTGGAGGAGGATCGCGTATCGGCGATGTCGGCGGCGATGCTCTCGTTGGGCGAGCGCATCGCCAGCGAGCTAGGACGCGGCGTGCTGAATCAGGTCTATGTCAAGGGTAATAGCGGCTACATTGTCTTGATGTCGGTGGGCGAAGATGCGGTGCTCACTGTGCTGGCGCGCAAGGAGGCCAAATTGGGCCTCATTTTTCTCGAGATGCGGCGGGCGGTCAAGGGTTTGGCAGGTTTGTTGTAGGTACTTTAACTGCTCAGCCCGGGCTGTTACACAGAGGAACACAGAGAAAAGAACATTTTTGTCGTGGTAACCGTTCAGACCTCCGAGGTTTCAACAGTAATTTGGCTTGGAAAGCGACTTGCGTACCATCAGAAATCGAGCGAGAATGTTATTTCGTAAACCTCGGAGGTCTTGATGTTTTTTCTTCCTCCCCTGAATACTTGTTGTATTCTCTGTGAACCTCTGTTTTTTCAGTGGCCCTCTGTGTCCAAACCAGAATAGCCTGAGTTGTTACGGTACTTTTTAATCGTGCAAGAGGGCGAACAAGTGCTGTCGCTGTGGATTCGATAAGTGTTGTGTGGGGAGGGTCGCCGCCGAGCGACCCTCCCCACTTTTTGTGGGTAGCAGACGAGGTGGGGATATGCGCAAGTACATTTTTTGCACAGGTGGAGTGATCAGTGGTGTGGGCAAGGGTGTGTCTGCGGCCTCTGTGGGGCGGGTATTGAAGGCTCGTGGGTTGCGCGTCTCTATTCAAAAGCTCGACCCTTATATCAACGTGGATCCAGGGACGATGTCGCCCTATCAGCACGGGGAGGTTTTTGTCACCGACGACGGGGCCGAGACCGATCTGGACCTGGGGCACTATGAGCGCTTTATTGACGAGAACCTGACCCAGGCCAGCAACGTCACCTCCGGGCAGGTCTATGAGGAGATCATCAAGAGGGAGCGGAGGGGGGATTTCTTGGGGGGCACCATTCAGGTCATCCCGCACATCACCAACGAGATCAAGCGCCGCATCGCGCTGGTTGGCGAGCGGAGCGAGGCCGAGGTGGTGATCGTCGAGGTCGGCGGCACGGTCGGCGATATTGAGGGGTTGCCCTTCCTGGAGGCGTTGCGACAGATGCGGCGGGACGTGGGACTCGAAAACACGCTCTACATTCACGTCACGTTCCTGCCCTACGTCGGCGCAACCGGTGAGTTAAAGACCAAGCCCACGCAGCACAGCGTCCGCGAACTGCGTTCCATCGGCATCCAGCCCGACGTCATCATCGCCCGCGCCGACCGCCCGGTGGATGACGCGCTGCGCGACAAGATCGCGCTCTTTTGCGACGTTGAGCAGCGGGCTGTCGTTCCACTGGTAACCACGCCGTTGCTGTACGAGATTCCGCTGGTGCTGGAGGAGGCCGGGCTGGGCGACTTTGTCGTCGAGAGGCTAAAGTTGGATGTGGCGGCCCCCGATTTGAGCGAGTGGTGTGAACTCGTGGCCCGCATCCGCGCGCCCAAGCGGTCGCTGCCCATTGCCATAGTCGGCAAGTACGTCGAGCTTCACGATGCTTACATCAGCGTGCGCGAGGCGTTATATCATGCGGCTCTGGCGCACGGGTGGGACGTTGATGTGCGCTACGTCAGTTCCGAAGGGTTGGAACGCGACCGCGGCTGGGACGAATTGGAACAGGCTGCCGGCGTGATCGTGCCCGGCGGTTTTGGCGAGCGAGGCATCGAGGGCAAGGTTGCCACTGCGCGTTGGGCGCGGGAGAACGCAGTCCCCTACCTGGGGCTTTGTCTGGGCTTGCAGGTGATGATTGTCGAGTTGGCCCGCCACGTCCTGGATAGCGATGAGCCAAACAGCACCGAGTTCAATCCCCACACACGGCATCCTGTGATTGACCTGATGCGCGATCAGCGAACGATCGTGGAGATGGGCGGCACGATGCGCTTGGGTCTGTATCCCTGCCACCTGGTGGCAGGGACGAAGGCAGCCGAGGCTTATGATGTGCCACAAGTGCAGGAACGGCACCGACATCGCTTTGAGGTAAACAACGCCTATCGCGACTTGTTGAGTGAGGCGGGCCTTGCGTTCAGCGGCCTTTCACCTGACAGACGGCTGGTCGAGATCGTCGAACTGGCCGATCATCCCTTTATGTTGGGCAGCCAGTTTCATCCCGAGTTCAAATCCCGTCCCACCCGCCCTCACCCGCTTTTCAAAGCTTTTATCGCTGCGGCCATCGAAACAACGGAAAACAACTGATTCCCAATTCCCAACTCTGGTGATTACCCACATCTCGCCGCTGAGCGCGCAGAGGTCGCAGAGATAGTCAAAAAGGCCTTCTCTGCGTGCTTTGCGGCCTCTGCGGTGAAAGAAAACAGGATCAATGCAGTCACATTTGAACATGTGGGTAATCACCAACCCAACTCGCTTGCCAAATGCCCGTCTTTGTGTTATCATATCGCCCGTTGCGCGCCTATAGGCGAGCTTTCCGCTCCTGGCGTTGAGTCTGGGGGCAAATCCCGTGGAAAGGAGGTGATCGTCTAATGCGCAGTTATGAGTTGATTTTTATTGTTCACCCTGACGTGGACGAAGACAATTTAACCGCTGTTGTTGACCGAGTCAAAGAGTTGGTCAAACGTGGTGGCGGCAAGGTCGTGCAAACAAAGCCTTGGGGAATGCGTCGGCTGGCTTATCCCATTCAAAAGCGTTGGGAAGGCCAGTACGTGTTGATGCAGCTTGAGCTGGAGCCCCAGGGCGTCTCTGCGTTAGAGCGCAGTCTGAGGTTGACTGAGCAGATCATGCGCCATCTGGTCGTGCGTCTTGAAGAGCAAGTTGCGCCAGCGCAAGGGCCTGACGAGGTCCAGGAGAACGATCAGTCGAACGAGCCAGTTGTCGAGTAGAGATAGCAAGGTCGTTATGGCGGGGGGTTTGAACAACGAGTTTCCATTTTAATTGGCAAGCCGGTAGTTGGCGAAGGTCTGTTATATCGGCCCGCCGAACCTACTGACTAGGGAGGTTGAGCTTTGGCAAAGAGAGAACAGCGACGTGGGCGGAAGCAAGATGATAATAAACGCCAGTTCCGCGGGCGTCGTAAGACGTGTGTCTTTTGTAGAGACAAAGTTGATAGTATTGACTATAAGCAAGCCGATAGCCTTCGCTCTTTCCTGACTGATCGCGGCAAGATCCAGCCGCGGCGGCGGTCAGGGGCGTGCGCTAAGCATCAGCGCCAATTGGCGGTGGCGATCAAGCGCGCTCGCCACTTGGCGTTGTTGCCATTCACGACACAACTCAAGCCCGGTCACGGCCGCTAGGCTTGATCAGAGGTTGGCGCCCAAAACCCCTACTGCGTCTTTCATTTTACAGGAAACAGCAAGGGCGGGGTTTTGGGTTTTTCAAAAAACTGTTTCTTAGCGGCAGCCGAGCGTGGGACGTTGGGAGCTTGTTGGCTCTCAGCGCTGGCTGATGTTGGCATCTAGCAGTATGTGAGAGAAGCAATGACAAAAAAGTCCAAGCGCAAGCGTGCGCCAAAGAAAAAACTAACGCGAAAGCAGCTTTCCCGTCTGGAGCGGGAAAGGCGTATTGAGAAGTGGCTCCTCTGGGGTGTAACTGCCCTGGTGATCGTTGTCGTGGTTGTTCTGGCTTATGGCTTTGTTGCCGAAAAAGTCGTCAAGTCCCGTGAACCGGTCGCTGTTGTAGATGGCGTCCCCGTCACGACGGGTGAGTTTCAGGCTCGGGTGCGCTTTGTGCGGATGCAGATACAGCTCGAACTTCAGCGTTTGACTGCGCAGCAGCGCTCTCTTGATATGTCGGATCCGAACGCAGAGCTCTACCTGCAATATATCCAGGGGAATATCCGCGATCTGGAGACCCAGCTCTCGCCAGCGAACGCTCTGACTATTGGAGAGCAAGTTCTTGATCAGTTGGTCACAGGAGAATTGGTGCGCCGGGAGGCGGAGCGCCGCGGCATTGCGGTTGCGTCGGACCAAGTCCAGCAGAGCGTCGAGAGTTACTTTGGGTACGAGCGCAATCCGGCTACCTCTACGCCCGCGCCGACCGCCACACCCCCTCTGACGCCGACTGACGCTACCCCGGCGCCGACTGCCGTCCCCATGCCAACTCCGACCCCGATGACTGAGGAGGCTTTTCGCCAGTTGTACAGTGACGTTCTAAAGTCTTGGAGAGAATTGGGCGTCTCTGAGCAACAGTATCGCTCCTGGATGGAAGTGTCGCTTTTGCGCGAAAAGTTGCGGGAGCAGATGGACGCGGAGGTTCCCACCACTGCCGAGCAAGTCAAGCTGCGCTACATCAACGTGGATAGCGAGGAATGGGCGAGTGATTTTGCTGTTCGCTTGGACGAGGGAGAAGATTTTGAGACGCTGGCGGGTGAGCTAGAGGAAGACGAGCAAGTCAGTGGATTTGATAGAGAGTTGGGTTGGTACCCCTTGAGCGCGTTGGAGGGGATCGTAGGCGCGACGTTGTCCGAGCTGGCGTTCAGCCTGGACGTGGGGGAACACAGCCAAGCGGCGGCGGACGAGGGCGGAACCCGCTATTACGTCATTGAGGTGCTGGGCCACGAGGTGCGTGAATTGGATGATTACGTGCTTCAGCAGGTGCAGGATGAGGCTTTCCAGGAGTGGATAGAGGCCCAGAAGCAGATTGCGCTCGTCGAGTATCCTACAGTGCGGGCAGAGTGCCAGGGAGATACCCCATGGTACAAGGCCGAGTGCCGGCGCTCGTGGCGTGATCGCGATCCGGCGGTGTGTAGGTGGGCTTTACTTTGGCCGTGTGGAAGTTCGTGGCAAAGCCGTGTGCCGATGGATCCCTAGTTCTTGGGCTTGTGAAAATCAACCCGGCCTCTACCGAGGGGCCGGGTTTTTGTTTTACCCCGTGTACCGTCTGGCCTCGATCACGTTGGACAACCGCTCAATCTTGGTCAGCACACGGCTGAGTTGGGCAAAGTCGTTGATCTCGACGGTGATGTATAGCGTGGATATGTTCTTTTCCCTGCTCTGCTTCAGGGCCGAGATATTGATATCCTCGGCGCCGATGATACCCGAAATCTCGGTCAATAGCCTCGTGCGGTCATAAGCCTGGATGTATATTGTGGCTGGGGCAGTGGGCGAATGGGATCCCCAATCAGCTTCGATCAGTCGCTCTGTATCCTGCAGGCGCAAGATGTTGGGGCAATCACGGCGATGAATGGTGACTCCGCGCCCTCGAGTGACGTAGCCGATGATATCGTGCCCTGGCAGTGGGTGGCAGCATCCGGCTGGCCGGGTCAACAGATTGCCAGCGCCTCGTATTTGAATGCCTTTGATGTCTTGTGTGGGAGAGGGTGGTGTGATGGGTTCTTCTTCCTTCTCATAGGGCTGCGTGCTGGCGATTTTGCTGGCGATTTGCTGACTGTTGATGTCCCCAAAACCGACGGCAGCGTGAAAGTCATCCAGTTTATCATAGTCGAAAAGTTTGGATACCGCCTTGTGACCCATGTGCTCCAGTCCAAGCCGCTTTAACTCGCGCTCGACAACCTCGCGTCCCTGGACGATATTTTGTTCTCGATCCTGGCGGCGGAACCACTGACGAATCTTGCTGTGGGCGCGTCTGGTCTTGACGTGACCCAGGGCTGGGTTCAACCAGTCTCGGCTGGGCCCTCCCCGCCGCGCGGTCAAAATTTCTACTCGATCTCCGTTCTGGAGTTGATAATCCAGACGGGTCAGTTTTCCGTTGACACGCGCCCCTCGACAGCGATGACCGACTTCGGTGTGGACGCGATAAGCAAAGTCAATTGGCGTCGCGCCGACCGAAAGATCAACAAGTTTGCCTTTGGGGGTAAAGGTGTAAACTCGATCTTGGAAAATGTCGGTTTTCATCGCGTCCACGAATTCTTTGGCGTCGGTGACTTCTTGTCGCCATTCCATCAAAGAGTGTTGCCAGGCGCTCTCGACTCCAAATCCACGATCTTTTTTGTTCCCTTCTTTGTAGCGCCAATGGGCGGCGACGCCGTATTCCGCAATGCGGTGCATTTCCCATGTGCGGATTTGCACCTCTAGCATCTTACCGTCTTCACCGACGACCGCTGTGTGTAGGCTCTGGTAGCCGTTATCTTTGGGAGTGGCGATATAGTCGTCAAACTCACCGTGTATGGGTTGCCACAACCCATGCACGATGCCCAGGATGCGGTAGCAGTCGGGGACAGTTTTAGTGATGCAGCGGATGCCGTGAACGTCATAAATTTGGCTAAAGGGCACATCTTTGCGCTCCATTTTTCTGTAGATGCTGTAGATGTGTTTGGGCCGACCAGTAATCTGAGCCTTGATTTCTTCTTGGGCAAACTCTTGTTCCAGAATATCAATGTGTTTCTGAACGTTGATCTCTCGTTCTGAACGTTGATCTTCAATGAGGGATGCTATTTCGTCATAAGTAGCGGGGTTGAGGTAGTGGAGGCTCAGGTCTTCCAGTTCCCACTTCCATTGCCACACGCCTAGCCGGTTGGCCAGCGGGGCAAAAATTTCCAGCGTCTCGCGGGCAAATGATTTGCGACGCTTGGGTTTTAGCCCGTTGAGCGTGCGCATGTTGTGCAACCGGTCGGCCAGCTTGATGATCACGACGCGGACATCTTGGGCCATAGCGAGGAACATCTTGCGCAGGCTTTCGGATTCCTGTTCGTTGCGCAGTTCTTCGTCTTTGTTTTTGAACCGGTCGCTCTGTTCCTGCTCGATCTGTTCCAGCTTGGTCACGCCGTCTACCAGGCTTGCGATGTGTTGGTTGAATTCTCGCGTCAGGTCTTTTAGACCAATGTCCGAATCTTCGACTACGTCGTGCAGCAGGCCGGCGGCGACGGTATCCGAATCCATTCCTATCTCGGCGAGTAGGAGGGCCACGTTTAACGGGTGTTGGATGTAAGGCTCGCCAGTCTTGCGTTTCTCGCCGGCGTGCGCTTTTTCGGCGACGATGTAAGCGCGTTTGGTGAGCGCCCGCGCGCCGTCGGACCATTCGCTGCGAGGGGCATGTTCCAGTATATCTGAGATGTCGAGGATGTGTCGCTCGTCCATTTTTGCTCGCACTACTGCGCAGGTGGTGTCGTCGTAGGTCGGAATGTCATACCGGCTTGTTTTGAGAAAGCCTAACGGTTCCGTTTTTTTCCTGAGCCAGATATGCCGCGAGGCTGGCATCGTCAGAGGCCAGCCTCGCGTTTGTGGTGGAGATGGCGGGAATCGAACCCGCGTCCGAAGAATTCAATCAGGGATTTCTACAAGCTTAGTCGGCCTTTATTTCTCGTCTGGGGAGCCGCCGCCAACCGCGCTGCACCCAGATCAAGCCGATGGGAGTCGAAACTCCCGCTTGAGCGCTTCCATCGGCGTTAAAGCGCCGCACGCTGACTTTGTGACGTCCGGCCCCCGGCCCGCCAGCGAAAAGCCGGGGCGGACGTGACCGTCTATGCGGTCAGTTCGTTCTCAGACCGGATTAGGCTACCATCGGAATGGCGGCCGCCATCGCGGGCTGAGGAACGGGAAACCAAGTGTTATTGGCACTTTGGAGTTTGTGCTCCATTGTTAACGGGGTTAGAGCGCCCCGGCTTGCCATCCGTGGTCAGCCTTCCCCGTCGAAGCCTTTCATCCCCACGTGGCTTTATTATAGCACGTACTCGCAAGTGGCGCAAGGTTAGTCGAGCGCCAGCACCATCCCCGAACGAGGCGGCAGTGTCGCGCCAGTGATGCGCCCGGCGATCACTCGGGCCTGACCTCCCGCCCACAGGTCGTGCAGCGTCGCGCCTGTGGCGAACGTGTCTCGCGCCGGTACGTCTAGTTCGTAGCTGGATTGGCCGTTGTTCAGCACTATCACTAGTGTCTCCTCATCCCCCTGACGGGCAAAGGCGTAGACGGAGTGTTGGCCGTCGGTGTGCAAGCGGAGGTAGCGCCCGCGCCGCAGGGTGGGGTGGTCGCGCCGCAGGCGGATCGCCCGCCGGAAAAAGTCGAGCAGGTCGTGATCCCAGCGGGATTCGTCCCAGGGAAAGGCGCGGCGGCAGTCGGGGTCGTGCCGGCCCTCCATACCGATCTCGTCGCCATAGTAGATGCAGGGCGCGCCCGGAAACGCCATCTGGAACAGCGCCGCCAGTTTTAGCGCATCTTTCTCTTTGCCAACCAACGTCAGAAAGCGAGGCTCGTCGTGGCTGCTGAGCAAGTTGAGTTGTGCCAGCGTCATCTGCCAGTCGTAGAGGGCCAATAGGTGGTCTATTGTGTCTGCAAACTGCGCGGCGCTCAGCGGCCGTAGATCGTATCCCCCGGGATGTTGTTTGGTATCCAGTCGCTCTCCACCGAAAAAGCCCAAACAGGCCCGGTTAAAGATATAGTTCATCACCGCGTCGAATTGGTCGCCCTGGAGCCAGCGCTGGGCCTCGAACCAGATCTCGCCCACGATGTAGGCTTCTGGGTTGGCTCCTTTGACCACGCGGCGGAACTGGCGCCAGAACTCGTCATCGTCTATCTCGCTCGGTACGTCCAGCCGCCAGCCGTCCGCGCCGAACTCGATCCAGTACCGGGCCACGTCAAAGATAAATTGCCTCACGGCTTCTGTCTCGGTGTTGAGCTTGGGCAGCGCGGGTAGGCCCCACCAGGCCCGGTAGCCTAGTCCTGCTCCTTGCTTTGGATAACCGTTCGGTCGCTCCCCGGCCCGCAATAGTTTCTCGTCAAAGTGGAACCAGTCCAGGTAGGGGGAGGCGGCACCGTTCTCCAGCGCGTGGTTGAATTGGTAGAACCCCCGGCTGGCGTGGTTAAAGACGCCATCCAGAACCACGCGGATACCGCGCGCGTGAGCCGCGTCCAATAGCTCGCGAAAAGCCTCGTTCCCGCCCAGGATCGGATCCACCCGGTAGTAATCGTGAGTGTGGTAGCGGTGATTGGCCGTTGATTGAAAGATGGGGTTAAAGTAGATGGCCGTGATGCCCAATTCTTGCAAATAGCCCAGCCGCTCAGTCACGCCCAGCAGGTCGCCGCCCTTGAAGCCATAGTTGGTGGGTGGGCTGTCCCACGTTTCCAGGTTGGCGGGTTTGGGGACGCGCTCGCTGCGGGCAAAGCGGTCGGGAAAAATTTGGTAAAAGACGGCGTCCTTGGCCCATTCAGGCGTAATGATGTCCATCAATCTCCCATTAGCAACAAGATGTATTCCTCGCGCGGCGCGAACGCTTCTGACGGGGTGTAATCAAAGCCGCCGTTTTCGTTCACTGTCAGTGTAGATATCTCGACACTCGTCAGTAATTCTCGAACGGCATAGTCGCCGTGGGCGAGGCCGCTTGCGGCCAGCGAGAGGGCGCAGCCGGTTTGCTCCTGGGCGGCCAGGTTCACAATCACCAGAATGTTTTCGTCTTGGTGACGGCGCAGGTATCCATAGACCGGGCGGCAGTCGCTCTCCAGAGGTATAAAATCGCCCTGGCGCAGCGCGATGTGCTCGTTGCGCAGGCGAATCAGGGCGCGGTAGTGGTTCAGCAGAGAGTCTGTGGCCTCGCTTTGTCCCGCGACGTGGCGCTCTTGGTAGTCCTCGTAATACAAGCGCCACGGTTCGCCGGTCGTAAAGCCGCCGTCCGGTCCCCACTGCATCGGACGGCGAATGTTCTCGTCGGGCTTGGCGCCCTGCATTCCGATCTCCTCGCCATAGTAGATGAAGGGCGCGCCGGGGAACGTCAGTTGCAGCGTGGCGGCCAGCTTGGCTTGTTCGTCGTCCAACAGACGGGAGCGGGCGCGATTCTGGTCGTGGCTGGCCAGGAACGTGGCGAATTGGCCCGGCGGGTAAGGTGTCTATCACCGATTGCTGCTTTCGCTCCACGCTCGCCTTGCGGCCGCTCACCGCGCTTTCCAGGGTCGCGTTCGCCAGCTCGAACTCGAAGGCTATGTCCAGTTCTCCGCCGACGTATTCGACGACGTCGTCCATAGTGCTCCAAACCTCGCCCACTATCACCGCGTCTGGGTTGATCTCTTTGCAGAACAGGTAGAACTCTTGCAGCCAGGCGTGGGTGGCCGGCGTGTGTTCGAGGACGGGGCCATCCTCGAACAGGTGTTTGATGGCGTCCAGCCGGAATCCGTCAACGCCCATGTCTTTTAGCCAGAAGCGGGTCACTTTCTGCATCTCTTCAGTGACTGCCGGGTTCTCATAGTTCAAGTCGGGCATTTGATCCGAAAAGTAACCATAGTAGTAGCCGCCGGCGCTCTCGCGCCACCTCTCGCCCTCCGGCTGTTCATTGGCCCAGATGTACCAGTCGCGCCGCTCTGAGCCAGGATCGAGCGCTTCCTGGAACCAGGGATGCTGCCTGGAGGTGTGGTTGAGCACCAGGTCTATGATGATGCGTATACCGCGCGCGTGGGCTTGCTCTATCAGTCGCAGCAGGTCATCGTTGTCGCCGTACTCGTCGCCAACCTGGTAGTAGTCAACCACGTCGTAGYCGTGATAGCTGGGTGATTGCATAACCGGCATCAGCCACAAGCCGGTGACGCCCAGGTCGTCGTTGGTGGCGGGGTCGCCATCGTTGAGATAGTCGAGCTTTWCGATGAGGCCGTTGATGTCACCGACCCCGTCGCCATCGCTGTCGTAAAAGCTGCGCACAAAGACCTCGTAGAAGACGGCGTCGTTCCACCAGCCGTACTCTGCGACAGGCAGCGCGGTGGGAACGGCGGCCGGCGGCGACATGGTCGCTTGGCAGGCCGCGAGCAGCAAGCCGGCCAGCGCGAGTAGGGTCAGTGCGCGCTCTATTCGTGAGGGTTTTATCACGGGAATTCTCACTTGGCCCACAGTCCGCCCGTTTCTGTCATCCAGTCTGCAATCCTATCCACCGCCCCCGTCACGTCGCTGTCCGATATATCCAGTTCCAGCGTTGGCAGGATGGATTCACCAACCAAGCGACGAAATAGCTCCTGCTCACCGATGAACAGTTGCAGGTCGTCGTACTGCGACGGGTTGCCAGAGACCTTGATTCTTTCCTCGCGCGCCGCTTGGAAGGATTCTGTCGTCCGCGTGACGAACACCAGGCGAAAATTGAGAGCGGCCAACCGTTCCTCCAGCCAGCGGAAATCGTGATCCTTGCCTTGAGTTTGTAACTGGTAGGCGCGGGTGGATATGTGGAAGCGGTCAACGATCCACGAGTAGTAACGCAGCAGTTCAAAAAGCCGCGCCCAGGTGTGAAAAGTCTCCATAGCGCGGGCTTCTTCGTCAGGCTCAAAGTTGATGAGGCCGCGCCCCCAGGGAAAGTTGGTGAAACCGCACCATTCCGCAGAGACGATGGGCGAATGGTAGCGGTACTTGCGCGGCCCCACGATGCGAGGATGTTCGTTCAGGGCGAAGGCGATCTCGGTTTTGTAGGTCAGCCGCGTGCCTTCCAGAATGACCTTGGGGCATAGTTTTGAGGACATTCTTGCTTACTCCGCCGCGTTGCTTACTGCGCCGCGTTGCTTACTGCGCCGCGAAGGAAGCAGGGTCGAGACGATCCACTTCCTCCACCTGGTCAAAGTGGGCGTCGGCGCTGAGGATTTGGGCAATATCATTGTTGAGCATCACGGCGACGTGGAGCAGGTCGCGGGCCGAAAGACCAGGGTACGAGGGAATGAGGCGCAAGACGTACTCGATATCCGACTGTGTGGCTGGCAAAACAGAGGGGACAACTGTCATAAAGTCACTGGCGACCTGGACAGCCTGGCGGGGGCGTCGCAGAGACAGGTAGCGATGTATGATCTCCTGGACAACCTCGCTGCTGGTCACAACCGGAATGTTCTCGGCAGTGATGCGTTGTAACGATGCTTGGCAGGGTTGGCGATAGGTGTGGGAAGCGCCGTGCGCGTACATCGGCACGTTCGCGTCTACAAAGATGCGGGTGTCCACTCAGTCTCCTCCCACATTGTCTCGATCTGGCGTTCCATATCGGGCCAGTCGCTGACCGGCGCATCGCCGGAGCAGAGTCGCTGAAGCGCTTTCTGCTTGCGCCGCTGTTCGAGCTTGTCCAACAAATACTGCGCCACAGTTTCCCGCACGATGACGCTCAACGGTTTCTGGGACTCGGCGGCGTATTCGCGGAGCAACTCGTATTGTTGCGGGGTGAACATGGTTTGCACCCGTTGGGTGTATTGAGCAGTGGATTGAGCCATCACTGTACCTCCTTCTCGTGAGTAGATACTCTTTCTGGGAGTGTACAGCAATTCATACTATCTGTCAAGCGACTATTTTTGTTTGTAGTCAGGCACGAAACGAAGTGGGGCGCCGTTTTCGCTCTCTCTGACGCCACTCCGCTCTGCTGCGTGGCTTACTACGAACTTGTCCTACTTGACGCTGCCGACGGTCAACCCGCCGACGATGTACTTTTGGAGCAGCAGGTAGACGATCGCCACCGGCGCCATTATGCCCGTGCGCCGCTCTCAGGGCGCACGCCCGTAGACTGCGGTCAGCTCTCGGAGCCGCGCAGCGACCTCGCCCGTCAGCGCGCCGGGCTGGAGCCGCCAGCACCAGTTGGGCTGCCCGACGATGCCGGGCAGGTTCATGCGCGCCTCGCGCCCCAGGCTCAACAGGTCTTGGGCGGTGGTGATGGCGGTGTGCGCTGTCGAACCCCACGCCAGCCGGATCAGGTCCCAGGCGATGTCTGAGCCGTCGCTGCCCAGGTACTTGCGGGCATAGTCCCGTTCCGCTTCCGTGGAGGTGGCCTGGTACCAGCCGGCGATGGTGTCGTTATCGTGGCTGCCGGTGTATACTATGCAGTCACGAGTAAGGTTGTGGGGCAAGAAGGGGGTCGAGGGACCGGAACCGAAAGCAAATTGTAGCACCTTCATACCGGGGTAGCCAAACTCGGCCTGCAAAGCGTCTACCCCGGCGCGTGATGCGGCGTCAAAGGTACCCAGGTCTTCGGCGATGATGGCGACATCGCCCAGCGCGGCGGTGACGGCGCGGAACAGGTCGGCGCCGGGGCCGCGCACCCAGCGCCCGTTGAGGGCTGTCTTTTCCCCCGCCGGGACCTCCCAGTAGTTGTAGAAACCCCGAAAGTGATCGATGCGCATCACGTCAGCCTGGGTGAAGGCGGCTCGGAAGCGGGCGATCCACCAGGCGTACCCGTCTTGGGCCATCACGTCCCAGCGGTAGAGGGGGTGGCCCCAGAGTTGACCTGTCTCGCTGAAGCAGTCGGGGGGCACGCCAGAGACGATCGTGGGCCGGAGGCGCTCGTCGAGGTGGAAGAGGTGCGGGTTGGTCCAGACGTCGGCGCTATCCATCGAGACAAAGATGGGGATATCGCCGATGATGCGGACACCGCGCTCATTGGCGTATCGTTTGAGGGCCAGCCATTGCTCAAAGAATTGCCACTGGCGATATTTCTGGTTCTCGATTCTGTCGGCCAGCGACTTTTTCCAGCGGGCCAGCGCTTTTGGCTGCCGGGTAGCGGCTCCCGCTTCCCACTCGTGCCAGGGACGGAGGTTGTGGTTTTCCTTCAGGGCCATAAAGAGGGCAAAGTCGTCCAGCCAGGGAGCTTGCTCGGCGCAGAAGCGGCTCAAGTCATCCCTCTGCTGGGCAGTTGCCCCGGCCTGAAAGTTGGCGTAGGCCCGGTCCAGCAGGTTTGTTTTGTAAGGGATGACGGGGCCAAAGTCCACCCGCTCGTCGGGGAAGGAGGGGGCGTCTTTCAGGTCCGTTGCCGAGAGGTGACCGGCCTCTACCAGCTTTTCGGGGCTGATGAGCA
Source organism: Thermoflexia bacterium (assembly GCA_011192155.1). Classification (GTDB taxonomy): domain Bacteria; phylum Chloroflexota; class Anaerolineae; order B4-G1; family B4-G1; genus B4-G1. The sequence continues at coordinate 88,174 of DUEK01000002.1, forward strand.
TGGGGTTGCCGGCAAAGGCGGAGAGGGTCTGGTAGGGGGAATCGGCATAGCCGGTGGGGCTTAGGGGGAGCACTTGCCAGTAGGATTGACCGGCCTGCGCCAGAAAATCTACAAAGCGATAGGCTGCATAGCCCAGGTCGCCGATGCCAAAGCTACCGGGCAGCGACGTGGGATGGAGTAGGATACCGCTGCGGCGTTGAAATGTCATTTAACAGAATTTTTTTGTAACTGCTCAGCCAGGTAGTCGTTACACAGAGTCACACAGAGAAGACACAGAGAATCACGGAGAGATAGGGAGGTATATGCTTACGTCCGCCCAGAGGCGGGCAAACACTGTATTCTGCGCTGAAAACTGGTACGACAAGCAAACTTTCTTCTTTCTCCTCTGTGAAACTTTGCGCATCCTCTGTGTATCTCTGTGTTCCCGGTTATGCCTGAGCAGTTCACCTTTTTTCTAAAAACTGGTTTTTCAGTAGTTGTCTCATGCCTCGGCCTGGGCGAGCATTGTGTCAAACATATCCGCTCCGGTGCGTCCGGTTCTTGCGCTCACTGCTACCCCCAAGTCGCGGCGAAAGCTGTGAGAGAGGTCGTCGCCTGTGGCGTAGAGGGTGAGTGCCAGGGCGCGGATGCCGTTGGCGATGGCGTAGCGAGGCTCGAGCCGGGCCAGATCCTCGAAGAAGAAGGCGCAACTAGCGTACATTCGCTGCCGGTGGAACTGGCTCTCCAGCAGCCAGAGCAGCCGATTTTGTTCGGCTTGGCGCAAGTGGTTCAGGCCATTCTCGGATAGGAGGGTGGGGCCGTCTACTTGCCCCAATACCAGGGCGATGTAGCTATCGCGCAGGGGCCAGGGTTCCAATCCCAGCTTTTGGGTCTCGCAGACGTAAACTTGATCCAGGTCGCAGGCCAGGTTATCCAGCGCCCGCCGCAGCGCGCTTTTCCAGCGACTGTCGCCCGGCGTGCAGCCGCAGCCGATAACCCAGCGATCCAGCCGGTGGCCGCAACTCCAGGCGGTGTACTCGATTATTTCCAGTTCCGCCTGGGGTGGATTCTGACGCAGGTAGTGTCCCAGCGTGGTCGGTTCGTAGCCGTGGGCGTCTCCCGCCGAGAGGATGCGGGACAGTGTTTCTATCCCCTGGCGGTGGTGGTGGCCAAAGGTCTCGCCGTCGGTAGCGATGAGCAGCAACTGGCCTTCGCGACACCTCCAACCCACCTGGTCTCGTAGCCAGTCGTCGGCGCGGGACGGGTCTGGCATACCGAAGGAGAGGGCGTTGGAGAGGTGGTGGTCACGGACAAAGACGCTAAAGTCGGCTACTTCGCCTCCGCCGGGCAATCGCACCCGGTACGGGCCGCCCCCGGCGCTCAGGTCACCGCGCACTTGCTCGTCGGAGAGGATGGTAAAGCGCAGCCCCTCCGCCGCCAGAATCTCTAGCGTCTCGTAATCCACCGCCATCTCTGGCAGCCACATTCCCAGCGGCTCGTGGCCGAAGCGGTGCTTAAAGCTGGCGATGCCCCAGCGGATTTGGCAGATTTTGTCGCGGCGGCGGGCCAGGGGCAGGATGGTGTGGTGAACTGGCTGGGCCACGCCGTTGCCGGCGACGTGGGCTTTGCGGTAGTTTTGCTCGGCGGCGACGATGCTCTCGTAGGTGGCGTGGGCGCGCTCGTCTAGCCAGCGGGCCAGCGTGCCGCCCAGGTTAAAGCTGAGTCGCTCAAAGTTGCCCGCCTCGGCGTTGGGGGCGTAGCACTCGGCCGTGATACGCTCGTTCCAATTGGCGTAGGGAGCGGCGCCTGGTTCCCTGGGGATGCGCCCGGTAAAGGGGTCAGTCCGAGGGGGTTGGTAAAAGTGGCCGTGGATGGCGAGGTGGCAGGGGGGCATTAATAGAGTCCTACAAATTCGCGGACGAAACGACGCGTGGCTTGGGCTATTTCTATCGCATCCTGTGTTTCCTCTAGCGTTGGCTCTTCCCCAGGGTAGCGCACTTGTACTGCGTAAGCAGAGAGGCGATCCAGCCTATCGGCGCTTATGGGCACGATGACGCCTGATTGCTGACACAAGTCACTCAAGGCCAACAAGTCGTGAGTCTTGGGGAAAGCTTTTCCCTGAAGCGCCAGTATAGCTTTTAGGTATTTTTCGGCGCACTGCTGGGCGTGGAAGCATACCCCATACTGCAAAGGTTTTTCCTGACTCAGGGCCAGGCGTGCCAGCAGGTAGTCTTCTTCGGCCAACGTCGCCCACGCTAAAGGATCAGCGTTCTTGTTCATAGAGAGTTAGCCCCTCGTCGAATAGTTCGCGGATGAAAAAATCGCCCTGGCTGAGCGCCTGGTGAATTTCTTCTGGCGTCTTGACGATAATATCCACGGGGAAAGGGCGGGGACGCAAAAGCCGAGAGACGGTCAGGTAGCGTTCCGCGGGCGGTGCGGATGTCTCCATTACCACTAACAGATCTATATCGCTATCTGGCGTTGGCTCACCGGAGGCGTAAGAGCCGAAAAGGATGATCTTTTCCGGTTTTAGGGCCTGAGCCATCCGGCGAATGAGTTTGCGTAGCATCTTTCCATCTGTCGTGGGAAAGCCTGCTGGCTTGATCGAGATAGCGTCAATTGACATATTAACTCGGTGGTTTACGAGCAGGGTTTATACCGGAAGCACTCGGTGGCAATGTTACAGGTTTTTCCCTGGCAGCTTGCAGCAGTTTCTCTACCTGATACCCGGATTGTTCCTGGGCTTGTTGCAGCTTTTTCACCACATCACGTAGCGCGGCGCTTTCCTGGGCGGCTTTGTCCGCCGGGCGGAGAGGGTCGGCGTTGATCGTGACTGTCGCCGTCAGCAGCATCCACTCTAGCAGTTGCTCGAACGCTTCTTGGTTGAACCACAAAACAGCCTGATGACGATTCACCTGGAGGAATCGCTGCACCTCGTCATCTTGCAACCAGGATTTCAATATCTGGTATGGCCGCTTTTCTGTGAACCATCGTTGGTGACTGACGAGTATCTTGATCGCCGCGACCGCCCGCCAGGCTGCGTCCTCGTCCAGACCCAGGTCGCGCAGCGCGCCGGCGATGATTTTGCCCAGCAGCCACTCGTCGAGCCAACTGCGGCTGATTTGCGCGAAATTCGCCTCATCCACGATTTTGCCCAGGGCGTGGGTAAAGATGTACAGGTGGGCAAGTTGCAAGTTTGCAGGTGGCAAGTTGCAAGTGGCGAGCAGTTCTTGGCGCATCTGGCGGGCGATGGCTGTTTCGTCACCGCTGCCGTTGGTGATGCGTTTGATTTCGCGGAGCAGGGCCGTCATCTTTTGTTCCACATCGTCCAGCACTGTCTCGTCGCCCACTTGCTGACTGGCCCACTTGCTGACTTGCTCCAGCGTCCCGGCATTGACCAATTCTCTGAACGGGCGGTGAATCGGCTGTAAAAATATCTCTTGCAGAGCCTCTGTGATATTCGGCACGCCGCGCCCGTTCAGGTAGGCCGTTAGTTGAGCGTACTTTTGCCACTCGTTATCCTGCACCTCGCGAAAGTCGAGAAAGACGTGTCGTTTGTATGCGCTCAATTCCACGTACAGGCCGCTTTCGCACAGTTCCCGGCTGCTCCGAATGTACTCCAGGCCGGTGACGTGGTCGCGGAAGATGGTAAAGTGATTCTCGTCGCTGTGCAATCCCAAGCCTTCGCCCAGCGATTTTTGTACCAGCCTCTTCTCGTTGCTTTCGTCCTTGACCGCATAAGCGGCGGACGTGCGGATCCAGCCCCGCGTCTCGGCGTACTTGTTGTGGTAGACGACCAGCGCCCGCTCGGCTTGTCCTGAACCTGTCGAAGAGTCGCCCACGCGGTTTGAGTAGGCAAAAACATCCTCATTGACGTTGCCTTCCGGGGTAAAGAGATCGTACAGCAAAAAGTTCTTCACGCCCGCGAACAGCGACCGCTGACGCAGCAGGGGGAATATCTCCCGCTCGTGCCGCTCAACCAGGTGGCCGTCCGGCTGCTCGTCCCAGTAGGCGCGGCGGTACTCCATGCCGTATTTCTCGGTAAAGCCCTCGATCTGGCCGTGGCCGAACATTGGCAGACCGGGCATTGTCGCCATCATCGTGCAGATGCCAATGTACTTGTCCCCTTTGCCGAACTGGTCCACCGCCGTGCGCTCGTCTGGGTTGTTCATAAAGTTGACGTACCGCTTGAGGATCTGCGGATCAAATTCCAGTGTGTTCTTGACGACGTTGCGGTACTTGCTGTTGTCCTCGTCGCGCAGCATGTTCATGAACGCGCTGTTGTAGACGCGGTGCATGCCGAGCGTGCGCACAAAGTATCCCTCCATCATCCAAAAGGCCTCGGCCAGCAGGAGTGTGTCCGGCGCCTCTTGGGCCACGCGATCCACCACCTCGCGCCAGAACTCGGCCGGCATGGCCGCATCGAAATCCGCTTTCGTCAGGCCGAACTCGGCCCGCGAGGGGATGTCGCCACCGCTGCCGGGTTCCGGAAACCAGAGCCGCTGGTAGTGCTTTTTGGCGAGCGTCATCGCGGCGTCAAAGCGGATGATGGGAAATTGGCGGGCCACGTGCAGGATAGTCTGGATCACGGCCTCGCGGACACCGGGGTGGAGATAGTTCAATTGGGCGGTGTCGTTCCAGGGCATACTGGTGCCGTCGTTGCCGTGATAGATGTACTTTTCGCTGCCGCTCCAGTGGTCAACGCGCTTGAAAACCACGGCCGCGTCGGAGCGGTCGTAGTAATGATCTTCCAGGTAGATACCCACGCGCCCGTCCCACGAGAGGTTGGGGCCATTAAAGGTGTAGGCGGGGAAGGGACTATAATCCAGCGAGACGAACCAGTCCGGGTGCTCGATAACCCATTTGCCATCAATGCCCACGTGGTTGGGAACCATATCGCTAGAGAGACGGATGCCGCGCTGCCAGGCGCGCTCTCTCAAATCCTGGCATGCTTTCTCTCCGCCCAGGTCAGCCGCGATCTGATAATCGAACAGCGAGTAGGCGGAAGCAACCGCTTCTGGGTTGCCGCACATCTGTTTGATTCTTTGCGATGCCTTGCTACGCTCCCAAAGGCCGATCAGCCACAGGCCGGTAAAGCCCCGGTGGGACAGGGTGTCCAGTTCCTCGTCGGGGATGTGATCCAGGCGCGTCATCGGGCGGCCATATTGCTTGGAGAGTTGATCCAGCCAGACGTAAGCGTTCTTGGCGAGCAGCACCAGGCTGGGCATCCAGTCCTGGTCGGGGCTGAAGCGTTCGTACTCTAATCCCATGCCGGTAAAATCAACCACCCGGCTGGGGCCAGGCCCCAGGAATATCGCTTTATTTTCTTCTGCGATCAGGTCCAGGCTGCTGAGCAGCCGGTACAGGTGACCGCCCAGCAAATATCCCCAGTGTTCCCGAATGTACTCTAATTGTCCGGGGAGCGAGTGGGGCGCCGCTATAGCCGGGGCGCGCAGCATGTCCACCAGGTTTTGATTTTGGGGACCAAAGCAGGGTTGCGTCTCGAAGAACTCGCGCAGGCCGGATGAAATTTGCCGGTAGGCTGTTTTCTTGTTCAGAGTGGTATCGTCGAACAGTTCCCGGAACGGGGAGCAGGCCGGGTTCACGTTTGCCAGCCAGAGCATCAACATCTCTTCCAGCACGATCTGGCGATGGGGGAGGCCGTCGCTTTCGCCCGCCAGGTAATCGTCGAGCGCGATCTCCCGCCGGTAAACGGCCAGCGGCGGAAACTCGTCCGTAAATTCGCGCAGGGTCGCGTTGACCGCTGCTTGGCCCAGCCGCTCGTCCAGCCAGTCCAACGCCAGTTGCGCGACCTGGGGGTTCTCTTGCTCGCGGTACAGGCCGACGACGAGGTGCATGATCTCGTCAATCAGACCCAGGGCGTTGATCTGCCCGGCTTTGACAGCTTGCTCTGGGAAGCGGACCAAATCACGCTTTTGGTTCATGCGCTGGGTGAAAACCCGCGCGGCGTGAAAGTTGGCAAAGATGACGTTGCCGCTGAGGGCGAACAGGGTTTGGTCAAATTGGTACCGGTCTCGCGCCTGGCGGGAAATGTGGAATTCCATTCGCATCAAAGTGTCCTCATCCTAGAGAAGCGCGACGCACTTGATGGTTACCTGCCCACGATTCCGACGGTCGTCCCACTGGGTATACAATCCGTTTCATAGTCATCCTCGTCCAGGTCGGTGGCGATGACGCAGTTGCGGCCGATGCGCGCGCGGGCCGGGATGGTCGTGTTCTTGCCGACGACAGTGATGCCGCCGTGCAGTCCGGTCGAGGAGTTGGGTGTTTGATCGTCTCCCCAGCCGACTTGCGCTCCCGCTCCGACTCGGACGCGCTTGTCCAGGATGGCGTGGTCCACGATTGCGTTTTCCTCGATCACTGCGTCGGTCATCACGATAGAGTGGCGCACGACAGCGCCCGGCCGCACCACCACCCCCGGCGAGAGCACCGATTGCTCGACGTCCCCCTCAATGACACAGCCATCGGTGATGAGGGAGTGGGCGATGGTCGCTTGGCTGCGGATGTTGACCGGAGGACGCTCTTCGCTGCGGGTGTGGATGACCCATTCCCGGTCTAGCATGTTCAGCCGGGGATCGTCCACCAGCAAGTCCATGTGGGCTTGCCAGTAAGCCTCGATGGTGCCGACATCTACCCAGTAACCGTGGTAGGGAAAAGCGCAAACTTGGTGGGTCTTTATCATCTGGGGGATAATGTCGCTGCCAAAGTCGTGGCGCGATCCGGCGCGGGCGTGGTCAGCCGTCAGAACCTTGTCCAGCACGCCGGCGTTAAAGACGTAGATGCCCATTGAGCCGAGAGTGCCTTGAGGCCGTGAGGGTTTTTCCTCAAAGCCGATGGCCCGGTATTCATCGTCCGTTTCCAGCATACCAAAGCGAGATGCCTCGTCCGGCGCGACGCGCACCGTGGCGATGGTCAGGTCGGCGCCGTGCTCCAGGTGGAAAGAGACTAGCACGTCATAGTCCATTTTGTAGATGTGATCGCCGCCGAGAATCAGGACGACGTCGGAACGTTGGTGGCGGGCAAAATCCATGTTTTGGTAGATGGCGTCGGCGGTTCCCTGGTACCAATCGGATTCGCGGCGGCCCAAGTAGGGCTGGAGCAGCGTGACGCCGCCGGACATTCGATCCAGATCCCAGGGCCAGCCCGATTGGATGTGATCGTTGAGCGAGCGCGGCCGGTACTGGGTGCAAATGCCGACGTCGAAAATGCCCGAGTTGGAACAGTTGGAGAGGGTAAAATCAATGATGCGATATTTGCCGGCGAAGGGGACTGCCGGCTTGGTTCGCTTTTGAGTGAGCACGCTCAAGCGGCTGCCCACGCCGCCCGCCAGAACCATCGCCAGTGTGCGCATTTTGCCTCCTATGCTCCATGTACCTCGATCGCCCGGCGATAGAGTTTGACGTACTTTTTTGCTGAGGCTGACCAGGAGAAATCAATCGCCATGCCCCGTTGCTGCATTCTGCGCCACGCTTTCTTTTTGTCGTAGGCTTTGAGCGCCCGCTCCAGCGCGTTCTGACATGCCTTTGGGGTGTACTCTGTGAAGGTAAAGCCGGTGCCGCGTCCTCGCTGGTCGGTGACTGTATCGGCCAGTCCGCCGATGGCCCTCACGACGGGGACGCAGCCATAGCGCATGGCTATCATCTGTCCCAGCCCGCACGGCTCGACCGCGCTGGGCATGAGGAACATGTCGGCGCCGGCGTAGATGCGCCGCGCCAGCGCGTCGTCGAATTTTAAGAATGTGCTTATTCTATTGGGAAAGCGCGACTGTACTCGCTCGAACATCTCGTGGTACTGGGGCGCGCCAGTGCCAAGCAGGACAAATTGCACCTCTCTCTCCTGCGCCAACAGCCACTCTAGCACCGGCTCCATCAGATCCATGCCTTTGACCTCGCCCAGCCGGGTGACCATCCCGATCAGGGGTGCATCGGGCCGCGCGGGAAGGCGCGCTTGTTGTTGCAGGACGGTTTTGTTGGTGATTCGCCGGTCAAGAGTCTCGTTGTCAAAGCGATGGGGGATGTTGGGGTCGGTGGCCGGGTTCCATTGCTCATAGTCAATCCCATTGACCACGCCAAAGAGCCGCTCCTTGCGTTCTTGCAGCAAGGGGGCCAGCCCCATCCCCATCTCTGGCGTGAGAATCTCTTGCGCGTACTGCTCGCTGACGGTGTTGACCAGATCGGCGTGGGCGATGCCCTGAGCCATCCAGTTCACCGTCCCCGGCTGCTCAACGGACAGGTGTTTGACATATTCCATCTGCGCAAAGGTCAGGATCAGCCGCCCGGCGATGCCCTGGTAGGTCAGATTGTGGATGGTAAAGAGGGTGGCGATATCGCTGTAGGAGGGGTCGTCCTGACCGGCTGTGTTCAGCCAGGTCGGTACCAGCCCTGTGTGCCAGTCGTTGGCGTGGATCACGTCCGGCTTCCAATCCAGCGATTGAAGCGCGACCAGCGCTCCTCGCCCAAAGACGGTAAATCGCTGGGCGTCGTCCTCAAAGCCATAGACTTGATCACGGGAGGAAAAGTAGTGTTCGTCCCAGATGAGGTAAACGGGCACTCCCCCATCGAGGCTGTTGCCGACCAGGTGGACGCGCTCCTCACCAGGCCCAAGCGGGATAGTGAGCGTGCCTCCGATCGTTTCCATTTGGAACTGGTCGCTGCGGATGGTGCCGTAGCGAGGTATCATTAGCCGCACGTCGTGCCCCAGCGCGCGGATGGCCCTGGGTAGCGAGCCGGCCACGTCGGCCAGTCCGCCCACCTTGGCGAAGGGAACCGCCTCGGCGGCGAGAAATAGGATTTTGAGAGGCTTTTTGGTCATTGCCTGACTCCTTCAGTTCAAGACACGTGGTCTGTCGTGCTTATGATTTGTTTGCAAAATGTCTCTCTACAATCTCACGCAGCGTCTCGACGTAAGCTTGTAGAGTCTCGGATACTCGGTAGATCCAAATTTCAGACCTCGGAGGTCTCGGAAGGTGACATTGGCAGTAAAATTGCTTAGATTGCGCCCGTTTTTACCGGCAAAGGCGCTCTCGAGAGACCTCCGAGGTCTTGTTGTTGTAACATTTTGGATCTACTGATACTGGTTTTTCTCGTTCACTGTGTTGCAGCGTCATTGGCTACGTGGAAGCAGGTGTGGGCGTAGGCGTGCGAGTGGGGAACGGAGTTTGGGTCGGTATGGGCGTTGGCGTGGCGCGGCGGGGCGGTACCAGTGTTCCTACCAGGCTCAATGACATGCTGGTGACGACCAGCAGGCTGAGTATCCAAAGCATAATGCGTGTTCGTCGGTCTTGTGAGCGTTGCACGGAATCTCCTGAGTGATTGTTTACGATAGTTCATTATAGCACAGCGAATGAGGAGACACAAGCGCTCTTCTTGGTGATTACCCACATGTTCAAATGTGACTGCATTGATCCTGTTTTCTTTCACCGCAGAGGCCGCAAAGCACGCAGAGAAGGCTTTTTTGACTATCTCTGCGACCTCTGCGCGCTCAGCGGTGAGATGTGGGTAATCACCAGCTATCTTCTGGTGATTACCCACATGTCTCAAGTTCATCCTCCTGACCTGGGGAATGGATGCGGCGCGGCAAAGGTCAGCGTAGCAACGGTGACGAAGACAGCTCGGATGCCGGCGAGAAGGACATAGGGGCTATCAAGGTCTGAGGACAGACCAAGCTTGCCTCCCAAACGGCCGAGCCACAGAACCATATGCCGAGGCCGCGCGTGAGCGATATGATACACAAACAGCGCTGCAATCAAGACTCAGTAGATCCAAAATGTTACGACAACAAGACCTCGGAGGTCTCTCGAGAGCGCCTTTGCCGGTAAAAACGGGCGCAATCTAAGCAATTTTGCTGCCAATGTCACCTTCCGAGACCTCCGAGGTCTGAAATTTGGATCTACTGAGGCCGGCGCGGCTCGGTCTTTACCGCCGCCGCTTGGTAAAGAGATCGAGCATCACGGCCAGGATAAAGACAACCCCCTTGATGACCTGCTGATAATAGGAGGGAATTCCCAGCAGGTTTAGGCCGTTCGAGAGCACTCCGATGATAAAAGCTCCTACCAGCGTCCCGCCGATGCTGCCCACGCCGCCAAAGAGACTGATGCCGCCCAGCACCGGCGCGGCGATGGCGTCCAGTTCCCAGCCGACGGCGGCGTTGGGCTGGGCCGACCAAAGGCGAGCCGTGAGTAGCACCCCGCCCAGGGTAGCGGTGAGGCCGCTGATAGCATACACGGCCAACTTGATCCGGTCGGGGGAGACGCCGGCGAGGTGAGTCGTCTCCTCGTTGCCGCCGGTGGCATAGACGTACAGCCCAAAGCGCGTGTAGCGCAGAACCACGTGGGCGATAGTGGCAATGATCGCCAGCAGAATCACGGGCATTGGAATGCCCAGCAAACGGCCCGTCCCCCAGAAAACGAAATCTTTCTCAATACCCGCGATGGGTCGCCCCTGGGTGTAGACCAGGGTCAAACCACGCGCCACGGCCATCATGGCGAGTGTTGCTACGAAGGGAGGCATGCCTCCCTTGATGATGAGCAGTCCGTTGATAGCGCCGAGCGCCAGCCCGATCAGCAGCGATACTCCGATGCCGCCAAAAGTGCCCAGTCCTTGCCGGACGGCCAATCCGGCCGCCAGCGCACCGCCCAACGCCATCAACGAGCCTACAGATAGATCTATGCCGGCAGTAAGGATGGTAAACGTCATCCCGATAGCTACAATAGCGATGATCGAGGTCTGCAAAGCCACATTCAGCAAATTCGACGCTGTCAGAAACTCGCCGGAACCAAGCGCGAAAATCAGGCAGATGATCAACAGAATGATGAAAACACTAAAGCGACGCAAGACGTCGCCGACTTTGCTCGGAGGATTAGGACGCATAGTTCCCCTTTCCGCCGGTGGCGGCGCGCATAATGTCGTCCTGGGTCGCCTGGTCACGGGTGAACTCGCCCGCGATGCGCCCTTCGTGCATCACCAGGATGCGGTCGCTGACACCCATCACTTCCGGCAACTCTGACGAGATCATCAGCACCCCCACTCCCTCCTGGGCGAGCTGGCTCATCAGAGCGTGAATTTCGGCCTTGGCACCCACGTCAATGCCCCGCGTCGGCTCATCGAGAATGAGCACGCGCGGCTTGAGGGTCAACCAGCGGGCGATGATCACTTTCTGCTGATTGCCGCCCGAAAGGTTGCGCACCCGCTGGCGCAAGCTGGGAGTGCGAATGTCGAGCTTGTCCACGAGTTCGCTCGCCAAGCGGTTGGCTGTGGCAAAGTTCACAAAGCCCCACGTGGTCACCTGATCCATCGCACTGAGTGTGATATTTTCCCGCACCGCCATGTTCATAAAGAGGCCCTGTAGCTTTCGATCCTCCGGCACCAGGCCCATCCCCGCCCGGATAGCCTGACCCGGTGAGTTGAGTTTGACCGGACGGCCTTCCACCCGCACCTCCCCGGCTACGGCCGGCCGGATACCAAAAAGCGTCTCGGCCAGCGCGGTACGTCCTGCGCCCACCAGCCCGGCTATGCCCAGAATCTCCCCCCGGTGCAGCTCGAGGTCTACGCCGTGCAACTCCCGTCCATCGCGCAGAGCGGTCGCTTCCAGCACCACCTCGCGCCGCTGCCCCTCGGCCTTGGGGTACATCTCGCCCAGTTCGCGCCCGACCATCATTTGTACGATGCGATCCTCGTCCAGTTCGGTGATGGGAGCCGTGCCGATGAACTGGCCGTCGCGCAGCACGGTCACCCGGTCGGCGACCTGAAAGACCTCTTCCAGCCGGTGAGAGATAAAGATGAGCGATACCCCCTGCTCCTTGAGCGCACGCATCACGTCAAAGAGCACCTCGGTTTCCCGCTCGGTCAGCGCCGACGTCGGTTCGTCCATTGCGATCAGGTCGGCGTTGAGCGAGAGGGCTTTGGCGACTTCGACCATCTGCTGCTGCGCGATGCTCAACCCCAGCACTTTGGCGCGGGCGTTCACCTCCACGTTCAGGCGAGCCAACAACTGCTGCGCGTCCCTGTAGAGCGCAGACCAGTCAATGAACCCCGGAAACCGCGCCCGCGGCTCGCGCCCCAGATAGATGTTTTGCCCCACCGTCAGATGAGGAATGAGTGATAATTCCTGGTGAATCATACTGATGCCCAGCGCCTGGGCATCGGCCGGGGAGCCGATCTCGACCGGGCGGCCGCGCAGGATGATTCGCCCCTCGTCCCGGCTCAACGCGCCGGTGAGTATCTTCATCAGCGTGCTTTTGCCGGCCCCGTTCTCACCGACCAGGGCGTGGACCTCGCCTCGCTTAACCTCGAAGGTCACGTCCTTGAGAGCCTGCACGCCGGGAAAGGCTTTGGAGATACCTTCCATGCGCAAGGAATCGTTGATGGACATACGTACTCCTGAGGGAGCGTGGGGCGGAAATCGAACCTCCCGCCCCACGCTGATAATCTGTGGCTACTGTGTCACCAGCGATAGGTCTACCGGGATGTACTCTTCGACGGATGCGCCGCCGAGGTAGGCGACCGCAGTCTCTACGCCGAGGCGTCCCATCTCGGAAGGCTGCTGGGCGACGGTGGCCGCCAGGCTGCCCGCATCTACCGCCGCTACCGCGTCGTCAACGGCGTCAAAGCCGACAAAGACGATCTCGCCGGCCCTGCCGGCCGCTTCGGCCGCCTCGATCGCGCCCAGGATCATTTCGTCGTTGTGCGCAAACACGCCGTCAATCTCTGGCTGCGCCTGCAAGATGTTCTCAAAGACGCTCAACCCTTCGGCCCGGTTAAAGTTGGCCGTCTGGCGGGCGACGATCTCCACGCCAGAGCACTCGCCGCTCATATAGTCGTTGAAACCCTGGCCGCGGTCCCGCGCCGCCGACGTACCGGCGATGCCCTCCAGCTCCACCACCTTGCCGGAGCCGCCCAACGCCTGGCACAAGAACTCGCTCGCCATCCAACCGCCAGCCACGTTGTCTGAGGCGATGTGTGAGACAACCTCGCCGCCAGCAGCGCCACGGTCAATGGTAAAGACCGGGATGCCGGCCTCGTTCGCCTTTTGGATCGAAGGCACGATGGCGTCGGCGTCGGTGGGGTTCACCATCAACACGTCTACCCCTTGCTGGATCAAGTCCTCGATGTTGGTGGCCTCCTTGGCCGAGTCGTCCTGCGCGTCCACGACGATCAGTTCCACGCCCGCCGCCTGCGCCGCTGCTTCAGCCCCTTCCTTCAGTGTTACAAAGAACGGGTTGTTCAGCGTGGACAGCGAGAGACCGAGCGTAACCCCCTCGGCTTCCGGCGGGGCTTCTGTAGCGGTTGGCGTCGGGGTTGTGCAGCCCACCAGCAGCATTGCCAAAATTGTCAGTGCAGATACTATGTGTAACAAACGTGCGCGATTCATGTTTTGACCTCCTCCTTCTTCTAGGTTATAATTTAACGCATTGGTGGAGCCTCGCTCCACCTCGTCTGTGCGCGCAGATCATATCTCCGGTCAGAGGGAAGGTATGATCTGTGCACCTTTTTTGCCTCTATTATCTTGGATTTTCCATCACCTCCTTTCTGGATATTCGAGAGTTACTTGACAAGTTTATCGAATCGCTCGATATAGCAACAACGCCAGCGCGATGACCGCACCGGTGACAACAGGCTGATAGAACGAAGAGACGTTGAGCAAGTTCAGCCCATTGTTGAGCACAGCGATGACCAAGACGCCCAACAGGGTGCCCCCCAGTCCGCCCTCGCCGCCGGCAAAGCTGGTGCCGCCGACTACGACGGCGGCGATTGCATCGAACTCGTAGCCCAGACCGGCCGTGGGCTGGGCCGAGTTGAGACGAGCGGCCAGGATCATACCGGCCAACGCCGCCAGCAGGCCGGCCACAGAGTAGACAAACGCAACGTAGCGATCGGCAGCGATACCGACGTAACGCGCGGCCACCGGGTTATTGCCCAGGGCAAAAATATACTCGCCCACCCGCGTGCGCGTGAGCAGAATGTAGCACACGAAAAAGGCCAGCCCGGCGATAATGATGGGCATAGGGATCGGCCCCAGTGAACCGATACCCATAAAGCGAAAGCCATCGGACAGACCAGTGATGGGCCGCCCCTGGGTGTAGGTCAGCGTCAGCCCCCGAGCGACCGTCATCATACCCAGCGTAGCCACAAAAGGAGGCACGCGCCCTTTGGTGATGATGAGTCCGTTGACAAGCCCCAGCCCTGCCCCCAGGCCCAGCCCGACCGCCACCGCCAGCGGGGCCGACAATCCCTTTTGGAGCAGATCTGCCGTCACCACGGTGGACAAGGCCAAAACCGCCCCCACCGAAAGATCGATGCCGGCTATGAGGATGACGTAGGTCATCCCGATGGCAATGATGCCGTTGATCGTGGACTGGCGCAGCACATTGATGGCGTTGCTCGGCGTCAAAAAACGGTCAGAGAGCAAGCTCAGCACAACGCACAATACGATGAATGAAAGTACCAATCCAAAGCGTCGTGAAAGTTCACGGAGATTAAGAGTATGCACGTGCCACCACCTCGACTAAAATGTCACGCCGGCTACCAGGATAACGTTGGCGTAGGGCGTAAACTCGCCGGTGCGAATGACGGCCCGGCTCGAACGAGTCCGCTCCTTAAAGATCAAATGTGTCTCGGCCTCGATAGGCGCGTCGCCCAACAGTTCTTGGACCGCCTCGTAGACGTCTGGGCTGACCTCGATCATCTCCTCGGCGACGATGGCTCGCTCTACCTGCATCTCCTCCAATACGACACGCAACGTGTCGAGAAAGGATGGGATGCCGGCCGTCAATGCCAGGTCAATGCGTTGCGTCTCCGGCGGGATGGGCAGGCCGGCGTCGGCGACGACCAGCGTATCCATATGTCCCAGGCCGGCGACGACCGCTGAGATGGGTTGGTTGAGTATGCCAATTTTCTTCACCTATTTCCTCCTGTGGCGAGCAATCTCTCCAAATCCCGGCGGGCGGGCAGGGAGGGCTGGGCGCCCAGTTTGGTGGCGGCCAGACCACCGGCTCCATTGCCCCAGCGCACCGCTTCGGCAAGCGTCCGGCCCTCGGCCAGAGCTACGGCGAAGCCGCCTACGAAAGCGTCACCCGCGGCAGTGGTGTCCACCGGCGTTACGTCGAAGGCGGGGAAAAGTTCCGTCTTTCCCTCTGTGGCCAGCATAGCGCCCCGCTCCCCCAGGGTGAGAATCACGGTGCCCACGCCTGAATCTTGCAGTGCGGCAGCGGCCGTTTTGGCCTCGGCCTGATCGCCCACGGGCAAGCCGGTCAACAGCGCCGTCTCGCTCTCGTTGGGGATGAGCACGTCCACCAGTGATAGCAACTCGGCGGGCAGTGAACGGGCAGGGGCCGGGTTGAGGATGATCTTGACAGCGCGAGCGCGCGCGATCTTGGCCGCCCGAATTACCGTCTCCAACGGGATCTCCAGTTGCAGGAGCAGCGCGTCGGCCCCGGCGATGGCGGCCTCGGCTCCGTCCACGTCGGCTGGGGAAAGCCGCATATTGGCCCCGGAGGCGACGACGATACTGTTCTCTCCGCCGTCGTCCACCACGATGAGGGCCACGCCAGTGGCGGCCTCCGGGTCCTGGACGACAAAGGTGTGATCTATGCCGTCGGCGTCCAGGTTGTCGAGCAACGGCCCGGCAAAGGTGTCGCGCCCCACCCGTCCCACCATCGAGACCGTGGCCCCCAGCCGGGCGGCGGCGATAGCCTGATTGGCCCCTTTGCCGCCCGGCACATTGCGGAACTCGCCGCCGATGATCGTCTCCCCGGGCCGGGGAATACGCGGCGCGCGGGCGACCAAGTCCATATTCAAACTGCCGACGACGGTTACGTGTGCGGTCATACGTTTGCACCCCTTCAACTTGCAGACGCTCCCGCGGGAGCGGTGGATTGACGGAGCAAGAGGCTGGTATCGAGTACCCGCCGGCGCGGCAGTATGTCAGGGTCGCGCATACGCTCCAGCAACATTGTCGCGGCGACCACGCCCATCTCGTACTTGGGTTGGGCAATGGTGGTGAGGGGCGGGTTGGCAAAAGAGGCCAGGCGCACGTCGTCGAAGCCGACGATGGATAGATCGGCCGGAACCTGCCGCCCCAGCTCCAGGGCCGCGCGAATCGCACCGACGGCCATCAGGTCGTTGCAGGCGAAAATGGCCGTGGGCGCATCGTCCATTGCTAAAAGTTGACGCGCTGCCCGGTAGCCACTTTCATACTGAAAGCCCCCCTTGATAATGAGCGCCTCGTCCACGGGGATGCTGCCCTCCTCCAGGGCCTGCCGGTAGCCGGTGACCCGGTCGGCACTGGGGGTGACGTCCGAGGGGCCGGTGATACAGCCAATGCGGCGATGGCCCAACTCAATCAGGTGGTGCGTAGCCAGCCGCCCCCCTTGGGCGTTGTCGGTCAGCACCGAATCCACCGCCACGTCGG
>DUEK01000020.1 GCA_011192155.1 Thermoflexia bacterium
GCGTGGCGCTCGTCCCAGTCGGCTACGGCGACGGCTATCACCGCATCCTCTCCAATCGCGGCGCAGTGCTGATCCACGGCCAGCGCGCGCCCATCGTCGGGCGCGTGTGTATGGATCAGTTCGTCGTGGACGTGAATCACATCTCCGACGTCCAATTACACGACGAGGTGGTACTGGTGGGCCGGCAGGGAGAGGGACACATCCCAGCCGAAGAAGTCGCCCGCTGGGCTGAGACGATCAACTACGAGGTGACCACTAGCTTGTTGCCGCGAGTGGTGCGCGTCTACACGAGGGGAGGAAAAGAGGTGGGGCGGATAGCCCTAACCGCCACTTGACGCGCACGGCAAGACAAGTATAATTACATAGTACAAAAGTCCCATCCCCTTCCCACAACCAAATTCACGAGCGCGAGAAAAAGGAGGTGAGGAAACGAGAACCCTGTCTAACCAGTCATCTAGTTGGATAATTTTACTCACACAAAGAAAGGAAAAGGAGGACAAAATCGTGAATCGCAAGCTATTGGCAGTGCTAGGAGTATTGTTGGTACTAAGTATGGTGCTCACCGCCTGTGGAGCGCAGGAATGTCCCGAGTGCCCCGATTGTCCCGTTTGCCCCGAGGCCGGCGAGTGCCCCGAATGTCCCGAATGCCCCGAAGTCGGCGAGTGCCCCGAATGTCCCGAAGTACCCGCAGCGGGCGAAGCGCGCTTGGAGATCGTCAAGGCGCGCGGCAAGGTCGTCTGCGGCAGCCGCACCGACCTGCTCGGCTTTGGCTACCTGGATGCGGCCGGCAACAACGTCGGTTTTGACATTGACTTTTGCCGCGCTGTAGCCGTCGCCATCTTTAACGACCCCAACGCCGTCGAGTTCGTGCCGCTGACGGCTGCCGAGCGTGGCCCGGTACTGCAGACCGCCGAGGTGGATCTGCTATCGCGTAACTGCACCTGGACCTCTAGCCGCGACGCGGCGTGGGGCAACTTTACGGTCGTCACGTTCTACGACGGGCAGGGAATGATGGTCCGCAAGGACCTCGGCGCTACTACGTTGGAAGACCTGGATGGCGCGACCGTCTGCGTGACCACCGGCACCACCACCGAGTTGAACCTGGCCGACAATTTCCGTGGGCGCGGCCTGAGCTTTGAGGCGGTCACGTTCGAGGACACCGCCTCTGTCTACAATGCCTACGAGGAAGGCCGTTGCGACGCCTGCACCAGCGACAAATCACAGTTGGCTGCCGTCCGCATGGGCTTTGCCAATCCCGATGACCACATGGTTATGGACGTCACAATGTCCAAAGAGCCTCTGACGCCGGCCGTCCCGCAGGGCGACGACCAGTGGTTCGATCTGGTCAAGACCGTGGCCTACGTCCTGATCAACGCTGAAGAGTTGGGCGTCACCTCGGCGAACGTGGACGAGATGATGGGCAGCGACAACCCCTCCGTCACACGCTTGCTAGGCGTGGAGGGCGAGTTCGGTCAGACCGACCTGGGCCTGGAAGCCGATTTCGCCGCCAACATAATCCGCGAGGTAGGCAACTATGGCGAGATCTATGACCGGTACATGGGCCCCAACGGGGACGCCTTCACTCTGCCTCGTGGCCCCAACAAACTCTGGAGCGACGGCGGCTTAATCTACGCGCCGCCCATCCGCTAATCGAGCCTTGGTAGATACAAAATCTCGGGTGCATTTCAAACGAGTTGAGTAGCCGCGCTTTCCATAGCGCGCAGTATGGAAACCGCGACTGCCTCCAGCCAAAGTGAAACGTACCCAAACCAAACAAAATTGTGTCTACCGAATCTGAGAGCATAGGGGCCAGGTTGCCCTAGGGAACCTGGCCCCTTTTTAGAAAGGGATCGAGTATGAAACAAGACTCTCACATTCAAGTCATCACCAGGAGCAGCATCCCTCTCTGGCGCGACGAGCGAGTGATTCAGGGAATCGCCCAGGTCATCTCTGCGGTCCTCGTTATTGGCTTTATGATTTTCTTTGTCAGCAACGTGTTTCAGGCTGCCAACGACAGAGGACTGAGCCTGAGTTACGACTTTGTAAAAGAATCGGCCGGTTTTCCCCTGGCAGAGTCAGTGATCCCTTACGACGAATCCCAATCCTTTGGCTATGCCTTTCTGATCGGCATCCTGAACACGATCAAGGCGGCGGTGGTGGGCATCCTCCTGGCGACGGCGCTGGGGACGGTAGCGGCCCTGGCCCGGCTTTCCTCAAACTGGCTGGTCAGCAAGATTGCCAGCGTCTATATCGAAATCGTCCGTAATATCCCCCTGCTGGTTCAGCTCTTTATCTGGTACTTTGCCGTCTTTCAAAACCTGCCCATCGTCAAGGAGAGTATCCAATGGCCCGGCCACATCTATCTTAGTCAGCGCGGCGTCTATCTGCCGGCCCCGGTACCGACCCAAACCTTTGGCGGCTGGATCGCCTTTGTGGTGGGGGGAATCGTCCTGTCCATCATCTTGCGCGTCGCGCTGGGCCGCTATCAGCTAAAGACGGGACGCGCGACCTATCCGGTGGCGACCGCGCTCGCGGTGCTGCTGATCGCGCCCGTCCTGGGTTGGTTTCTGGTTGGCGCAAGTCCGTTGGCAGCGGATATACCGGTGATAGGCAAGTTCAATTTCGATGGGGGTACGCGGCTCACTATCGAGTACGCCGCTTTGCTGGCTGGGTTGGTAATCTATACCGGCGCCTTTATCGCCGAAGTGGTGCGCGCTGGCATCATGGCGGTTGATCGAGGTCAGTTCGAGGCGGCGCGGGCGGTCGGTCTCAGCGGGATGCAAGTGCTGCGCTTGATCGTCTTTCCTCAGGCGATGCGTGTCATCATCCCGCCGCTGATCAGCCAATATCTGAACCTGACCAAGAACTCGAGCCTGGCTATCGCGGTCGGCTATCCCGATATGTTTTTCGTGGGGCGCACAATAATCAACCAGGCCGGGAGCGCGGTTCCCGTCTTTTCGATGGTGATGGCCGTTTACCTCTCTATCAGCCTGACCACCTCCGTTCTGATGAACATTTATAACCGTCGGATTCAATTGGTGGAGCGATGAGCATGAGCACAAACTCTACAACCGTCATACGACCGCCGTCCCCGCCGGGACCTGTCCGCTGGCTCAAAAAGAACCTGTTCAGCACGTGGTACGACACTGTGCTCACTATTCTGGCAATAGTGTTCCTCTACTTTGTGCTAAAGGGCGTGCTGAGTTGGGTGTTGTTCACGGCCAATTGGGCGCCGGTCATCAACAGCCCAAAACTATTCGCGGTGGGGCAATATCCGCCGGAGCAACTGTGGCGGGTGGGAACCATCCTGTTCATGGTTTCCTTTCTCTTTGGTCTCAGTTGGCGCGTTTGGGGCGGCACAGTACGCACTTTTGCCCTGGCTCTGGTAGTGGCATTTAGCATTATGGCTCTACTGCCCATCAGCATGGATCTGAAATTACGGATTGGATTCCTGGCTAATCCAATCCTGACCTTTATCGGCTATCAAGCGGGGCGTACCCCTATCGGCAAATCCCGCTGGGTGGCAATGGGCTGGCTGCTCTCGTTCGTCCTGACCATTCTTCTACTATCCGGGATCGAAGGGATAAATTGGCTGCCCAAGGTCGAGACAGGGTTGTGGGGCGGGCTGCTCTTGACCTTTCTGCTGGCCCTGGTCGGCATCGTGGCCTCCTTCCCCATCGGCGTCCTGCTGGCGCTGGGACGACAGAGCAAACTACCAGTGCTCAAGGGGTTTTGCGTCCTGTTCATCGAGATCGTCCGAGGAGTGCCCCTGGTGACGATTCTGTTCATGGCATCCATCATTCTGCCCCTGTTTCTGCCCGAGGGAATTCGCATTGATCGCGTGTTACGAGCCATGGTAGGAATGACCCTCTTTGCCGCCGCCTACATGGCCGAGAACATACGCGGTGGCTTGCAGGCCATCCCCGTGGGGCAGATCGAGGCGGCCAAGGCAGTGGGGCTGAACAACTTTCAGGCTATGGGGTTGATCGTGCTGCCGCAAGCGTTGAGGCTGGTCATTCCCACCATCGTGGGCCAGTTCATCGCCCTTTTTATGGATACCACCCTGGCCGCGATCGTGGGTCTCCTGGAACTGCTCGCTATCGGGCGGGCCGTCTTGGAGAGCAACGTGGAATGGAAACTCTTGAACATGGAAGTATATCTGTTCATCGCGGTTATTTTCTGGGTCTTTAACTATGCAATGTCTTACGCCAGCCGGCGGCTCGAGGTTGCCCTGGGTGTAGGAGAGCGTTAAAGGAGGATAACGTGGCCGAAGCAAACACTACACATTCACCTAACGACGATATCATCATCTGCCGTGACGTGCACAAGTGGTTCGACGACTTTCACGTACTACAGGGCGTCTCGCTGACCATTAAGCGGCAAGAGGTGGTCGTCATCTGCGGCCCGTCGGGATCGGGCAAATCCACCTTTATCCGCACCATCAACCGCCTCGAAGAGCACCAGCGGGGAGACATCATCGTGGACGGCATCGAGTTGAGCCACGACATCCGCAACATTGAGGCCGTCCGGCGCGAGGTGGGCATGGTGTTCCAGCAGTTCAACCTCTTTCCGCACCTGACGGTGTTGCAGAACGTCACCCTGGCGCCTATCTGGGCGCGCAAGTGGCCCAATGAAAAGGCCGAAGAGACCGCCATGCAACTGTTGGAGCGGGTCGGGATTCCCGAGCAGGCTCATAAATACCCGGGTCAGCTATCGGGCGGGCAACAACAGCGGGTGGCCATCGCCCGCGCTCTGGCTATGCAGCCCAAGATCATGCTCTTTGACGAGCCGACCTCCGCGCTGGACCCAGAGATGATCAAAGAGGTGCTGGACGTGATGCGCGAGCTGGCCTACTCCGGTATGACAATGATCGTCGTGACCCACGAGATGGGCTTTGCCAAAGAGGCCGCAAACCGGATCGTCTTTTTCGACGAGGGGAATATCGTGGAGCAAAACACGCCGACAGAATTCTTCGCCAACCCCGAGGAAGAACGCACCAAGCTGTTCCTGAGCCAGATTCTGACTCATTAGCATCAAATGGAATACGAACCCGTCATCGGCCTGGAAGTCCACGCCCAAATACACACCAAATCCAAAATGTTCTGCTCCTGCCCTGTGGTGGAGGATACCGGCGATTTAGCGCCCAACACCTACGTCTGTCCTGTTTGCACTGCTATGCCCGGCGCGCTGCCCGTGATCAACCGCCGCGCGGTCGAGATCGCCATCATGGCCGGGCTGGCGCTCCACTGCCAGGTTCCCCCCGCCACCCGCTTTGCCCGCAAGTCCTACTTTTACCCCGACCTGCCCAAAGGCTACCAAATTTCCCAGTACACGCCCGTATTCCCCCCGCTGACGGTGAACGGCTATCTGGAAATCGAGACCGAGGCCGGCGTCAAGCGCGTGGGCGTCAACCGCGCTCACCTGGAGGAGGACGCCGGCAAACTATACCACAGAGGCAGCGCCAGCCTGGTGGATTTGAACCGCGCCGGCGTGCCGCTCTTGGAGATCGTCAGTGAACCCGACATGCGCTCGGCCGAAGAAGCGCTGGCCTATGCGACCAAGCTGCACGCTTATCTGGTCTACCTGGGCGTCAATGCGGGCGATATGGAAAAGGGGATGATGCGCTTCGAGGCCAACATCAGTGTGCGGCCCATAGGTTCCGATGTGATGAACCCGCGCCACGAGATCAAGAACCTCAACTCCTTCCGCGCGCTGGCCCGTTCGGTGGATTATGAAATCGAATATCAAATCGCTACACTGGAAGCCGGCGGCGCCATAACCCAGCAGACAATGGGCTGGGACGACGCGCGAGGAGTCACCGTGCCCCAGCGCGGCAAAGAGTTCGCCGACGATTACCGCTACTTTCCAGAACCCGATCTCCCGATCCTGGAGATTGACCAGGAGTGGGTGGAGGGATTACGCTCTCAACTCCCTGAATTGCCCGACGCCAAACGGGCCCGCTTCACCGCTAACTATGGACTGAGCGATTATGACGCCAGAGTGCTGGTCGCCGACAAGCGCGTGGCCGATTATTTTGAGGCCGCCGTCGCCGCCAGCAAAATCGCCCCCAAGACCATCGCCAACTGGGTCACTGGTGAGTTGTTCCGCCTGATGAAAGAGAATGGTCAAGAGATCGGCGCGGTGAAAATCTCGCCCAGTGCACTGGCGGAACTGATCGGCCTAGTGAAGGATGACACCATCAACCTCAGCACGGGTAAAGAGGTGTTGGAAGAGATGTTCGCCAGCGGCAACAGTGCTCGCCAGATCGTGGAAAAACGGGGGCTGGCACAGATCTCTGATACAGCATCGCTTGAGCAGATCATTGCCCAGGTGCTGGACGAGAACCCTGAACAAGTGGGAAAATACCTGGATGGCAAGGTGCAGATCGCAGGCTGGTTGATGGGGCAGGTTATGAGGGCTACGCAGGGCAAGGCCAACCCACAGGTAGTGCAGGAATTACTACGGGCGCAATTAGAGATCCAACGAGGCAAGTAGGCTGCTCGTGCGGCTACTTTAAATACCCCACGGCCCGCTCGTGCTCTCCATCCATCACAATCTCCAGATAACGTTCTCCCGCGACGGCCGGCACATCAATGACCCGGACGTAGCGGACATACGGTGCATCGGACGGCAATAACTCGGCCAACACATCTGGAGACTCGGTAAGGAACTTGGAGTTGAGCATCGCGTCGCCTTCACCAAGGATGACGGGGAGAGGAAAAATGCCCGTCTCTACCAAATCCTGGAAAAAGTGGGTACCATAAGAAGCCTCAGCCGTGACCCCCTCCCTGACCAACGGAATCTCGACCAGCGCCAGTGTGTTGTAAATATCCGCATAAGTCACCTTGACGCCCAGGTCCAGGTTAGAGCTCCCCCAACGACCCGGCCCCATCAGAATGAACCGTTCCCCCTCCAGGCGCTTGTTGAGCCGCCCAATCACACGCGCCAATTCGAGCTTGGTGATGTAATCTGGCACCTGGCTATATTTTACTGGATCCACGTACACGATGTAACGCACTTCACTCACCACCCCTTGCGGAATCAGCTTGCACGCCCTCAGGATCAAATCCTGTTCAGAGATTCCCTCTGGGATTTCAATGTCCCCAACCCACTCCTGGCTAACCAGGGGTCGGCACTGGAGCAGACAGACCGCGTACTCGGCATAGGGATACCCAGGCTGAATGTCCACCGCGAACTCGATATCCACCGGCCATTTGTAACGACGCTCCAGTTTTGTCAGGATGGTCTTGATCAAAGTGATGAATTGTTTGTCTCGAGTCAGTTGTTCAAAAGTCAACACCAGATCATCGGCATTGCCTGCATCCATACGTGAGATGAGAGGAGCCAAGTACCCCCCTTTGTCCACCGAGACTATGTAACGGAGCGCAGGATAGTCGTCAGCAATCACCTCTCGGACCGGTAACGTCTTGAATACATCCTCTTTCAGATCCACCAAGTCAACAAAATGCTGCGAGTACTTGACAATCTTGCTTACACCAACTTCGGGCCGCAACTCGGGATGACTCAAGGCAATGGTACGGGGGTAATCGTTGTCCACCCGGTCCACCGCACGAGTGCCCAGCCCCCACACCAGCCGCAAAAAGCCATCCTCACGCCGAATTTTGGGATTCCAACGAAAGGGATTGCGACTATACCCCACGCCAGCGAGCGCGGGAAAGAAATAATCCCGATAGCGAGTTCCCTGCACCTCTTGGATCAATACTGCCATACGTTCGTCATAGTCCAATAGCTCCATGTGTTGGCGATACAGCAGCGCGTCGGGGTTCAAAGTGCTAGCGTACACCCGCTTGATGGCGTCCAGCAGCGCCGCCAAGTTGTCTTCGAGCGTACCCTGGTTGGGGCAAAAGAAACTGTCATACTTGCCCGCAAAGGCAGTCCCAAAGTTGTCTTCCAACAGGCTGGAAGAGCGCACAATCAATGGATTGTCCCCCATCTCTCCTAGCAACCGCTCGAGACTAGAGATAATATCGCCAGGAAAGTGTCCGTCCAAGTAAGCTGCGCGGATACTCGGATAGTCAGCCTCCATCTCTTCACGAGGTTTGTACTTTTGATTCAAATAACGGTTGAGGTCATTGGTCGAGAGAAAATCATAGAACACGTCAGCGCCGATAAAGTAGGATTCAGGGATAGAAATGTGTCGGCGCACATCCATCGCGTCTTGCTCGTGTAGCAATTGCAATATCTTCCAGGCCAACAGCATCCCAGCCGCCTTGCCACCGATCTTGCCCCGACCAATACGTCGCCGCCAGATATACTTTAAATCCTGGATGGTGAACAACTCTTTGGCCACCCTCACAAATGCCAATTGATCACTAATCATCCCCTTGATGAGCACCACGATGATCTCTTGTAGATGATGCCGCACCTGGGATTGCTCCTCCAGCGATAGACTCTCGAACTCTTCCCCTTTGGCAAACAACAAATCCCATGGAGCCAACTCGGGATTGAAACTCAGTACCAGGCCCTGCTGCACGCCTCTACCCACCAACACCGAATGGATAATCTCCTCCAAACGGCTATGAGGCAGATTGTAAGCGAAATAAAAGTCGGTGAGTTGATCCCGCACGAGAGCGAGACGCTCGTTCCAAAGTACTGCCGGCTCTTCCACAAACGGCTCCAACATTCCCTCTCGCTGCTGGGAAAGGATGGCCTTCTTCTTCGCCTCGGCCTCAAATGCCTCTGGTTCAACAATCCCCTTGTCGAACAATTCCTGCCGCATCCGCTCCCGAATCCTACGCGCCAGGATAGGGTATTGCGCCAACTCTAGGTAGATTCCCAGAACCTTATGCTGGTGCTGTACGTCAACACTCGACCTGCTTTGCGCATCCGGGGACATGATCCTCTCCTATTTCTTGCGCTATCCCGTTTCTCAACCTCGTACAGATTACCACGAAACGGATTGCAGAGCAAGTGTATCAGGCCCATTCACCTCCAGATAGACAACGACCCTGGCGCTGGCCTGAAGATTGTCATAGCCGAAACGTGCCGTGTATCACTGGTCATACCCTCACAAAGCAACTATACTGTCTATGCAAGTAGGCGAAAGAGGCGCGTAAAATCGCCTTTAGATAATCAGTTAACATTAAATGGAGGAACAAGCATGTCAGAAGAACTAAACCCATTTGCCATCGCGCAGAAACAGTTGGACCAGGCCGCCGAGATCATGGGCTTGGATCCAGCGACGCACGAACTGTTGCGCTGGCCGCTGCGTGAACTGCACGTCACGCTCCCGGTGAGAATGGACGACGGCGCGACCAAAATCTTCCACGGCTTTCGCATCCAATACAATGACTCACGCGGCCCGACGAAGGGCGGCATCCGCTACCACCCCGAAGAGACCATCAACACCGTCCGCGCTCTGGCCGCCTGGATGACCTGGAAGTGCGCGGTGGTAGACATTCCCCTGGGCGGCGGCAAGGGCGGTATCATCTGCAACCCCAAAGAGATGTCCCGGGGAGAACTGGAACGACTCAGCCGAGCCTACATTCGTCAGATCGGTCGCATCATTGGCGAGGAAGTAGACATCCCCGCCCCCGACGTCTACACCACACCACAGATCATGGCCTGGATGATGGACGAGTACTCCTTTATACGCGGCTACAACGTCCCCGGCGTCATCACCGGCAAGCCCATCCCGCTGGGCGGCTCTCAGGGTCGCGGCGACGCCACCGCTCGCGGCGGTGTATATTGCGTCCGCGAAGCCGGCAAAGTGCTGGGCATTGAACTGAAGGGCGCTACCGCCGCCGTCCAGGGCTACGGCAACGCCGGCCAGTTCGCTCACATTCTGGCGCAGGAACTGCTGGGAGCCAAAGTCGTCGCCGTCTCCGATTCCAAGGGCGGCATCTACAACGCCGACGGCCTCGACCCTGAAGCCGTCATCGCCCACAAGAAAGAAACCGGTTCAGTAATTGGTTTCCCTGGCGCAAAGAGCATCACCAACGCCGAACTGCTGGAACTGGACATGGTCGTGCTCTTCCCCGCAGCGATGGAGAACCAGATCACGGCTGCCAACGCCGGCAACATCCAGGCTAAAATCGTGGCGGAATTGGCAAACGGCCCCACCACGCCAGAGGCGGACAAGATACTCTCCAAGAACAACATCTACGTCATTCCCGACTTTTTGTGCAATGCCGGCGGCGTGACCGTCTCCTACTTTGAGCAGGTGCAGAACTCTTACGACTATTACTGGGATGTGGAAACAGTCTACGAGCGGCTCGATAAGAAAATGACTGCCGCCTTCCACGCCGTGCATGAAACGGCGCAACAGCACAAGGTCAACAACCGCATGGGCGCCTACATCGTGGCCGTAGCCCGCGTGGCCGAGGCCTGCAAGCTGCGCGGCTGGGTGTAAGCCGAGACCTATCCAAAACAGCAAGAGTAAGCCCCCGTCACGCGACGGGGGCTTTTTCCATTTGACTTTGCCTGGCTTTCGGGGTAAGATAATATCGTGCGCAACCGGTAATCACTCACAAATAGAAAAGGAGGCTACAATGTATCACAAGATCATCATTGCCGGGTATCTGGGCCGGGATCCGGAAATGAGGTACACCCAAGACGGCACCGCCGTCACCAACTTTTCAGTGGCGACCAGCCGGAAATGGACTCGTCCCGACGGCACCAAGATGGACGAGACCATCTGGTTCCGCGTCAGCGCTTGGCGGCAATTGGCTGAACTCTGTAACGAGTATCTACAAAAGGGCCGCCCCGTACTGATCGAGGGTCGCCTAAAGCCCGACGAAAACGGCAACCCGCGCGTTTGGACAGGGAACGATGGAGCTGCACGCGCCTCGTTCGAGATCACGGCAACGACCGTCAGATTCCTCGGCGGGCGCGGCGACACAAGCGCGGGGCCTGACGTGCCCGACGAGCCGCCTCCACCGGCAGCAGGAGAGAACGAGATTCCCTTCTAGGTCATCCCTGAGCTTCGCTGCTGCCACCCAGAAGCCACACCGGCGGCACGGCCTCGACCGCCGCTATGAAAGCGGCGGTCTGTCTTGTACTTTCGATGTCATGGAATCCGCATTATCTCCAAAGGAGTCTCGCGATGGAAAAAACACAACAACGCCGACAAATCAACGTCCAAATCCCACCCGACCTGGACGCCACCTACTCCAACCTGGCCCTGATCACCCATTCGGCCTCCGAGATCATCATTGACTTTGCCCGCGTGCTGCCCAAAACCCCCCAGGCCAAAGTCTACGCCCGCATCATCAACACCCCGCTGCACGCCAAACTCTTATTGCGGGCATTGAGCGAAAACCTGGAAAAATACGAAGCCCAGTTTGGCGAGATCAAAATGCCAACCGGCGGCGATCTGGCACAGCAATTCTTTGGCGCCGTCAAACCGCCCGGGCCTCCCAAGTCGTGACACCCCACTGGAACAAAATATGAACCAACTAGAAACCATATCCGAACGCATCCGAAACAACTTTGAGTCTCGCAACAGCGCCCGCGACGAGGCGCTGCGCCGCTCGCGCGAGCTGATCCGGCTGTGCGCCACCGCTATCCGCGCCAGCCACCGCGACGAATGGGACGCAGCCCGCGAACTGCTGGCCCAGGCCAACGAGGTCGCCGATGGCATCCGCGAGACCGTCGCGCCCTACCCCGACCTGTTGCACGCCGGCTACACCCAAGATGCGCTGAAGGAACTGGTCGAGGCGCACGCCACGCTGTCGCTGGCCCGAGGCGCCCCCATCCCAGAACCGGAGCCGCTCAAAGTGGCCTACCCGGCCTACCTGAACGGTCTGTGCGAGGCGGCCAGTGAGATGCGCCGTCGCTGCCTGGACGAATTGCGACGCGGCGACACCGCCGAGGCCGAACGGCTGATGGAAGCAATGGACGACATCTACGATATGCTGGGCGCCTTTGACTTTCCCGACGCCATCACCGGCGGGTTGCGTCGCCGCGTGGACCAACTGCGCGGCGTGATCAAGCGCACGCGCGGCGACCTGACCAACAGTCTGCGCCAAGATCGGTTGCTGCGCGCACTACGCGATTTTGAGGAACGGATTGGGAGTGAGTGAACAGCACAACCGCGTCATCCGCGCCAGCGAGATTGGGCAATACGTCTATTGCGCCCACGCCTGGTGGCTGGGGAGCGTGCAGGGGCTGCCCTCAACTCATCAACGAGAGATGGCGGACGGGGAAGCCGCTCATTGGCGACACGGGCAGAGAGCGAGAACCTCACTTGGGCTAGACCGCCTGGCGTATGTTGTATTGCTGCTGGCGGCTGTGATTGGAATTGTGTGGGTGATAGGTTGGTAATGGCAAAGTGGTTTTTCGGTCTGCTGGCGTTGGGCCTGCTGCTGCTCTGGCTGGCGCGACGCGGACGAACCAACAGCGGTTTACCCCAAGGGCGCGTGATCTATACCGACACGGGCGGCTGGAACCGGCTAGAACGTCCGCTCTTCTCACGCGAATTCCTCCTCACCGGCAAGCCCGACTACCTGGTGGCCGATGGGGCCGACGTCATCCCCGTCGAGATTAAATCGAGTCGCGCCCCAACCCACCCTTATCCATCCCACATCCTCCAACTGGCCGCTTACTGCCTGCTGGTCGAGGAATGTTACGGGAGACAGCCTCCCTATGGTATCATCAGGTACGCCGACCACGCCTTCGAGGTGGACTACACGCCCGAATTGGAGGAGGAGCTGTTGGCGACGCTGGACGATATGCGGGATGACCTGGACGGCAGGGAAGCGCCTCGCAATCACGACGAGCCGGGGCGCTGCCGGGCGTGTGGCTACCGCGAACGGTGCGATCAAACAATTTACTGACTCCCCATGTCCAAAACACTACTTGCCATCTTTGCTCACCCCGACGACGAATCCTTCGGCCCCGGCGGCACGCTGGCAAAATACGGAGCCGAGGGCGTGGCCGTGCACCTCATCTGCGCCACGATGGGTGAGGCAGGTGAGAGCGACCCCACTGATCTGGGCGAGTGCGGGGACCTGGCCTGCCGGCGCGAGCAAGAACTGCGCTGCGCGGCAGATATCCTGGGGCTGGAAGAGATACATCTGCTGAGCTACCGCGATTCGGGGATGGCCGGCTCCCCGGCCAACCAGCATCCGCGCGCCCTCGTCCAGGCCAACTCGGATGTGCTAGCGGAACAAGTCGCCGATCTGATACGTCGCCTGCGGCCACAAGTCGCGCTCACCTTTGATCCCTTCGGCGGCTACGGCCACCCCGACCACATCGCTATGCATCGCGCCACCGTCGCCGCCTTTGAGCGGCTACCGGAAAGCAAGCGTCCGCAAAAGCTCTACTTCTCCACGCTTCCGCGAGCAATGTTGCGCTGGGCGGTGCGCTTGATGCCGCTATTTGGCCTGAACCCAGAGGCGATAGGCAAAAACAAAGACGTCAACCTGCGAGCCGCGCTGGAGCACGAACTGCCGATCACGACGCGGATAGACATCGGCGACTATTACGAAATCAAGCAGCGGGCGGGAGCCTGTCACGCCAGCCAACTTGCGGGACCGGGATCGTTCTGGGGACGGATGCCGCGCTGGTTGGTGCGGCGATTGCGGTCCACGGAGACTTTCTACCGCGCCGCGCCGCCGTTCCGGCGGGGTGAGAGAATAGAGAGTGACTTGTTCGCTGATGTATAAGATGACTGTAAAGTCAGCTCACGTTCACATAGTCATCCAACAGCACAAGCGCGGGCTGCACCACTCGCCCCACCCAGCGACTGTCATTGGTGACGATACCGTCCGCGCCAGATAGCCTCGCCGCCGCGATCTGAATCGCGTCCGGCATCCGCAGTCTGGTGGCAGCTCGAACCCAGGCTGCCTCACGTGCCAGGGAGGTGTCCAGGGGCAGAATACGGAGGTTAGGGAAATAGGCGAGGTAAAGCTCGTACTCCTGCATCGCTCGCCGGTCATCGCTTTGCGCCGGAACAGTCAGCAACTCGGCCAGGGTAATTGTGGTGGTCAGGCCGACAACATTGCCAGACTCGACGGCTTCCAAAACCACAGCAGATAGAGGAGCATAACGCGGATGGTCGGACAGGTGATAGGAAAAGACCATCGTGTCCAACACGAGTAGCTTGTGCCTGGATACGGCCTGGTGCAGCTTTTCTACTCCTCCCACGAGGCCCGCTCCTCTTCCAGCCAGGCATCCGGGTCTGGCCATAGTTCCTTATGCAGTCCGCGTGTGGTTTCGGTAAAGCTGGCTGGCTGAGGGCGCAGGATGACGGTATCGCCATCAAGCAGGAACAGCAGAGTGCTGCGCGGCTGGAGTTGTAGCGACTCCCGCACAAGCTTGGGGATCACAACTTGATACTTGGCGCTGATTTTGGCAGCAACTGCTTGCATCGTCTTACCTCCTACTGAATGTTGGATATATCATAGCATCGTAAAGCGAATATGTCAAGCGTATTACTGCTAAGAAACAGCTCTTTGGAAAAACCCAAAACCCCGCCCTCGCTGTTTCTCGTAAAATGAAGGACACCATAGGGGTTTTGGGCGCTAACAAGCTATTTACCTACGCTAGTTCCTGCAATATGACAACGACGGTCAGCAAAACCACCTTACAGGGAGTTCACTATGCGCATTTTCATCACCGGCTGTAAAGGACAACTGGGCCGCGCGCTCTACGAACCACTGGCCGACCACACCCTCTCCGGCTGCGACCTGCCGGAGCTGGACGTCACCGACCGGGCAGCCATCGGCGCGGCAGTGGCCGAATTTGCGCCCGACGTGGTGATTCACGCCGCTGCCTGGACAAACGTGGATGGCTGCGCCCGCGATCCAGAGCAAGCCTACCGCTCCAACACGCTGGGCACGCAGAACGTCGCCCTGGCCTGCGCTGCCTGCGACGCGGCGCTGGTCTATATCAGCACCAACGAGGTCTTTGACGGTGAGGCAACGGAACCATATCGCGAGTGGGACCCGCCCCACCCCATCAACCCCTACGCCCGCTCGAAGGCGGCCGGCGAGTGGTTCGTGCGCCATCTGTTGAATCGCTTTTACATCGCCCGCACCGCCTGGCTCTACGCCCCTGGCGGGCGCAATTTCTCCAACCCCAACCGCATCATCCAATTGGCCGACGATGCTTCGACAAGCTCAGCACAAGGCGGCGCGCTCAAGGTGGTCGCAGACGAGATCGGCAATCCCACCTACGCGCCCGACCTGGCGGCGGCGATTGCGGCACTGATCCAAACCCAAGCCTACGGCATCTACCACCTGGTCAACGCCGGCCACTGCTCCCGCTACGAGTTCGTCCGTGAGGTGCTGCGTATCAGCGGACGGGAGCACGTTCCAGTCGAACCCATCAGCCTGGACGATTTCGAGCGCGCCTCCACCCCGCCCCGCTTCGCGCCGCTCGCCAACACCGCCGCTGCTGCGCTGGGCATCGAACTGCGTCCCTGGCAAAAGGCCCTGACGGAGTATCTAAAAAAATCCCAATGAGCAGATCTCCAATCTCAAATCCCCAATCTCCAAATCTCGTTTCCGTCATCATCCCCCACTGGAACGCGGCCCACCATCTCCCCACCTGCCTAGAGAGCTTGCGTCACCAGACCCACCCGCGCGTCGAGGTCATCGTCGCCGATAACGGCTCAACCGACGGCTCACTGGAACTGCTGAGCGATTATGCCTGGGTGCGCGTGCTGCCGCTGGGCGAGAACCGGGGCTTTGCCGGCGCGTGCAACGCCGGGATACAGGCCGCGCGGGGCGAGATCATCCTCCTGCTGAACAACGACGCCGAGGCCGACCCACACTGGCTGGAAGAGATCATCGCCGCCTTTGAGCGTCACCCGGAGGCAGGACTGATCGCCTCCAAGATGTTGCTCTTTGACCGGCGCGACACCTTCCACACGGCAGGCGACTTTTACCGCGTGGACGGTATCCCCGGCAATCGCGGCGTGTGGCAGCATGACGAGGGCCAGTACGACCGTGAAGAGTACGTCTTTAGCGCCTGCGGGGGCAGCGCGGCCTACCGGCGGGAAATGCTGGGCCAGATCGGCCTGCTGGACGAGGACTTTTTCTTCTCCTGCGAGGACGTGGACCTAGCCTGGCGGGCGCAATTGGCTGGCTACCGTTGCGTCTACGCCCCCCGCGCCGTCGTCTACCACAAACTGAGCGCCACCGGCGGAGGCGTCACCGCCAGCTTTTACGACGGACGCAACTTTATCTACCTGCTGGCCAAGGACTATCCCGGCGACCTCTGGCGCATCCACTGGCGGGCCATCCTGCGAGCACAACTGCGTATCACAGTCAAGGCGCTACGGGCCTGGTGCGGGGAGGCAGCGCGGGCCAGACTGCGGGGACAATTGGTGGGCCTCTTGCATATACCCAAGATTCTGCACAAGCGGCGGGCGGTGCAACGCACCCGAACCGTTGACCGGGCGTACCTCGAAAGCATACTGACCGAAATCAAAGGCCTCTGAAAGCGGCCTTTGACCTGGTGATTACCCACATCTTACCGCGAAGCACGCAAAGAGAATCAAAAAGGGGGTTTCTTTGCGGCCTTCGCGCTCTTTGCGGTTCAAAGAAAACACTGTCACTGCCTCGTGTTCTGACATGTGGGTAATCACCAGAAGTCTGCGGAGCATCCTGAGTAGGCCGAAGGCCGTATCGTACCTTTTCAATATTCCGGGGCGTGTAGCCGCGATTTCCAATCGCGCTGGCCGAGTGGTACCTTCAACCGCCGATGAAAAACGGATTTTGGAAATTATCGGCGTTTATCCGCGTGTATCTGCGGTTTAGCCACCGAGTTGCGGGGAAGAAACCCGCTCTACAGATTCGTGCCCCGGATTATTGAGATGATACGCCGTATCGAAGCCGAGTCCCGAGCCTGTCGAAGGGGGTGCGAAGAATACCGTAGTTGTAAAATCGCACCCTTCGATACGCACTCACGCTGTTCGCGCTACTCAGGATGCTCAACCACAGAAAACGCCAGAATCAGAAACGTACCACCGTGCTATTGAGCCTATTTTCCGCACCTCTGGACAGCTTGATTTGGGGCTTGACACTTTGTTCTTCCAAACCCAATTTGGGCAGATTCGCCGTCTGGNTCAGTGAGAAACCAGGTTTTTCAGAAAAAACCTGGTTTCYTTCCCCGCTTTTTGAAAAAGACACAAATAGGCTGCGYCAGGRTGCGAAATATAGGCTTAGGAGTTGCTATAGTAGCCGCCTATCGTCGGCGGGGGGATGCTCGGTGGTCGGAGGCAGTAGCGGCGGTCGGGAACCATTAGGGACTTGGCAATCTCAGCCGGGCGACGATGGCCCGGTGGTCGGATTGACCATCCCATTCTCCCACCCAGGCGGCCTCCGCTTGCCAATCGTCGGAGTGAAAGATGTGGTCGATGCGCACCAGCCGGCCAGGATGCGGAATACCCCAGGCGCGCCCGCCCGTCGCGGGAAAGGTGTGTCCCAGTCCCCAGCCGGCCTCGCGGAAACTATCTTCCAGGTGCGCGCTATCGGAATGACCGTTTTCAAAAGTTGATAGGGTGTGGTAGACCTCGTGCATCGGCGTCGAGTTCAGGTCGCCCAGCAGAATGAGCGGTTCCGGCTTGCCCTCAACTGTGTTGAGCACCCACTCGATCTGCTCCTGCCGCCAGTGGAAGCCGCGTTCCACGCTCTCCCGGTCGAGTGAGGTGTAGGACCAGGCGTGTACGTTCACCACCCGCGCGCGCAGATTTTCTACCTCCACCACGACCGGGCGCACGCGGCAGACAATTTCCTCGTCCACGCTCTCGACCTGGAGCGGATAGCGACTCCAGACGGCGACTTCGGCGTGGCAAGCGGCGGGGTGGAGCGGGGTGCGGTAGGGGTAGCGCGCGCCGATCTCTCGCTCTAGTTGTCGCGCCAGCAAGGGTGTGAGTTCCTGGAAGGCGATCAGGTCAGGGCCGGCGGCGGTGACGCTGGCAGCGATAGGGGCGGCGTCGGTGTTGGTGTAGAGCACGTTGTAGGTCATTACGGTCAGAGTAGGGTTTTTGGTTCCTGCGTGGGCGATGGACGATGAGGGCGTCAAGTCTGCGCCGAACAGGTTGAAAAACAATAACACAGGAGCCAACAATGCGACCCACGTCGCGCGGCGCCGGGACAGCGCGGCCAAAAGCGCCGCCAGTGGCAGTGGCGCGAACAGATAGATAGTAAACCCGTTGGCCAGCGCCAGCAGCCAGAACCCATCGCCGACGAGCTTGTGCGCGATGGCCCAGCCTATTATCGCTACCGTGTATAAAAGCACCAACGCCGATGTGAGTTTCCCGAGCCAATTACTCTTTGATTTTGTCATTTACGCCTCCTGTACCGCTCCTCATTCTACATCGGCTTGTGCTCCCTGGCTGGACGGTTGCGCTACGCCTCTCATCCGTTTGGCGGACGGCATGACGACGGAATGGAGGATCGTGAGTGCGACAGGCCGCCTCTCTGTTTTGTGACACTCGTCACTTTACAACTGGGCAAGAAAAGGGTATCATGGGGATGTTGACTGCCCGGCGAGTGTGGGTAAACCCCCCATTCGGCGTACTGTTCTTGTGATCCGCTCACAGCAAATCTCTTGACAAAGGAGGAATATGGCAAAGGCAAAAGGTATGATCGTCATTGATGAGGATCGCTGTAAGGGATGCGGATTGTGTGTGACTGTCTGCCCGGCAGAGATTCTCCAATTGGCGGAGGGGCGGTTCAACGCCAAGGGGTACCGGCCCGTCGAGGTGACGGACCCCAAAGCGTGTACCGGCTGCGCCATGTGCGCCACAATCTGCCCCGACGTGGTTTTTACTGTGTATCGCCAAAAGCGACACCCTAAACGGGCCGCCGCTGCAGCATAGGAGGGATGAAGAATGGCAAAGGAACTATGGGAAGGAAACGCGGCCATTGCCGAGGCGGCTATCCGCGCGGGGGTCGAGGCCTTTTACGGCTACCCTATCACGCCCCAGACGGAGGTGTTGGAGCACTTTTCCAAACGCATGCCGGAGGAAGGGCGCGTCTTTTTGCAGGCCGAGAGCGAGGTCGCGTCAATCAACATGGTCTACGGCGCGGCCTGCGCCGGGGCGCGGGTGATGACCTCATCCTCCAGCCCAGGCGTCAGTCTGATGCAAGAGGGTATCTCTTACATCGCCTGCTCCGAGGTGCCGGCCGTCATCACCAACATTATGCGCGGCGGGCCGGGCCTGGGCAACGTCCAACCCGCGCAGGGAGATTACTTTCAGACGGTCAAATCGGCCGGGCACGGCGATTATCACATGATCGCCCTGGCCCCGGCCAGCATCCAAGAGGCGATTGACCTGGTGGTGCTGGCCTTTGATTTGGCGGACAAGTACCGCACCATCGTCATCATCGTCGCCGATGGCTCTATCGGCCAGATGATGGAACCGGCCGAGATGCCCCCCATGCGCCCCGTCCGCCTGGCGGAGGAGCGAGCCTCCTGGGCGCTCACTGGCGCCAAAGGACGGGAGCACAACATTATCACCTCGCTCTACCTGGGGGCGGAAAAGATGGAGGAGGTCAACCTGCGCTTGCAGGCCAAGCTCAAAGAGATCGCCGCGAACGAGGTGCGCTGGAAAGAATATAGCACCGAGGACGCCGACCTGCTGCTGATCGCATTTGGCACCATGGGCCGCGTTTGCCAGACGGTGGTGCGCGAGGCGCGGGAGCAGGGGATAAAAGTGGGGCTTTTGCGGCCCATCACTCTCTGGCCCTTTCCCAGCGACCGCATCGCTGAACTGGCCGGGCAGGTAAAAGGCATCCTGACGGTGGAGATGAACGCCGGACAGATGGTCGAGGATGTACGGCTGGCGGTCGAGGGAGTCTGCCCGGTGCAGTTCTACGGGCGGACGGGCGGCATCGTTCCACTGCCCGACGACATCTTGCCCGAACTGGAAAAACTAGCCGCTCAAGTTGGCGGCGAGGAGGTTGAATAATGGCAAGCGTTGATATTCCTGCTGATATGGAACAGGTCTACGGGTATCCGGAGAGCCTGACCCCGGCCTACACTCACTATTGCCCCGGCTGCACCCACGGTACCATTCATCGCCTCATCGCCGAGGTGCTGGATGAACTGGGCGTGAGGGAGAATACCATCGGTATCGCTCCGGTGGGCTGCTCCGTGCTGGCCTACTATTACTTTGACGTGGACATGGCAGAGGCGGCCCACGGGCGCGCTCCGGCCATGGCGACCGGTCTCAAGCGCGTCAGCCCGGACAAGGTGGTTTTTACTTATCAGGGCGACGGCGACCTGGCCTCCATCGGCATCGCCGAGATCGTCTACGCGGCCAATCGGGGCGAGATGTTCACCACTATCTTTGTCAATAACGCCATCTATGGCATGACGGGCGGGCAGATGGCTCCGACCACGCTGCCCGGACAGGTGACCACATCCTCTCCCACCGGGCGAGACGTGGAGACGGCCGGTTTTCCTATGCGAATGGCGGAATTACTCGGCTCACTCCCCGGCGCCGCCTACGTCACCCGCCAAGCGGTGTTGGATACGCGCGGTATCCGCCGCGCCAAGAAAGCGATCAAACTGGCGTTCCAGACTCAACTGGACGGCTTGGGCTTTTCGATGGTTGAGATCATCTCTACCTGTCCCACCAACTGGCATCTGGGGCCGGAAGATGCGCTAGATTGGGCCAAAGAGCACATGGTAGCTTATTTTCCGTTGGGCGATACAAAGATGAGCGACGGCGCGCGAGCACTGAAGGAGGGGAAATAGCGATGCAAGATGTAGGAGGCAAGATGCAGCAAGAGATCGTCATTTCTGGTTTTGGCGGGCAGGGAACGCTCTTTGCCGGCCAACTGCTGGCCTACGCCGCGATGGATAGCGGCAATCACGTGACCTGGTTTCCCTCCTACGGCCCAGAGATGCGAGGCGGCAAGGCTCGTTGTACCGTCATCGTGGCCGGTAAGGAGATCGGTGCGCCGCTGGTGCGGCGGCCCAGCGCGGCTATCGTGCTCAATATCCCTTCGATGGAGGCGTTCGAGCCGGCGATCAAGCCGGGGGGCGTATTGGTGGTCAACAGTTCTTTGATCCCGCAAAAGAGCGAGCGAGACGATATCCGCGTCATCTATATTCCCGCCACCGACATGGCGATTGAACTAGGGAACGCTCGGATGGCGAATGTCATTTGCTTGAGCGCGTTGGTGGAGGCCACGGGGGTTGTATCGTTGGAGGCAGTGAAGCAGGCGTTGCAGGATCATTTGCCGGAGCGGCACCACAAGTTGTTGGGGTTGAACTATGAGGCAATGGACAGGGGTGCAGCGCTGATTGGTAACTGATTTGTGACCATGGTAGTGGGCAAGAAACCCGCCCCACAGTCGGGTTGGGAGGAACGTTCGATGAGTTGGGCAAGTGGTGCACAAAGTTTTGTCGGTTCCGTCACCTCGCCCCGGCGGCAGAGATGGCGCGTTATCATCACTGTGCTGGCGATGTTTCTGGCCATGCTGCTATCGGCATTATTGTCTTGCCCTTTGCTCAAGGCTCGTGGTGGTACGCCTATGGAACGGATCAGGAGTTAGATTCCGAGGCCCGCGCCCGCGTCGAAGCAATACTGGACGAGGTGAAAGCCAGCGGGATGGCGCCCAAGTCAGTGATGTGGCTAAGCGCAGCGCTGGAGCCGGACACCCATCCCACCGACGTACGCATCTATCTCATTGCAGCCCGGGAGGAGTTGGAAGCAAGCGGTAATCCAAGTCTGATCGAGGCCGCACAGGAGTTGCAAGCAGTCATCGAGTTGATAAGGCCAACTGTGAAGCAGCCATTCAGTTTAGAGGCTACGAGCACCCTGCACCCTGTGCCTACGTTAGATTGGCCTCAATAACTTGACAGTGATACGTTCCCCGCTGTGTGAGGAGCGGGGCATCTTTAGACGCGGAATGGCGTGGCAGGGGGCGTTCGCGCATAGTTGTACTTGTCCCTTTGGGCGTCACAAGATCGGGAGAACAGAGTGACCATCCAAATCGGTTTGGCGTTGAGCGGCGGCGGGGCCAGGGGCATTGCCCACGTCGGCGTGCTTCAGGTGTTGGAGGAGGCCCAGATTCCCATACACGTGTTGGCCGGAACTAGCATGGGTGGGATCGTGGCCGCTGCCTACGCTGCCGGCCACTCGCCTGCTGAAATCGAGCAGCTCTTTCGCTCCTTGCGGTTGCTGGATATTGCTCAACGAGACCGTACAGGTCTGGGCCTGCTGGGCCAGGGCAAGATAGCCGGCCGGTTGCGAGAGGCGCTGGGTGGCGACTTGACCTTTGACCAGTTAGAGCTACCCCTGGCGCTCGTCGCGGTGGACCTGGAGACGGGCGAGGAGGTTGTCATCCGCGAAGGGCTGGTTGTCGAGGGGCTGCTGGCGACTTCGGCTGTGCCCGTTGTCTTTTCTCCCGCGCGCTGGCAGGGCCGCCTGTTGGTGGATGGCGGGGTGCTCAACAACGTGCCTTTTGACGTCGCACGGCGGATGGGGGCCGACCGGGTTATCGCAGTGCATACCATGCGCGATCTCTCTGGCGAGATAGGGACCGAATCTCCGCCAGCCGGGAGCGGCGCGGAGGCCATCGTTCGCATGGCGCTGCGCCGCGCCCCTTGGTCGTCGATCATAGAAGTGGCGGAGCGCAGCAGCGGCATCACAAGCCGCAGGCTGGTCGAACAACGTATGCGGGAGTCGCCGCCTGACCTGATGATCGAGGTAAAGTTGAAGGGAGTGGGGCTTTTCGACCTGGATCAGGTGGATATGGGCATTAAAGCTGGCAAAAAAGCCGCGCGCCAGCGCCTGCCCGAGTTGCTCGACCTGTGTGATACATCCTTGCCAAAACGCATAACTCATTGGTGGCGCAAATTGCGTCAGCGCTTACCTGGCTAGAATCACGCATTACGTTCAATGTTCGACAAAATTGTTGTCCCCCTAGATGGATCAGAACTGGCCGAGGGCGTGCTGCCGCACCTGGCGGAGGTGATTCGCGGCCGCGAGAGCCGGGTCTATTTGCTCTCAATTTCCCCGCTGTTGAGGAGAACGACGCCGTCCGCCGTGGATATACAACCTGTCTCTGCCACTATGCCGGATGATTTGCCGGGCGTCATGCGGGAACTGATGGAATACTTGCGGGCCGTGGCGGAGAAGTTGAAGACAGTCACCGCCGACGTGTGGATCGGTGTGCGTTTTGGACGGCCGGCCGACGCAATCCTCGCCTTTGCAGATGAGGTGAGCGCGGATTTGATCGCCACGTCTACTCACGGGCGCTCTGGCATCAGCCGCTGGGTCTTTGGCAGCGTGGCCGACCGGTTGCTGCGCGGGGCTTCGTGCCCCGTGCTGCTGGTGCGGGCTGGCGGTAGGGGCGCGGTAACCGCGCCCCTACCGTATCAGGGCATCTTGGTACCGCTTGATGGTTCTGAATTGGCCGAGCAGGTGTTGCCCTACGTGAAAGCCCTCATCCGCCCCAACCGCACGCGCATCTTTCTCAGCTCGGTTCTGACGACCGGGTTGGGGGATCGCACGGTGGCGCTTTTGACGAGCTACCCGCCCGGAATGCAGCTCGCCACGACGGCGCTCCACCACGCCGAGGTTCAGTTGCGGGTCTACCTGCGAAGCGTGGCCAACGCGCTGCGCGATCGGGGAGCGGCGGTGCATATCGCCATCCGGCAGGGTTCGCCGGCCGACGAAATCCTGGTCTATGCTGCCGAGGTCAAGGCGGACCTGATCTGTATGACGACACATGGACTTTCTGGCACAAGTCGCTGGGTATACGGAAACGTAGCGAGAAAAGTGTTACAGGGGGCGCACAGCCCCGTGCTTCTGGTACGTCCTATATCTGAACGAGGAGGAAGTGAAACATGAACATCGGTATTCCACAGGAACGCAGAGATTTGGAACGGCGGGTAGGGTTGACCCCGCACGGGGTAGAACTGCTCACGCGCGCCGGTCACACTTGTTACGTCGAGAAAGAGGCCGGGTTGGGAGCCGGATTCACCGATTACCATTACGAGCGAGCGGGCGGGCGCATCGTCTATTCTGGCGAGGAGGTCTATGGCCGGGCCGATATGCTGCTCAAGGCTATGCGGCCAACTGAGGATGAACTGGACTGGCTCCGTGAGGAACAGATTGTCGCCAGCTTTATGCACTTGCCCGCCGCCCGCCGTCACAAGGTCGAGGTGCTACTGGAAAAGCGCGTCACCGCCATAGCCTACGAGACTATTCAGGAGGAGGATGGGACGCTGCCGGTGCTGCGCACGATGAGCGAGGTGGCCGGGCGTATGTCCCCGCAACTGGCCTCTACTTTCCTGCAAAGCGATCACGGTGGCAGGGGCGTGCTCTTGAGCGGAGTACCGGGAATCCCGGCGGCCCGAGTCGCCATCCTGGGGGGCGGCGTGCTGGGTATCAACGCGGCGCGGACATTTTTAGGGCTGGGGGCCAACGTGTTTGTCCTTGACCGCAACTTGGAGAGATTGCGCCAGATAGATCAGGAGTTCAATGGTCGTGTCACTACGATGGTTGCTTATCCGTTCAACGTTGCCCGCGTGGCCCGCTTTGCTGAAGCGCTGATCGGCGCGGTGCTGACGCCGGGAGCCAGGGCGCCCATCGTTGTTACCCGCGAGATGGTGCGTTCGATGAAGAGGGGCGCCGTCATTATGGACTTTAGCATTGACCAGGGCGGTTGCGTGGAGACCAGCCGGCTCACCACTCTGCGCGATCCCATATTCATCGAAGAGGGAGTGGTGCATTTCTGCGTCCCCAATGTGCCCGGCGCGGTTCCCCGCACGGCCACTCATGCCTTTAACAACGCCGTCTGGCCCTACATTCGCCGCATCGCCGAGGCGGGAATAGAGCAGGCGTTGAAAGATCTGCCGGCCCTGGCTCGCGGAGTCGCTACAAAGGACGGCGAGATCGTGAACGAGGCTTTGTCTGCGATTTTTTATGCCGGGACAGGAGAGTAGCCGATGAGTTGGATGAAAGCTTACGAGAGTCGAGTCACCACCGCCAAAGAGGCGATACGAAAGGGCGTCAAGTCGGGGGACCGCATTTTTCTCACCGGCAATTGCAGTGTGCCCAAGGTGCTGCTGGAGGCATTGGTCAAGCGCGCTCCCGAGTTGGAGAACATCGAGATTTGCCACGCTCTCACCATTGGGTCGAGCGATTACGTCGCGCCAGAGATGGAGGGGCATATTCGCGCCAATTCTCTCTTTATCGGCCCCAACGTGCGTCAGGCGGTGCAGGAGGGGCGAGCCGATTTCACCCCTGTGCTTCTTTCCGAGTTCACGTTACTTTTCAAAGAGAACATTCTGCCGTTGGACGTCGCTTTTGTTCACCTTTCGCCGCCCGACGAGCACGGCTTTTGCTCCTATGGCATCGAGACCGGTCTGACCAAAACGCCGGCCGAATCGGCCCGGATCATCATCGCCGAACTGAACGAGAATATGCCGCGCTGCCTGGGCGATTCTTTCATCCACGTCAGCCGGTTGGACTATATCGTGCCGGTGGATTATGATTTGATGGAACTGCCAATGTCGGAGGGCGGTCTTTCCGACGTGCACGCCAAGATCGGCCAACACATCGCCGAACTGATCCCCGATGGGGCCACAATGCAGATGGGTATCGGCGCCATCCCCGACGCCGTGCTCAACTTTTTGCAAGACAAGCGCGACTTGGGAGTCCACACTGAGTTGTTCTCGGATAGTGTGATTGATATGGTGGAGGCCGGTGTGATCACCAATGCGCGCAAGACGTTGAACCCCGGCAAAATCACGGCCGGTTTCATGATCGGCACCAATCGGATATACGAGTGGGCGCACGATAATCCACTCATCGAACTGCGTCGTAGCGAATACATCAATGATCCCTTTATCATCGCCCAGAACTACCGGCAGGTGGCGATCAATTCGGCCATCGAGGTAGACCTGACAGGGCAGGTGTGCGCTGATTCTATCGGCCCCAAGCTCTATAGCGGTGTGGGCGGCCAACTGGACTTTATCTACGGGGCGTCTCGTTCCGAGGGGGGTGTGCCCATCATCGCGTTGCCCGCCACCGCCAGGGGCGGGACAGTGAGCCGTATCGCGCCCATGCTCAAGCAGGGGGCGGGGGTCGTCACCAGCCGCTATCACGTCCACTACATAGTGACAGAATACGGAGTGGCGAATCTCTACGGCAAGACGATCCGCCAGCGGGCGCAGGAGTTGATCAATATCGCTGCCCCCCAGTTCCGCGACGAGTTGACGCACGCGGCGAAAGAGTTGAATTATATCTAAAATAGTAGGGGCGCAGCGTCGCTACGCCCCTACATTTACGCCCCTAC
Source organism: Thermoflexia bacterium (assembly GCA_011192155.1). Taxonomy (GTDB): domain Bacteria; phylum Chloroflexota; class Anaerolineae; order B4-G1; family B4-G1; genus B4-G1. The sequence goes on from DUEK01000020.1 coordinate 26,235, forward strand.
ACCACCAGGAGGAAATTATGACCGTTGATCCCAAAATCCAACAACTGCGCGACATGAGAGAGAAAGCCCAGCTAGGAGGCGGCGAGAAGCGGGTCGAGCGCCAGCACGCCAAGGGCAAGCTGACGGCGCGGGAGCGGATCGAAAAACTGCTCGATCCCGGCTCCTTCCGCGAGATGGACATGTTCGTCACCCATCGCACTGTCGGTTTTGGCATGGAGGAAAAGAAATTTCTCTCCGATAGCGTGGTCACCGGTTGGGGCACGATTGACGACCGGCTGGTGTACGTCTTTTCGCAGGATTTCACCGTCTTTGGCGGCTCGTTGGGCGAGGTACACGCCGAAAAGGTGTGCAAGGTGATGGACCTGGCGATGAAGAATGGCGCGCCCGTCATCGGCCTGAACGATTCCGGCGGGGCGCGTATCCAGGAGGGAGTGGTCAGTCTGGCGGCCTACGCCTACGTCTTTTTGCGCAACGTCATGGCCAGCGGCGTGGTGCCCCAGATCAGTGCCATCCTCGGCCCGTGCGCCGGCGGCGCGGTCTACTCACCGGCGATGACCGATTTCACTCTCATGGTCAAAGAAACCAGCTTTATGCACATCACCGGGCCGGAGGTGGTCAAGACGGTGACTCGGGAGGAGGTCACCTCCGAGGAGTTGGGCGGCGCGATGACGCACAACACCAAGAGCGGAGTGGCCCACTTTGCCGCCGAGAACGAGGAGGATTGCCTGCAATTGACGCGCGGCTTGTTGAGCTATATGCCGCAGAACAATATGGAGGACCCGCCCTTTGTGCCCAGTGACGATCCTTCTGACCGCCTAGACGAAACGCTGAACACCATCGTGCCCGACAATCCGAACAAACCCTACGATATGAAGGAGGTCATCCGCCGGGTGGCGGACGACGGGGTTTTCTTGGAGGTGCATCGCCATTGGGCGCAGAATATCGTGATCGGTTTTGCCCGGCTGGGCGGCTTTAGCGTGGGCATCGTGGCCCAGCAGCCGCAGGTCATAGCCGGGGTGCTGGACATCAATGCGTCCATCAAAGCCGCCCGCTTTGTGCGTTTCTGCGATTGCTTCAACATCCCCATCGTCACTTTCGAGGACGTGCCGGGGTTCCTGCCCGGTGTGGCGCAGGAGCACGGCGGCATCATCCGCAACGGGGCCAAGTTGCTCTATGCCTACTGCGAGGCGACGGTGCCAAAGATCACCATCATCACCCGCAAGGCCTATGGCGGGGCCTACGACGTGATGAGTTCCAAGCACATCCGGGGTGATATTTCCTACGCCTGGCCCACAGCCGAGATCGCGGTGATGGGGCCGGATGGGGCGGTGAACATTGTCTTTCGTAAGGAACTGGCCGCCGCCGATGATCCAGGGGAAGAACACGCGCGGCTGGCGCAAGAGTACCGCGACCAGTTCGCCAATCCCTACGTCGCGGCGGCGCGGGGCTATATTGACGATGTGATCGAGCCGCGCGAGACCCGTCCGCGCCTGATCGAGGCGCTCAAGATGTTGCAGAACAAGCGGGACTCTAATCCGCCCAAAAAGCACGGGAATATCCCGTTGTGAGCGCCCAAAACCCCTATGGTGTCCTTCATTTTACGAGAAACAGCGAGGGCGGGGTTTTGGGTTTTTCCAAAAAGCTGTTTCTTAGCCTATTTTCCGCACCTCTGGACAGCTTGATTTGGGGCTTGACACTTTGTTCTTCCAAACCCAATTTGGGCAGATTCGCCGTCTGGGTCAGTGAGAAACCAGGTTTTTCAGAAAAAACCTGGTTTCTTTCCCCGCTTTTTGAAAAAGACACAAATAGGCTGCGTCAGGATGCGAAATATAGGCTTAGCAGAGAGCGTCACGTCCCCCGCCAGCAGTCGGTGCAGCCGGCCGTCGGACGCGCGCAGTAGAAGCGCGCCGTTCTCGTCCACAGACTCGGCCACGCCGGCGAGCGCGCCTTTGGAAGTAGCGGCCTCCACGCGCTGCCCCAACGTCGCCAGCCGGCCGGACCATTCAGCATGGGGGCTTTCTCCCGCCTGCAGCCGCTCGTACCGGGCCTCCACTCCCGCCAGCAGCGCCGCCAGCAGCGCCACCCGGTCCGCCTCCTGCCCCGTCTCGGCCAGGATGCTGGTAGCGTCGGGGGCTAGAGTGGGTAACATCTCTGGTGGTACGTTCACGTTGAGACCGATTCCGACGACGGTGAACTCTAATCGCTTTCCCATCACGCCAGTCTCGGTCAGTACCCCCGCCAGCTTTTTCCAGGATTGGGATTGGGGTTTGACGATTAGATCATTGGGCCACTTTAGCGTCACTCGCAGTCCTGCAACTTTTACGACCGCGTCGGCGGCCGCCAGGGAGCAGAGCATCGTTAACTGGTTGGCGCGGGTGGGGGGGAGCTGGGGACGAAAGAGGAGAGAGCAGAGCAGGCACGCACCGGGGGGCGCCAGCCAGCGTCGCTCCATTCGCCCCCGGCCGGCCCTTTGCTCGTCGGCCACCACGACCGTTCCTTCCGGCGCGCCCCGGGCCGCCAACCGCTTTGCCACGTCGTTGGTCGAGCCGGTGATGGGCAGGTAGACTGGGTTTCGCCACAGTGATGTTGGCTTCAACACATCTTCAATCTGCGCCTGATTCAATTTGTTTGCCTCTGAGAGCTGGCTTCATCTTGGCGCTCCGTGGAACCGTCTGCCCGTTCCTGCCCTCTCGCCCAGGCAAACTTGCTCCGCAAAGCCTTGGGATAGTAACGCTCCAAAACGTCATAATCTACCTGCTCTCCCCACTCGTAAAAGACGCGAGGGTCAATGTAGGACTTGAGGCTGGTTCCCAGATTCCAGGTGCGCTTTTTGACGGCGATGGTGTCTTTGGTCTTGGCTTTGTCTCGAGCGACCCGCGCGCGCGCCAGTCTGCTCTCGGCGGTCTCTACCTTCTTTTTGGCCCGCTCTATCTTTTTAGCATAGCTGACCCGCAGCCGGTCGCGCTGGGCTTTGGTCTTGGCGGCTTTTCTCTTTTCTCGACCTTCGCGTCTCAGTTCGGCCAGGGCGTCCTTGGCCTCGCGCACTTGGTCGCGACGGAGCGCAACTCGCTCTCTTTGCTTTTCCAACCGCTCATTGGCTCGCTGGCGACGCTCTTTCCATTTGGCCGGCGCTTTTTTGTAATGGTTGCACAGCCTGGCGGCCTCGAGATTGGCCTGCGATGCCGCAGCCCACTTTTTGTATTCTGGATCGCTCGCCTCAACCTCCAAAGCCAGCAGACTATCTCGGACGGCCTGGGTGGCGTGATGGGTGCGAAAGACCTTGGCGGTCAGCACAGGGAGAACCTCGGACAGGTAGGCATTGACGTCGCTGCTTCCGATCCCTGGAAATAGTTGCGCCTTGTTGCGCTTGCTATTGCCGGATGGCCGGGCCTTCTGGACGAGTTCCTCCAGGTTGCGCCGCACTACCGGGGGTAGTGTGATCTTTTTATGCCACAACACTGAGTCTTTGCCCAGGAACTTGAACTCGGCTGTGCCGTCTGGGTGCAGCGTGACGTGCTCGGGGCGCAGCGTGGTCGCGCCCACGGTATCCGCTTCATCGTCCCCTTTTTCGTCTCCCACGCGCAGGCACAGGGCATCAATCAGATAGCACGCTGTCGCCACAGTCCGTCGTTTGGCGTCTGGGTCATCCAGTCCTTGCTCAATGTGCGCTCGAACTTGAGCCAAATTCTCACCTAATTCCACGGCCTGGTCGAATTTGGCGGCTTCTCGCTCTTGCTTCACAGAGGCGCTATCGCTCAACCAGACGTACTTGAGCTTGCCGGAGAGTTTGTCCTTCCAGCGCGCCACCCAAAATGACTCTGGCTGCCACACGCGCTTGGCCCAGTCGCCGGGAGGGTGGGGGGCATCGGGGCTCAGGTTCAGCGTGACGTCGCTTTGCCGAGGGCCTTCCTTCCACTTGCCGCGCAGGGGATGCTTGCCGCGCCCCATAAAGATGCTGCTAGGCTCGGCGACGTAATTGGCGACCTCGACGCGCTCGCCATCCACGATGGCATAGCCATACTGCTCTTTGATCTCTTCCCGCTTGGCTTTGCGTTGGGCCGCCAGCGCTTTGCGCTCCTCTTTGGTCAACCGTTCTCTGGCGGCCCGCTCGGTTTGCACGATCGCCAGAGCCGAGCCGAAATCCACTTCATCTACTTTCAACGGCGGGGCGATGTCCAGCGCGGCGCTAAAATCCCGCATAAAGTTGCGGGCGAACGTCGAGTCCCCCACGTAAGGAGTGCCCTGTTTCTTGGCCCAGGCCAGCGCCATCTCCATCTGTTTGGGAGATAGCTCTCTGCGCTCACCGCGAATCGTGAGCTCGAGGTGAGAGGGCAACTGGGGCTGAGTTACCATGATACCGTTGTGAACAAGCTGTTTGAGCATAGACCTTCCTGACTAAATGATGTAACTTGCGGACTTGCCGGAGGGAGGATAACGCAAATATCCAGAGTTGTCAACTGCGAGTTGTACACGTTGCGGCAATTGCCAGCAATGGCGATTTGATGTACAATCGGGCAACAATGGCCCATCTATGGACTCCGTGGCGGATGCCGTATCTCCGGGGCGAGGAACGTTTGCCGGAGGGCTGCCTTTTCTGCGCCAAGCCTCAGTTGGAGGATGCTAAAGCACACATTGTCTATCGTGGCCGGCTGTGCTATGTGATCCTCAATCGCTTCCCCTACACCAACGGCCACCTGATGATCGTCCCCTACCGCCACGCGGCGACGTTGGAGGATTTTGGCGCAGAAACGCTGACTGAACTGATGACACTGACCCAACTCAGCCTGCGGGTGTTGCGAGAGGCCTATGACCCCCAGGGGTTTAACGTGGGGATGAACATCGGTGAGACGGCCGGGGCCGGGATCGCCGGGCACATCCACCTCCACATCGTCCCTCGTTGGAATGGGGACACTAACTATATGACCACGCTGGGCCAGACGCGCATCATCCCAGAGTGGATGGATCAGACCTACGAGCGGCTGCAACCGCTTTTTGAGCGGATGAGTGCAACGAGCAAATAGCAATCAGTCATTCTCTACCGGACACTTTTGCCAAGTTTTTGTCACACAGAGATTCACGGAGGATTCACAGAGACGCACAGAGATTCTTTGAAAGAATTTGCCAGTACGAAGCAACTCTTTTGTCAAATTATCCAATTTTCAACATCTCAGTGTATCTCTGCCGGATGCCGTTCATTCGCTTTCTCTGCGCTCTCTGTGTAACTGATTTTGGCCTCTTTGAAAAAGTGTCCGGTAGTGAAATCAGTCATAGGAGGAAACAGTATGTCCAACAATTCCCGTGAAGCTGTTATTGTTTCCGCTGTCCGCACCCCCATCGGAGGGTTCAAGGGCGCGCTGGCATCCCTCTCTGCCTCCGACCTGGGGGCAGTGGCCGTCCGCGCCGCCGTCGAGCGGGCTGGAGTGGAACCGGCCTCGATTGATGAGGCACTGATGGGCAACGTGGTGCTGGCCGGTCAGGGGCAGGCTCCCGCCCGTCAGGCGGCTATCAAGGCCGGACTGCCTCCCACCGTCGGCGCGACCACCATCAACAAGATCTGCGGCTCTGGCCTCAAAACAGTGATGCTGGCTGCGGCGATGATCGCGACCGGCGATGGCGACGTCTTTGTCGCTGGGGGAATGGAGAGTATGAACAACGGGCCTTATATGCTCCCCCAGGCCCGTTTTGGCTACCGGTTGGGCGACGGTAAACTGGTGGATGCGATGGTTCACGACGGGCTGTGGTGCGCCTTTGAGAATCACCACATGGGCAACAGCGCCGAGTGGATCGCCCGCGAGTACGGCCTGACGCGGGAGGAACTTGACGAGTACGCTTACAACAGCCAGGTGAAGGCCGTCGCCGCCATTGACGCGGGCCGCTTTGAGGACGAGATCGTCCCCGTCGAGGTGCCACAGCGCAAGGGAGACCCGCTCATCTTTGATACCGACGAGGTTCCCCGCCGTGACACCAGCCTGGAAAAGCTGGCCTGTCTGCGGCCGGCCTTTGACCCCGACGGCATCGTCACCGCTGGCAACTCCCCCGGCATCACCGATGGGGCCGCCGCGACGGTGGTGATGAGCCGCGCGAGAGCCGATGAATTGGGCGTCCGGCCGTTGGCCCGCGTCGTGGCCTACGACCAGGCGGCGGTCGAGCCGCTCAAAGTCTTTACCGCCCCTATCTTTGCCGTGCGCAAGTTGCTGGTCAAGACCGGTACCAGCGTGGACGATTACGACCTGGTCGAGATGAACGAAGCCTTTGCCGCTCAATGCCTGGCCGACGGGCGCGAGTTGGGGCTGGATTGGGACAAGGTCAACGTCAACGGCGGAGCCATCGCCTTGGGCCACCCCATCGGCTGCTCCGGCGCGCGCGTACTGGTCACGCTCATTTACGCCCTGCGCCAGCGGGGTCTCGAGCGCGGCCTGGCTACGCTCTGCCTGGGCGGCGGTGAGGCTGTGGCGCTGGCGATTGAACTAGAGTAGAAGAAACCAGGTTTTGTCGCTTCGCTTACTGAAAAACCTGGTTTCTCAGCAATGGAAGGAGGAACCAGAATGGATATCAACCACATCGCCGTAATCGGCGCGGGCACGATGGGCAATGGCATCGCTCAGGTCTGCGCTGCCTATGGCCACCAAGTCACTCTCATTGACGTCGCGCCGGAGCAACTGGAGCGGGCGACGGCCTCGATCAATAAATCGGTGGAAAAGCTGCACGACAAGGGCCGCTTGAGCGACGAGCAGCGGGAGGCAGCGCTGGGGAACATCAGCACCGCCGGCGAGATCGCCGCCGCTGGCGATGCTGACTTGGTCATCGAGGCCATAGTAGAAAATCTTGACATCAAGCAAAAGGTCTTTGCCGAGCTGGACGACCTGACCCGCCCGGACGTGATCCTGGCGAGCAACACATCCTCCATCTCGCTCACCGAACTGGGCGCCGTCACCGTCCGGCCAGATAAGGTCATCGGTATGCACTTTATGAACCCGGTACCGCTGATGAAACTGGTCGAGGTCATCCGCGGGCTAGAGACCTCCGACGAGACGACTGCCGCCGTGGTTGCCCTTTCGGAAAAGCTGGGCAAGACGCCGGTCGAGGCCCAGGATTATCCCGGTTTTATCTCCAACCGCATCCTGTGCCCGATGATCAATGAGGCCGTCTATGCACTAATGGAGGGCGTGGGTACGGCCGAGGCGATTGACACGGTGATGAAGCTGGGCATGAATCACCCGCTGGGGCCGCTGGCGCTGGCCGATCTGATCGGCCTGGACATTGTGCTCAACGTGATGAACGTGCTCCAAAAAGGGCTGGGCGACGACAAGTACCGTCCCTGCCCGCTGCTGAAGCGTATGGTGGCCGCCGGTCATCTGGGGCGCAAGACGGGCCAGGGGTTCTACGAGTACGGTTAAAGTTTGCAAGTTGCAAGTTTGCAAGTTGCGAAAGCGGGCGAGGAGAAACTAGCGTGGAAATTTGGCCTTACATGGCCGGCATAGGAATAATCGCCGGACTGGGACATCTGACTCTCTTTGTGCTGATTCTGTTTCGCCGTGACAAGATGATGGGAGAAAGGCTGGCCCTGCTCTACCTGGGACTCGGCCTGCTGTGGGGGACGGCCGTAATCCTGATCGCCCCCGTTTTCCCTCCCGCCGTCGCCGAACTGGCCGGCCGCCTCGCTCCCGTTTTGGTCACTGCTCTGGTAGTGACGCAACTCGTGCTGACCTGCTCCTTCTTGGAGGTCTCTTGGCTTTCTACCGCAGCAGCAGCCGGAGGTACGTGGACGGTCATCCTGCTCCTGGCGACCCTTTACTTCCTCGGCGCTACTCCTCCGCCCATACCTCTTCAACAAGTAGCCCAGGGAGGATGGGCCGTGATCGCGGCGATTTTGATAGGCTTGCTCGCGACCACCCTCGTGCGTAGCCGCCTGGCGCTGCACCGCAATCGCGCCCTGTATTGGTTGCTGACCACGGTACCCTTGATTGCCGGGCAGGCGTTCAGCCTGCTGCCAGGCGGCCTGTTACGGGGGACGGGGACTCTTTTTCACCTTGCCGGCGGTATAATCCTGGTCCGTGGAGTGACGAGCTACTGGCTTCCCAACATCAAGGCAAAGCTCCGTTCCCTTCTTCGCCTGTTTCTCCTATTTGTCATTACCGCGATCCTACTCTTGGGGGTGGTGCTAGGAGCGGAGCGCTTCTCTGACCAATTGCCCCTTTCCCATACCTCGCTGGTCGTCGTTCTGGCGGTGATCGCTGCCCTGATTTACTTACCTTTGTACCAATGGCTGCAACGGTTGGTGAATCGCCTGCTGGCGGGAATGGGGTTCGATCCGGCCCAGATACTGCGAGAGTATAGCCAGACCATTGGCGCAATCCTGAACCTGGACCAACTGGCGCGCACAGTGTTGCATACGGTGGCAGAGGTGCTGGGTGTGCAGCAGGGCGCGCTCTTGGTGGCGATAGATACTGGGACAGAAAAGCTGCGCTTGCAGCCAATATCGGGCCTGGGGCGGGTCTCTCAAGTGCCGGTGGAGCTTGATCCGGCCAGCCCAATTCTGGCCCGTATCCTTGAGGATGATGATCCTCTCTTTCAATACGAAGTGGAGCAGCACCCCGGCCTGCAGAAAGCGGCTCCGTGGGAGCGGGACTGGCTACGCGATCTGGAAATGGAAGTTTACTTGCCCATCCGTTCCCAGGGCGATCTGATCGGCCTCTTGGCTCTAGGTCCGCAGGGGACTGGCGAGCCTTATGATCCTCGCGCGACCGAGTTCCTCTCCACGCTGGCCCAGCAGACTGGCGTGGCGCTCCAGAACGCCCGTCTCTTTGAGAGCCTGCTCGACCGTAATGCCCGCATCACCGAGTTGAACAAGAGCTTGCGCGCGGCCTACGAGCGATTGGAGCGGCTGGATCAAGGCAAGAGCGATTTCCTGACCATCGCTTCCCATGAACTGCGCACTCCACTGACCCAGATGCGGGGATACCTGGAAGTTCTGATCGACATGGCCCAAACGGAGACGCTGCCCCAGGAGCAGACGCTATCTCTTGCCGAGAGTATCGCCCGTCCCACCCGGCGGCTGGAGCACATCATCGGCGCGATGATAGATGCCTCAGAGATTGATGCCGAGGGCCTGACATTGCACTTTGCGCCTGCTACACTAGAATCGACGATGCGCACAGCGCTCAAGCCGTGGTTGTCTGCACTGAAAGAGCGAAGCATCACCTTGACGGTGTGGGGGTTGGAGGATATTGCCCCTATTCACGCTGACACGGAACGGCTGTGTCAGGCTTTCAGCAACCTGGTCTCCAACGGGATCAAGTTCACTCCCGACGGCGGGCGGATCACCATCGGGGCCCATCCGCTGGACGATGAACACTTTAAGGTGACGATAGCCGACACGGGCGTCGGCATCAGCTCAATTGACCAGGAGTTGATCTTTGAAAAGTTCTACCGGGTGGGGAGCGTAAATCTTCATTCGTCGGGGCAGTCCAAGTTCAAAGGGGCTGGGCCGGGGCTGGGGCTGCCCATTGTCCGCGGCGTGGTCGAGGGGCACGGTGGCTGCATCTGGGTGGAGAGTGAGGGATGCGACGAGGCGCAATGCCCTGGGAGCACGTTCCACATCGTGCTGCCGTACGAGGCTCATCGAGATCCTTGCCGGTGGAAGCGACCTGGAAATGGGTAGATGTGTTTCGCTTGGGTTTTGCACCTGGCGGCTTCAGACCTCCGAGGTTTCAGCAGCAGTTTGGCCGGGAAAGCGACTTGTATGTACCATCAGAAATCGCGCGAGAATTTATTTCGTAAACCTCGGAGGTCTTGGGAACGCTACCCCAAATCTACCTTGTCCACGGAACGGGGATGAATCTCGGGCGAGGAATCTGCTGCCCACAACTGCGCCATCTCCAGAGCGAACCAGTCCGGCAAGGCTTTGATAAACACCTTGCCAAGTGTGTATGCGGCGGGCGAGTTCTCTTCATTTGGGTTCCAGACTGTGCGAACTTTGTCCCGTCCCTTGCGCCAACCTTCGAATATCCACTCCTCGCCGCCGACTCCTACCATTCTCAACCAGCTCAATTGCTCTAGCGACGAGGAATCGTCCCAGAATTTGTTTCCCTCGACGGCCGCCAGCAGGCTTTCCCATTCCTCTGCCGCCAGCGTCCATTCCGCTTGTGGGGCCGGATCGGCCGCGCTTTCGTAACTCACTTGGCCTCGGCCAAGCTTGGCGATGGCATTAATATCTCCAGCCTTCCATATCCGGATAACGAGCGGCGCGGAGGAGGTAGGCAGGCAAGTGAAGCGATAGGCTTCCGAGACGTTCTTTTTCCACTCGGAAACCCACGTGGATAACGGCGTTTCTTCCATCGCTGCCAGATATGCCGTGTACCAGACGTTATCAGACAGCCGGTGCGTGCTGGCTAACAGCAGCAAACCGTTGAGCATCTTGGTCATGTTGCGCCCGCTTTGCTTGATCGTGCGAATGCAGTGACGCAACTCATTGTCCGGCAGCGTCGTGTGCTCCTCTTCCAATAGCTCGGCAAAACCGATGATCATCCCCAATGGGCTTTTGAACTCGCTGACCACGTAGCGGGCCACATCGTCCAGGTCCTGGATGCGCGCCTCAAGGTTGGCTTCCAGGTCGGCTACACGTTGGTGCATTTTGGCTAGTTCGTTGATGAATTGCTCTTGGGTTTTGTCTCTAACTCTCATACGATCTTCCTCCGCGATCCGAGTAAGGCGGTTTTGTCTTGTCTCTCAGTCGAAATTGCGCCCGCTCGGCAGCGTAAAGTAAAGCTCGCTGCACCTTCCCTCCCTTTGGGCAACGCCGAGCTGGCCGCCCAGCTTTTCCATGATGCGCTGTACGAGATCGGGCTTGAAGCTATCGCATACTTGGGACACGCGCGTCCGTTGATCCGTCGTGAGGTTGCGTTCGTCAACGCGCACCCAGAAACGCGCGTTTCTGTCTGCCTGCTCCGTCGCGCCCAGCATTATGCGCAGCGGACGGATGCCGAGCCGGAGTGTCTCGCTGATGTACGCGAACCACACCTCCTCGATCCACGGCGCATAACCAAGAGCCTCGGGCCACTGGTCTGGCGCGACGATCTCGGCCTGCCGCCGTTTGACGATGTAGGCCAGACGATCCAGGGCTTCGGAGACGACGTCGCCCATATCCAACGACGTTATCTTTAGGCCCTCCCTATCCCGCACGTGTACCAGCAACATCATTTCATCAATGACGCTGTTCATCCTGCGCCCGGCCTGGATGACGAACTGGAGCTCTTTGCGCAACTCCTCCCGAGAGATGGTCGCGTACTCTTCCATCAACAGATCGGAAAAGCCGAGGATAAGCGATAGTGGGCGCTTCAGGTCGTGCGCTACGGTGTAGGTGAAGGCGTTCAGGTCTTCGCGTTCTCTCCGGAGTTTGGCGGCGCGCTGGCGCGCGTCGTCCAGATCGTTGACGAGTTGTTCTTTGGTTTTATCTTGGTCTCGCATGAGGCTCTTCCTCCTTAAAGTAGTGTATGGGTGAAGGTCAATTGAGAAGCTCGTATATGATGACTCCTCTGAAAAAAGGTCATCTAACCACAGAGGCACAGAGGACACGGAGAAAATTTGATATTTGGTTTAAAAAAATCCACTTTACACGTCAAAAAGTTAATTTTTCAAGGTCAAGTTTAAAAT
>DUEK01000021.1 GCA_011192155.1 Thermoflexia bacterium
AAAAATGTTATGCGAATCTCACCACAGAGACACTGAGAACACAGAGTTTACTTGGTTTTTCTCTGTGCCCTCTGTGGCTCTGTGGTTTCTCTAGTTCTTGAGCACATAATTCGAGACTATGTCGCAAATTGTAGACATTTGGTACCTCAAAGGGGTCTCCGCCTTCGCCTCGCAAATCCCGCCAGCGCATTGTGAAATGTCCTTTGCCAATCACTGCTGGCGCGGCTCAAGTTGATAGCCACGTTCGGCTATCTATACAGAAACCAGTCGGCGATGGGGTAGCCCCATAAAAGAGTCGCGATAGCGCCGGCGACGAGGAACGGCCCGTAGGGGATATGATCGTGCAGGGTGCGCACGCGGGTGACGATCAGGAGCAGGCTGATGGCCGCCCCTATAAGGATGGTCAGCACCAGCGCCTCGACGATCAGGGGGAATCCGACGATCAGCCCGATAAAAGCCGCCAGAGTGACGTCTCCGCCGCCCAGCGCCCCGCTGCCAAAGACGGCGTTACCCACCAGCGCAGCGCCGAGGAAAAAGAGTAACCCGATCACCCCACCTGCCAGTGCGCTCTGCCAAACCATTCCCGGCGTGAAGAAACTGGCGACGGCGGCGAAAAGTATCGCCGGAAACATCAGCACATTGAGAATCAACCGTCGCTCAATATCGGTGATGAGGACGATGGCAAAGATGGCGCTGTATACGAGGTACAGAGCCAGTTTGACGGAGGGGCCGAACGTTATCCAAAGATAGCCATAAGCCACCGCCAACCCGATCTCGGCCAGAGGATGGCGCAGGCTGATGCGGGCATTGCAAGAAGGACATTGAGCGCGCCCCACCAGGTAAGCGGGCAGAGAAAGCCATTGCTGACAGGGACGGTTTTGCCCGCAGTGAGGGCAGTGCGGTCTGGTGAGGGCCCGCCGGGCGGGGAGGTCTGAACCAAGTTGATTGACCAGCCCGCCGACGAGCAGGCCCAGAAGCGCGAATAGGACAACGGTCATTTACCTTCATCCATTCGAGGTGCGACGGAGGTGCGACGCACCTTACGCTGCTTGTAATACCTCCAGCAATAATTGCACGCTGTTTTCCACGTCTTGCTCATCCACCATCTCCGAAGGGGTATGGACGTAGCGGCAGGGGACGGAGAGGCAACCCGACGGCACGCCTGCGCGCACCAACTGCATCGCCGCCGCGTCGGTCGTGCCTCTCTCCAACACCTCTAACTGGTAGGGGATTTCGGCCTTCTTCGCCTGTTGTATCATCAAGTCCCTCACCGCCGGGTGGGCGATCATCCCCGCATCCTTGATCTTGATCGCCGGGCCTTTGCCCAACTCCACCGCCATTGGGCGAGCCTCCGGCGTGTCGCCGGTGGTGGTCACGTCCACCGCGATGGCCATGTCGGGGTCTATGCCGTAGGTGACCGTATGCGCCCCGCGCATCCCGACCTCCTCCTGCACGGCGAACACAAAATGGACGTCGTGGTCCGTTTGCTCCAACCTACGCAACGTCTCAATCAACACCGCGCAGCCGATGCGGTCGTCCATCGCCTTGGAAATCAGCCGCGTTCCCTGCGTCTCAAAGGGCCGCACGAACACAGCCGGGTCGCCAACGCCGACGGGGCAATCGTCGCGGCTCGTGGCTCCTACGTCGAGGTACAGTTGCTCGAATTTGGGAACCTTGTTGGGGTCCTTACGCTTCCCCTCGATGCCGATGACGCCCACCGTCCCATCGGCAAAGGCCACCCGTCCGCCCACGTGGTTGAGCGTGTACACTCCGCCGATGCGCGTGAAGCGGGCAAAGCCCTTTTCGTCCACGTATGTCACCATCACGCCGATTTCGTCCATGTGAGCGTCCAGGAGGATGCGTTTGCCATCGCCGCACTGCTTGCGGGCGATCAGGCTTCCCAGCGGATCCACCCGAATCTCGTCGGCCAAAGGCTCAATCTCGGCGCGGATGACTTTTCGGATTGGCTCCTCTGCTCCAGAAGGGCCAAAGGCGCCCGTCAGCTTGCGAATCAGTTCTCTCATCAGTATCTCCCTATTTCGTTTCTGTTGTAGGGCGGATTGGTAATCCGCTTGCTGGTAGGAATATCATTCCGGTTTACAGCTTCAATGTACGCCGCGTGAGGCGCGAAAGAGATTCGCGCATCAGCCGCACCGTGTTATCAAAATCTTTCAGGCTCAAGAGCGCCGCCGGGCCGTGGATGTAGCGGCAAGGCACGGCCACCGTTACAGCAGGCACGCCCTCGCGGGCCAGGTGGATGGCCCCCGCGTCGGTGCCGCCGATGCCCGGCTGCTTGAATTGGTACGGAATGTCCAACTCGTCGGCTGCGCCGGTGAGAAGCCGTACCAGCCTCCGGTCAGAGATAACGGAGCGATCCATCACCGTGATCGCCGGCCCCTGGCCCAGTTCTGTCGTGGGGCTGCCCTCTTTTTCCTTGGGCGTATCGTCGGCGATGGTGCCTTCCAGTGCAAAGGCGCAGTCTGGTTCGATGGCATAGGCCGCCACCTGCGCCCCGCGCAGTCCAACCTCCTCCTGGACGGTAAAAGCCGCGTGCAGGTCAAAGCGGAAACGCTCGCCGCGCAAAAGCTCCACCAACACCGCGCACCCGGCCCGGTCGTCGAACGCCTTGCCGCTGACGGTGGTTCCCAATTCGCGAAACTGTGTGGCAAAGGCGGCGTAAGTACCCAACGGGGCCAGTTTCTTGGCCTCGTCCTTACTCTTGGCGCCGATGTCCACAGCCAGACTCTCGATCTTGGATACTTTCTCACCCTCCCCTTCCTTGAGCAGGTGGATCGGTTTGACGCCGACGACGCCGGGGATACGTCCGGGGCCAACGTGGAATAGAGCGCCGGGCAGCAGCCGGGGGTCAATACCGCCGACGGTTCTCGCTTGCAGGAATCCGTCTTTATCGTGATCCACGACCATCAGGCCGACCTCGTCCATGTGGGCGGCCAGCATCACGCGCAGCCGGTTGCGCCCCGTCCCGCGTTTGAAGGCCAGGAGGTTGCCCAGCGTGTCCACTTTGAACTCGTCCACGTGCTCCCGTATCGCCTCTAGCACGACGGCCCGCACGTCTCCCTCGTCCCCAGAAATGCCAATTGCGTTCGAAAGTTTTTCCAGTATCATTGTTTGTCTACACCTTCAATCGTAGTATTCCAGGCCAGCTTTTCCAGGAAATTCTCCTCCAAACCGGCGACAAACACCGCCAACAGCCGCCCGGTCCGCTCGACGTCCTTCACGTCCAACGTCTCCACTGGCTGGTGCATGTAGCGGATCGGGAGAGAGATGAGGGCCGTGGGTACTCCGGCGCGGCTGATCTGAATGGCCCAGGCGTCGGTGCCGCTGTCCCCTGGGGTGGGTTCGATGTGGTACGGGATTTCGTGAGCCTCGGCGACTTTCTTCAAGCGTGCCACGAGACCCGGGGAAAAGTTCGGCCCAATCCCGATGGAAGGCCCCTCGCCCAAGGGAAAAACGCCCGCTTCCGAGACACCCGGTTGCTCAGCGAAACCCGCGTCCAGGGCCACGGCCAGATCCGGCGCGACGCCGTAGGCGGCAGTGGTGGCTCCCTTCAGCCCCGTCTCCTCCTGCACCGTCGCCACGGCAAAGACATCCCAGGCGTGCTGCATACGGGCGAGCTGCTCCAACGCGAGTGTAATGACGGCCACACAGGCCCGGTCGTCCATCGCCTTGCCCGCCACGCGGCGGTTCTTTAGCTCCGTCATCTCGCGCTGGATGCTGATCGTGTCGCCGACAGAGACCAGCCGCTCGACCTCCTCCGCTGGCAGCCCCACGTCCACAAAGAGTTTGGTCCAGGGAACGGTTTTTTTGCGCTCCTCCGCCGGCAGGACATGGGGCGGGCGGGCGGCCACGATGCCGGGCAGGTCGCGTTCCCCGTGGACGGTCACTTCGAGACCCAGTAGCACTCTCCGGTCTGTCCCGCCGACTCGTGTGATGCGTAGAAATCCCTTCTCAATGCCTGTCACCATCAGCCCGATTTCGTCCATGTGGGCCGCCAGCATCAATTTTGGACGCGGTTCGTCCCCTGAGCCGCGCTTGAGGGCGATCAGGCTGCCCAGCTTGCCCTCGCGCATCTCGTCCACGAAAGGCTGCCAGGTCTGGCGCAAAAACTCGCGCGCCGGACCCTCAAAACCGGAAAGGCCGCTGGTCTCCGAAAGTTGTTTTAGCAAAGGAATAACTTCCACGTGCTGCTCCTTAAATATGATTGTAGTGCGTCGTCATGGTGTTGCAGTGACAGTGACAATCGCCGTAGACGTAAGCGTAGGCGTATCGGTCAGCGGGATAGGTGTATCAGTGGGCAGGGTGGGTGTATCGGTGGGCGGGATGGGTGTATTGGTAGGCGGCGGGGTGGGCGTGTTGGTGGGTGGAATTGGTGTGTCGGTGGGCGGTATGGGCGTGTCAGTCGCCGTCGCTGTTGGGAGAGGGGTGTCGGTCGGCGTCGCCGTTGGAGTGGGTGTATCAGTGGGCGTCGGCGTGAGCGTGGACGTTGCCGTAGGAGTGATAGTGGGCGTGGCGGTGAGCGTCGACCTGGGCGTGGCAGTGAGCGTGGGTGGGAACCACTGGGTAACGGTTGGAGGTAGCGTCTCTGTCGGTTCTGCGATTTCCGGGGTGAATGTGGCGGTTGGTGATTCGGTAGGTGTTGGAGTCAAAGTTGGCTCTCTGGCCTCTGGCTTCAACGCAAGCATGGAGACGCCAATGCAATAGCACGGCAGGGTTAAGAGAATAATACTGACCAGCACCCAATGAATGGGTCGCCACTCACTCGTATTGTGCATTGGGTAACTCCGTTGACGCGGACTGCGCTATGATAGCATCTTTGGTGTTGCTTGTCAATCGGCCCCTGTACGAGTACAATAGCGCCTATGAGACCAAAGCCTGCGCCTCGCTTTCTCCTGGTTGTTATCATTGCCGTTTATGTCACGATTGGCACGCTCTATGCCAGTTTCACTCCCGCTTGGCAGGTTCCCGACGAGCCGGCCCACTACAATTACGTCCGCGCGCTGGCCGAGGGTCGGGGGTTACCCGTTATCGAGCCTGGCGATTATGACCAGGCGTACTTGAGCCGTCTCACGACGGAGAAATTCCCGCCGCAACTCTCCGTTGACGCGGTAGAGTACGAGGATCACCAGCCGCCGCTCTATTACGTGCTGGCAACCCCGGTCTACCTGCTCTTTGACGGCGCGCTGCTGCCGCTGCGGTTGCTTTCGGTGCTGTTTGGGGCCGCGCTGCTGACCGTCGCCTACGGAGCGGTGCGCGCTATCTTTCCAGCGCGGCCCGATCTGGCGCTAATGACGGGCGCCTTCATCGCCTTTATCCCCCAGCACGTGGCGATGACGGCCGGAGTAGAAAACGACGCACTGGCGGAGCTCGTGATGGGAACCGCACTGTGGGCGTTGGCGGCCTACGTCGGCGGGAAGCGCGAGCGCCCCTGGCCAATTGGACTGCTGTTGGCAGCGGCGCTGCTGACCAAGATGACGATCTATGCCATCTTGGGAGTGGCCGTAATCGCGGTGATGATTCGCTGGCGGCAAGAGCGCCGGACGTGGCAGTGGGCGGTGGGGCAACTGGCCTGGATGTTCGTTCCGGCGCTACTCCTCTCTGCCCCCTGGTTCACCCGTAACGGCCTGGTCTACGGCTGGCCCGATCTGACGGGAGCGGCGCAGCACAACCAGGTCGTCGAAGGCCAAATGCGTTCGAGCGAGTACCTGGCGCTCCACGGCTGGGATGGATTATTGAGCCGCATGGCTCGCTGGACCTTTCAAAGTTTCTGGGGACAGTTCGGCTGGATGGGCGTCGTGCTCCCGACGCGCATCTACTGGGCTTTGGCATTGCTCTCCGCCGTTTTGCTCGCCGGCTTCTTGTGGTGGCTGTTTGATAAACAGCGCCCCAGATTGAACGAGCCTCAACGCGCCGCTTCGCTCTTGCTTCTTGCTTCCTGCCTCTTTATCCTTCTAGAATACCTGGGGTACAACCTGACTTTTCTCCAGCACCAGGGCCGCTATCTTTTCCCGGCCCTGATCCCTATCGGAGCGGCGGCTGCGCTGGGGCTGCGCAAGCTGGCGGACGTTCTGCCAAAGCAGGCGCGCCCCTGGACGCTGATTGCAATTTTCGCCGGGCTGGCGGCGTTTGACGTTTACTGTCTCTACAGGTTTATCATCCCGGCTCTGACGAGGTGACCGATGAACAAACTTGCTCCCGGATTGATAGGTGAGAACGAAAAGATCGTGACCGTTGAGGACACCGCCGCCCACCTGGGCAGTGGGTTAGTACCCGTATTCGGCACGCCCACACTGGTGGGACTGATGGAGGGCGCGGCGGTGCAATCCCTGGAAGGATGTCTCCCGCCGGGCCAGACCTCCGTGGGCGTGCACATTGACGTGCGCCACCTGGCCGCCACGCCGGTGGGGATGCGCGTCCGCGCCCGCGCCGAACTGGTGGAGGTAGAGGGCCGCCGCCTGGCGTTTCGCATCGAGGCGTGGGACGAGGCAGAGCGGATCGGGGAAGCGAATCACGAGCGGTTCATCGTTGACGTGGAGCGGTTCGTCGCAAAGACCAAGTCTCAGTAGATCCAAATTTCAGACCTCGGAGGTCTCGGAAGGTGACATTGGCAGCAAAATTGCTTAGATTGCGCCCGTCGGGGAAAGAAACCAGGTTTTTCAGAAAAAACCTGGTTTCTCACTGACTCAGACGGCGAATCTGCCCAAATTGGGTTCGGGAGAACAAAGTGGCAAGCTCCAAATCAAATTGTCCAGAGGTGCGGAAAATAGGCTAAGAGCGAGTAGACTTCCAGTACCACTCCGCCGGCCGGCCGCTGCCGGTGCGATTCGTAAACGCGCGCACCGCCGCCGCCATCTCGGCCGCGTCGGCCCAGAAAGAGCTGATCTGCGAACGGTAGCAAGCGATAGCCGCGATCCTGGCCTCCAGCGCTTCCTCGGAGAGCGGGACCAACTCCTCCCGCCAGCCTTCTTCCTCCGGCGCGCTTTGCTGTTCAGCCGCGTAGGGAAAATCCTCGTAGCAAGTCAGCGCGCGCCCGGAGGCTGCCGCCGTCCGATGCACAATCTGATGATCCACGTGGTGGCCGGTTCCCAGCGGCGCATAGAGCGCGCCTCCGCGCAGCAGGGGCAGTGTCGCCAGCCGGGTTGCCAATTCCTCGATCAGCCTCCCCTCCGCCGGATGAATCTCCCCCCACAGCGATTCCCAATCGGGATAGAAAAAGCCATCGTCGGGCGACTGGCGGTAGATGCAGTCGGGATAGGCCCAATGAGCCAGGTCAGCTCCAAGCAGGGCCAACGCTGCCCGGTCTTCCTCGCGCCGCCCGGCGACTGCGTCGCCCGGATGCTCCCAACATGTGTGCAGCGCTTGGGCGAAAGGGGAAAGCGGCACGCTGGGAGGAGGAGTTCCGGCAAAGACCGTCACCACCAAAACGCGCTCGTCAGCCCGCGCCTGCTGCCAGATGCGGCCCCCGCACGAGAGAACAGCGTCGTCCAGGTGGGGAGAGAGATAGATGTGGGGATATGGGTTCACGGTGGATTGGGTCAGTAGGGTCACTTGGGCGCGACCACCCGCTCCGCGCCCGTATAGACGCGGAAACTGTGTCGCCGCGTGTAGCCGATCAGGGTAACGCCCCACTCTTGCGCCAGTTGAACCGAAAGCGAGGTCGGCGAGGTACGCGAGATGGCGATGGGAACCCCCATACGGACTGTCTTGTTCACCATCTCGGAGCTGATGCGCCCACTGGTGAGCAGAACACAGCCCCCCGTAGAGTAGCCCTGCCTCAAACAGATACCGGCGATTTTGTCGAGCGCGTTGTGGCGGCCAATGTCCTCGGCCAAACACAGTAGGGGCGTGGAGACCGCGCCCACCTCGGCCAGAGCCGCCCCGTGGACGCCTCCCGCACGGCGGTAGAGGGCGCTCGCTTGCTCAAATTCTTCCATCAACTGGGTCACTTGCGGCGGCGTGACGCACAGACTTGATCGGACGCGATGGTGCAAACTGGACATATCCTCAAAGGTAGCGCCGCCGGAGCATCCGGAGGTGATGGTGCGCAGTTGCGGGGTCTCAATATCGTGATGGAGCCAGACGTCCACGCGCAACTCCTGGTCACACAAATCAACCGCCTCTATCTCGTCCAATCCTTCGATCAGCCCTTCGTTGAACAAAAAACCCAGCGCCAGTTCTTCAATATGAGTCGGCGTACAAGCCAGACTGACCAGTGGCTCACTGTTCACGTAAATGACAAGCGACTTTTCCACCGGCACGACGCCGCGTACCGGCCGGCGCTCGGCATCGTAATATCCGGTGTAGGTGAGGGGATGTGAACCTGCGTCAGTCATTGTGCGCCCTGCCCAACAGCCGCATCACCCGCTCGACCACTGCCTCGGCGGTGAAGCCGAATTTTTCCATCAACACCTGGTAAGGGGCCGAAGCGCCAAATCGTTCCAACCCCAGCACCTCGCCGGCGGGACCGACGTACTTGTCCCAGCCCAGCGTCACCCCGGCTTCAACCGCCAGCCGCGCCGTCACCTGTGGCGGCAACACTGTTTCCTGGTACTCGAGGGGCTGCGCGTCGAATAATTCCCAACTGGGCATACTGACCACCCGCACCCCGATTCCCCGCTGGGCCAGCAATTCCCGCGCCTCCAGCGCCAGGTGTACCTCGGAGCCGCTGGCGATGATGAGCGCATGGGGCGCACCGGAACTTTCGACCAGGATATAGGCCCCGCGGGTCACTTGTTGAGCCGAGTTGCGCATAGTCTCAAACAGCACAGGCAGCTTTTGGCGGGTGAGAATCAGCGCGGTGGGGCCGTCCCGTCGCTCCAGCGCCGCGCGCCAGGCCGCAGCGGTTTCGTTAGCGTCGGCAGGACGGATGACGACCAGGTTGGGGATTGCCCGCAGCGCCGCCAGGTGCTCGACCGGCTGGTGGGTGGGGCCGTCCTCGCCAAGCCAGACCGAGTCGTGGGTCCAGACGTAGACGACCGGCAAACCCATCATCGCCGCCAGTCGCACCGCTGGGCGCATATAGTCGGAAAAGACCAGGAATGTGCCCCCGTAGGCAATCACTCCGCCGTGCAGCGCCATCCCGCTGAGGATACTGCCCATTGCGTGCTCGCGCACGCCAAAGTGGAGATTCCGGCCGTCCGGTGTCTTGCGCTGAAAGTCCCCATAGCCTTTCAGGAGCGTGGAGTTAGAGGGCGCCAGGTCGGCCGAGCCGCCAATGAGGGTGGGCAGGGTCGCGGCCAGTTTATTGAGGACAGCGCCGGAGGCTTTCCGGGTAGCCAGCGGCCCATCGGTGACGGAGAAAGCCGGTAACTCTTTGTCCCATCCATCCGGCAATTCGCCCGCCCACAGTCGTTCCAGGAGCGCCGCCTCTTGCGGATACTCACCGGCGTAGCGGTCGAACATCGTCTGCCACTGAGTTTGGGCCTCTCGCCCTTGCTCCACGGCGCGGCGAAAGACCTCCAACGCCTTTGGGGGAATCAAGAAATGGGCATCGGCCGGCCAGCCGAGGGTTTCTTTGGTCAGCGCGATTTCTTCCTCTCCCAACGGCGAGCCGTGAGCGGCGGCGGTATCCTGTCTGTTGGGGCTGCCGTGTCCGATGTGAGTGTGGCATACGATGAGGGAGGGACAATCCGCTTCCTCCTGCGCGGCGCGGATGGCGGTCTCGATACCGTTCAGGTCGTACCCGTCCACCTCCTGGGCGCGCCAGCCGTAGGCTCGGAAACGCGCCGGGACATCTTCGGTGAAGGTGATGTCGGTCGAGCCTTCGATGGAGATCCCGTTATCGTCGTAGAGGTAGATGAGCTTGCCCAGCCCCAGGTGACCGGCCAGGGAGGCCGCCTCGTGACTCACGCCCTCCATCAGGTCGCCGTCGGAGACGATGCCATAGGTAAAGTGGTCAAAAATGGGCAAGTTGGGCCGGTTGAAAGTGGCAGCCAGAAAACGTTCGGCCATCGCCATTCCCACCCCATTGGCAAAACCCTGCCCCAGGGGACCGGTGGTGGTTTCTACGCCAGGGGTGTGGGCGTACTCGGGATGACCGGGCGTGCAACTGCCCCACTGGCGAAAGTTCTCCAGTTCCTCCAGCGGCAGATCGTAGCCGGTGAGGTGGAGCAATCCGTAGAGCAACATTGAGCCATGCCCGGCAGAAAGGACAAACCTGTCCCGGTTCGGCCAGGCGGGGTCAGCCGGGTTGTGCCTGAAAAAACGGGTCCACAGCACGTAGGCTGCGTCTGCGGTTCCCATCGGCATGCCGGGGTGACCAGAGTTGGCCTTTTGAATCGCGTCCATCGCCAGGGTACTGATGGTGTTAATGCATAGTTGATCCAGGTTCATACTTGTCATTGATCCTCTCCATTGTGTTGTAGGGTTCTTATTGTACCTGGAATGACGACATTGGCAAGATAGAGCAAATCAACCATGAAACGCAAACGCGCCGACCTTTAAGCACAGGTCGGCGCGGGTATGTAGCAACACAATTTGACGGGATCGTCCCGCTCGGATAGTTCTACGATATTTGAGGTATCAAGTATGAGAACGCATCATCCGCTCTCGCTCTTCTAGTTACTGGAACAGCAACAGAATCAGTGCGAGGCCGCCAATCACGAGGGCAGCAGCCGGAAGAGCGCGGGCCAGGGGGTGAATATCTGACTGGAACATTTCTTCTCTCCTTACACAATTGGGTATTGTTATATTACTACCTTTCAACCGCAATCTCAATAGGCCGTTTGTACCACCGCTCCCGATGCACGATCAGTGGGAACAATGGGCCGCTCACGAGAGTTGCCCTAGATGAAGAAACGTAGTATAATCTGCGGACGTTGCCCCAAATGGGGCAGACGCTGCCCCCCTTAGGAGGGGACGTAAGTTTGTGAGGAATTAAACAATGAATCTAATCGAATCGCTGAACCGTCAACTAGAACCCAACCAGAATATTCCTGAATTGAACCCGGGCGATGTCGTCAAAGTGCATGTGCGTATCGTCGAGGGCGAGCGCGAGCGAGTACAGGCTTTTCAGGGTACTCTCATCCGCAAGCGTGGGGGCGGGGCGGGCGCCAGCTTTACTGTGCGGCGCATCGCGTCCCACGGCATTGGTGTGGAGCGTACTTTCCTACTGCACTCACCACGTGTTGAAAAGGTCGAAGTTTCACGGCGGGCGCACGTCCGTCGTTCCAAGCTCTACTATCTGCGGGGACGGCGAGGCAAGTACGCGCGCCTGCGAGAGAAGCGCGCTAAATAGTCCCGTTGGACTGCTTCCCGGGCTAGCCAACTAGAAGGTGGGCGTAGGGTACACCTACGCCCTTTTTTACGTATGGTTGGTAGACCTAATCGGGTTACCGATTGCTAATTTTAGGGTAACTACCCAGCCACTGCTTACAGCCCCCGTCCCGGGGGCGTCTTGTGCGGAGGATGGCTACTCAGAATACAGTGCTCTCGCCCACACCGCCCTCGGGGACAAGGACTGAGAGCCTGAGACCTAATCGGGTTACCGATTGCTAATTTTAGGAAACTCCAATGTCTCTTCCCGTCATCGGTATTACCGGTCGTCCCGACCGATCTGCCCGTCCGCCCAGTCTGTCTCTTTTCGCCATCGGCCAACCTTACGTCCGAGCCGTGGAGCTGGGCGGGGGCGCTCCGGTGGTCGTCCCGCCATACGTAGAGGAAACGAGACTGCGCGCCATCTTTGAGCATCTCGACGGCCTGATTCTCTCCGGCGGGGGCGATATCTCACCGGTATTTTATGGCGAGGAGAATGACGGGCTGCTGTGGCTCGTGGATGAGCGGCGAGATCGTACAGAGATTTTGCTGGCGCGGTGGGCGCTGGCAGACAAGCTGCCCTTACTGGCAATTTGCCGGGGCATTCAAGTGCTCAATGTCGCGGCTGGGGGAACGCTTGTCCAGGATATTCCTACTCAGGTTACTAATGCCGTCTCTCATAGCAGCCCCGTCGCTGGCCGCCCTGTGCCCAAAGTTGCCCACACGGTCGAGGTGACGGCGGGCAGCCGGCTGGCCGCGTTGGTGGGAGCCGGCGAACTGGACGTGAATAGCGCCCACCATCAGGCGGTCAAGACCGTCGGTGCGGGATTGTCCACCACCGCCCGCGCCACCGACGGCATCATCGAGGGAATGGAGGCACCCGACCATCCATTTTGCGTCGGCGTGCAGTGGCACCCTGAGGTGATGGCCGAGAGTTATCCCGAGGTGCGGCGACTCTTCGAAGGGCTGGTCGAAGCGGCTCAGTCCAAATAGATATGCGTACACGCCTTCCGCCGCTCGTTCTCCTGTTGTTGACCCTGACAGCGTGCATGTCCTCAGCAACACCGCCCTCCACACCCACACCAGATTACACACCTACTACAACTTTCACCCTAACCCCCGTACCCAGCCCAAGCCCGATTCGCACTTCTGCCCCCACTGACGCCCTTGCTACGCCAGTCGATCCGCCGCCTCGCCCTTTCGACTATACCGTCGTTAATCCCAATCCGCCCCGCCGGGCACCCAACGCCACTCGCGCTTTTTGGGTCACAGACACTACCACCGGGGAGCGACGGGAAATAGAGGCTCGCCTGCGCGCACAGACCGAGCATGTCGCTATGTGGGTCGAGGAGAGTACGTGGCACGATGTGCGCCAATTGGAGGAGGCGGCGATCTTTTTCGAGGCGCGCACCTACCCCGCCACCCGCGCGGTCTTTGGCTCCGAGTGGACACCAGGGGTAGATAACGACCCGCGCATCCACATTCTGCACGCCACTGGCCTGGGCGAGGGTGTGCTGGGTTACACCTCCGGCGGGGACGAGTTCCCCCGCGACCTGTACCCTTTTTCCAACGAGGCTGAGATGATTACCGTCAGCGCTGCGGAGATCAAAGTGGGAAGCCACGCCTACCATGCGCTACTGGCCCGCCAGTTCCAGCGGCTTGTCCAATGGTTTCAGGATCGGAACGAGGAGCGCTGGGTCAAAGAGGGGCTGGTGGAGTTGGCTATTCATTTGAACAAGCTCAATACTGGCGCGCCGGAGCAAGCCTACCTGGAGCATCCCGATACGTCGCTTGTTGGGTGGGAGGATGAATCCGCCGCCGCTCACCGAGGAGCCGCCTATCTCTTTGCCACCTACTTTCACGAGCGATTTGGCAACGAGGGCACGCAGGCACTGATGGCCCAGCCGCTCAACGGGGTTGCCGGGTTCGACGCAGCCCTGGCCGATCTGAATAGGGGCATCACTTTCGAAAAGCTCTTTGCCGAGTGGCTAGCGGCCAACTACCTGGACGGCGAGCGGGCGACGTATGGCTATGCCACGCTCGACCTGGAGCGGCCCGCGCCAGCCGCTATCTACGAGAGCTATCCGGTCACTCTGGAGTCATCCGTCCAGCAGTACGGCGCGGATTACATTTTATTGCAAGGCGATGATGACGTCCACGTCCAGTTCACCGGAGTGACTGCGACTCCCCTGCTGGACGTACTGCCCCACAGTGGGCGCTACTTGTGGTGGTCGAACCGCGCCGACGAATCGCTGACCACGCTCACGCGCGCCTTTGACCTTTCTGGCGTCGAGCAGGCGACGCTGACCTATTGGACGTGGTATGATCTTGAGCAGGGGTATGATTACGCCACCGTCGAGGTCAGCGTTGACGGCGGGGAGCAGTGGCAAACGCTTCACGCTCCCTCTGGCAGCGACGCCGATCCCAACGGCAACAATCCAGGCTGGGGCTACACCGGCAATAGCGCGGGCTGGGTGCGCGAAGAGGTGGATTTGGCTCCCTGGGTCGGAGATGAGGCGCTGGTGCGCTTTGTGTACCTGACCGACGAGGCAGTTACCGGGGCGGGGTTCCTGCTGGATGACGTCGCCATCCCCGAGATCGAGTATGCCGACGACGTGGAATCAGGGGCAGGCGGGTGGGAAGCGGCCGGCTTTGTGCGTAGTGATAATTCCGTGGCCCAAAATTACCTGGCGCTGCTGATCGGGCCAGGCGAGACCATCACGGTCGAGCGACTGCCGGTGGAGGAAGATCAAACGGCGGAATGGATAGCGCTGCTGGGCAGCGAGGGCTGGGGCGAAGCGGTGCTCGTGCTCTCTGGGTTAGCGCCCCTCACCGCCCATCCGGCGCTATATGAATTGAAGATTTCGAGGCTTTCGAGACCTTGAGGGCCTATTCTGCCTCAACAACGACCGGGGTACCGGCCTTGAACGCCTCGAGTTGGGCTTGCAACTCAGCCCGGCGGGCTGCTGCTGCTCGTCTACCTTCTTCGATCAAGCCCTGTGCGCGCGTGCGCATCCTCTCTTGCAACTCTGGGCCGGAATAAGGAGCCAACAGTATCGCGGCTGCCACTCCGACCATAGCGCCGACCGCCAGCCCGGCCAGGAAACTGAATGTTCTTTTCATCTTTTTGACCTCCGAATATCCAACTTTTATGTGGGCATTATACACCACGTTGCGCAAGCGGCAAAGTCCCCACTTTGACTTTCGCGCAAGTTTGACTATACTCAATAGATCCAAAATGTTACGACAACAAGACCTCGGAGGTCTCTCGAGAGCGCCTTTGCCGGTAAAAACGGGCGCAATCTAAGCAATTTTGCTGCCAATGTCACCTTCCGAGACCTCCGAGGTCTGAAATTTGGATCTACCGAGCCTTCTGTCAAAAGTGTCGGGTAGCTAGATAAGGTACAGCAATTCCCGTTATGGGAAAAAAGTCAGATCGTAGCCGCGATTTCGCAATCGCGCAGGACGCTTTTACGCGGCAAAATACACGCGATTTGGAAATCGCGGCTACAAAACGGGAATTGCTGATAAGGATATAGTCATTGTATGTCTCGTAACTGGGATGAGATTCTCACGGCTGAAGAAATAGCAGAGATTCACGACACGAGCATGAGGCTGTTGGCTAACGTCGGCGTTCAGTTTCCCGACGATGACGCGATTGCCATTTTCGAGCAACACGGTGTCAAGACCGCCGGTCAGACCATCTACCTCGAAGAAAAGCAATTGATGGAGACCCTAGAGACGGTCCCGGCGCAGTTCACCATCCACGCCCGTAACCCAGAGCGGAGCGTGACCATCGGCGATGGCGAGCCGGTCTTTGCACCGGGCCATGGCGCTCCGTTTCTGATAGATTGCGAGGTCGGCAAGCGCACACCGACGCTGGAGGATTACGATAACCTGGCGCGGCTGGCCCACGCGCTGCCCAATCAGGACATGAGCGGCCACTTGATGGCGGAACCGGGGGATGTACCGGCCCACGCGGCCCACTTGCACATGTTGGAGGCCAACATAAATACATTCCGACAAGCCCTTCATTGGCAGCTCCGAAAGGGCGGTTGGGGCGTATCATACGATGGAGATGGCATCCATTCTGTTTGGCGAGGACAGGGTAAAGGAACAGCCAGTGACCATCGGCTTGATCAACAGCTTCAGCCCGCTGGGCTACAGCGGCGAGATGCTCCAGGCTCTGATGGAATACGCCCGCTGGCGGCAGCCGGTCATCATTGCCGCGCTCGCTATGGCCGGCTCCACCGGGCCGATCACGTTAGCTGGCGTGTTGGCGATGCAGACGGCCGAGCTTTTGGCCGGTATCGCGCTGACCCAACTGATCAGCCCAGGCGCTCCCGCCATATTTGGCTCCACCTCGACCAACATAGATATGAGGAGCGGCGCGTTGGCTATCGGCGCCCCGGAGCTTTCACTGATGATCGCCGCTCACGCCCAACTCGCCCGTCACTATGGGCTGCCCTCGCGCAGCGGCGGCGCGCTCACCGACGCCAGTTACCCCGACGCCCAGGCCGGGTTCGAGTCCATGCTCGCCTTGCTGACCACGATCAACAGCGGCGTGGATTTTGTGCTCCACGCGGGCGGCATTCTCAGCTCCTACCTGGCCTTTTCCTACGAAAAATTCGTGTTGGACGACGAGATGTGCGGCATGGTGCGCCGTTTGCAGCGCGGCATCGAGGTTACTCCCGAGACGCTGGCCTACGATGTCATCACCCAAGTGGGAAGCGGCGGCAACTATCTGGCCGAGATGCACACGGTCAAGCGTTGCCGCACCGAGTTCTGGCAGCCGGCGATCTGCGACCGGAGCGGTGTGGAGGCCTGGATGGCAGGGGGGCGGCAAGACGCAGTCGCCCGCGCCCGCCAGCGCTGGCAAAAGCTACTGGAAGAGCACGAGGACCCGTCGCTGGATGAGGCGACAGCGCGTCAATTGCAAGAGTTTGTAGAGGAAAATAAATAATCGCAAAGGAGTGATATGAACATTCAAACTATGAAGCAAGCGCACAAGGTGTTGGCCGAGTTCACCTACGAGCCAGGCACCGTGGATCAAGGATACGCTGGACAGACTTTGCACGTCAATCTTTCCGATAACACCATTACCAGCAAGCCCGTGACCCAGCAGATGAAGGACATTTTCATCGGCGGGCGCGGGTTTGGGCTGCGGCTGCTCTGGGACGGGATATCGGCGGATACCAAATGGGACGATCCTGAGAACGAGATCGTCATCTCCTCCGGGCCGCTGGGCGGCACCATTGGCTATCCCGGAGCGGGCAAGTCGTTGGTCGTCAGCCTCTCGCCCCTCACCAATTGCGTCATGGATAGCAACGTGGGCGGCTATTATGGCCCGCTGCTCAAGTTCTCCGGCTGGGACGCCATCGAGGTCCAGGGCAAGGCGGAAAAAGACGTCATTGTCTTTGTGGACGGCGACAAAGGCCGGGTGACTATCGAAGAAGCGCCCGAGGAAGCCGTGGACAGCCACGTGTTGGGCGAGCAGATGGCCGCGATGTTTGCCGATGACGAAAAGGGCAAGCGAGCTGTTTCTTCCGTGTCGGCAGGCACGGGGGCGGAACACGCGCTGTTTGGCTGCCTCAACTTTAGTTGGTACGATGCGCGACGCGGCCGCATGCGCTACAAACAAGCTGGGCGGGGCGGCATCGGAACCGTCTTTCGTGATAAGAAGGTCAAGGCGCTGGTCGTCAAACTCAGCAACGTAAAGAGCGGTTTGAACAACCCGGCGGACCCCGCGCTCCTCCGCGAGGTCGGACACAAGGTCAACGAGGAGATGCGCCGCCTGGACCCGATCCAGAACGACATGGCTGGCGTGGGCACCGCGCACCTGGTCTCTATTATGAACGACTATGACCTGTTGCCGACGCACAATTTCAAATACGGCGCGCACCCAGAGGCGTACAAGATCTCGGCCGATGTGTATCGCGAGCTGTACAAGCCGGCCGGCATCCCCGATGGTTGCTGGTACGGCTGCACCATGGCCTGCGCCAAGGCCATCGAAGGGGTCACGCTGCGCAGCGGCCCGTACAAGGGGCAGGTGGTGGGCGTGGACGGCCCCGAGTACGAAACCATCGCCGGTTGCGGCTCCAGCATCGGCGTGTTCGATCCCCTGTGGGTGACCGAGTTCAACTTTTACTGCGACACCTACGGCCTGGACACCATCTCCTTTGGCACATCTATGGCCTTTGTGATGGAGTGTTACGAGGCCGGGATTATCAACAAAGAGATCACCGGCGGCCTGGAACTGAATTTCCGCAATGCCGAAGCGGCCGCGGAACTGCTCCACCAGACGGCCCGGGGCGAGGGCTTTGGCCTGATCTTTGGGCAGGGCATCCGCCGTATGAAAAAGATCTTTGCCGAGAAATATGGAGGCGATCCCCAATTCCTCCAAGACATTGGCATGGAGAGCAAGGGGTTGGAATACTCGGAATACGTGACCAAAGAATCGCTCGCTATGCAGGGCGGTTACGGCCTGACGTTGAAAGGCCCCCAGCACGACGAAGCCTGGCTCATCTTTATGGATCAGGTCAATAACCAAATTCCCACTTTCGAGGACAAGGCCGAGGCCTTGCACTATTACCCCATGTGGCGCACCTGGTTTGGGCTTAACGGTTTGTGCAAGATCATCTGGAACGACGTGTCGCCGGAGGATAACGCCACGACCGACGAGCCGGCTAAAATCCCGGCGCACGTACAGAATTTTGTCCAGTTCTACAATGCCGTCACCGGCCGTGAATTGACCAAAGAGGACATCATCGTTCAATCGGAGCGCATGTACAACTTTCAGCGGGTATTCAACATCCGTATGGGCCATGGCCTGCGTTCCAACGACGCCATTCCCTACCGCAGCGCTGGGCCGGTCACGGTGGAAGAGTACAAATCCCGCGCCGAGCGGTACGATAAGCAACTCGGCGACATTGTCGGCTTTGACCCGGCGGGCAAAAGCACCGAGGAAAAGATGGCCGCTCTGCGCGTCTACCGCGAGGATCAATACGAGCAACTGACCGACGCCGTCTACAAACGACGCGGTTGGACGCCCGACGGCGTGCCGACACTGGAAAAACTGCAAGAACTAGGCATTGATTTTCCCGAGGTCGTCGAGGTCGTCAAGCCGTACCTTTCATAACGAGAGAAACCAGGTTTTATCGCTTGGCACGATCCGCTAATCCTGCTAATCCCTAGTTCTGACGGATTCTGTGGTTCAAGTCTGCGAAGCATCCTGAGTAGGCCGAAGGCCGTATCGAAGCCGAGTCCTGAGCCTGTCGAAGGGGGTGCGAAGAATACCGTAAAACGTTGTAAAATCGCACCCTTCGATACGCGCTCACGCTGTTCGCGCTACTCAAGATGCTCAACCACAGAAAACGTCGGAATCAGGAAAATTACCCAAAAGTTGATGCTTTGTTGCATGGGCCGTGAGCGCTCTGTGTGAGAACTGAACAGCCCTGGGTAGTAAGCCCCTCGTGGGCATGTTACAGCCGTTTAACGGGCACAAGGCCCTGCGCTACAACTGAAACGAAACGCACCCAAATCAAATCCGTGAATTGCTCCAGTCTCAGTAGATCCAAAATGTTACGACAACAAGACCTCGGAGGTTTCTCGAGAGCGCCTTTGCCGGTAAAAACGGGCGCAATCTAAGCAATTTTGCTGCCAATGTCACCTTCCGAGACCTCCGAGGTCTGAAATTTGGATCTACTGAGCCTATTTTCCGCACTTCTGGACAGCTTGATTTGGGGCTTGACACTTTGTTCTCCCAAACCCAATTTGGGCAGTTTCGCCGTTTGTCAGTGAGAAACCAGGTTTTTCAGAAAAAACCTGGTTTCTTTCCCCGACTTTTTGAAAAAGACACAAATAGGCTGCGTCAGGATGCGAAATATAGGCTGAGTCTCGAAAACATCGCAAGAGGGCCGGAATAGAGACTTTAGCCGGGTAAACGTGGCAAAACTGGGTCAAATCCGGCTAAAGCCTCCAATCCAAACTCACTCAACTCAATTGCGCTCAGTATATAACCACTACCGGCTTTCTATATTTTGGAGTTACAGCCAATGTCGTTGAAAGACTATCCCCACCCATCGGTCACAGTGGACGTCGTTATCTTTACCTTGCGCGAGGATGACCTACAGGTATTGCTCGTCAAGCGCGCACATCCTCCTTTCGAGGACATGTGGGCCATCCCTGGCGGCTTTGTGGACGTGGGCGAATCGCTGGAAAAGGCGGCGCTGCGGGAGCTAGAGGAGGAGACTGGCGTCCGCAAAGTTTACTTGGAGCAACTCTACACCTTTGGTGATCCGGGCCGCGACCCTCGGGGACACGTCATCACAGTGGCCTACTTTGCGCTGGTCACTGTCTCCGCCATTGACCCCCACGCTGGTTCAGATGCCGCTGAGACCGGTTGGTGGTCTGTCTACGATTTGCCGCCGCTGGCCTTTGACCACGCCGACATCTTGAGCTACGCTCTGGAACGGCTACGCTACAAACTAGAGTATACCGCCGTGGGGTTTGAGCTTTTGCCAGAGACTTTTGTCTTGAGCGAGCTGCGAACTGCCTACGAGATCATCCTGGGAGAGCAATTGGACAAGCGCAACTTTCGGCGCAAAATTCTTGGCGCGGGCGTCATCGAAGAAACTGGCGACCATCGCGCCGGCGAGGGCCGCCCCGCCAAGCTCTACCACTTTCGGGATGATGCTGTGGCGGAGGTCAAAACCAGGCGCCTGTTTCCTTGACAAATCCTACCTTTGAACTATACTTTGCAAAAATTGTGCCAATGGTTTTTCTTTTTTGTGGACATTTAGTGTATGTTTAACACTATGAAGGAGGTTCCAATGACTTTTTCCGGGCAAATCGCTGTCTGGCTGCGCGAACAACTCGACGATGCCAGCGCCGATGGTTTCGTCTGCGGCCTCAGCGGCGGGGTGGATTCGGCCGCCGCTGCCGCGTTGGCCGCGCGCGCCGTCGGCCCGGAGCACGTTCTGGCTGTCTTGATGCCCTGCCATTCGATACCGGAGGACGCCCAGTTGGGCCAACTTGTTGCCGACTCGCTCGGCATTTCCACCGTCACCGTGGATCTGGGCGCGGCCTACGATGCGCTGACCGCTGCCCTGCCGCCCTCGGATAATCGCCTGGCCGCCGCCAACGTCAAGCCCCGTCTGCGGATGATCACCCTCTACTACCTGGCCCAGTCGCACAACTATCTGGTGCTGGGATCGGGCAACAAGACAGAACTCGCCATTGGGTATTTCACCAAGTGGGGCGACGGCGGGGCGGATCTCCTGCCCCTGGGGGATCTCGACAAAACCCAGGTGTGGGAACTGGCCCGCGAGATAGGTGTACCGCGCGAGGTTGTCGAGCGGGCGCCATCGGCGGGGCTGTGGCCCGGCCAGACCGATGAGGGCGAGATGGGCATCACCTACCGCGAACTCGACCGGGTACTGGCGACCATCGCAGCGGGAGATACCGCCGGCATCGAACCGGCCACGCTGGAAAAGGTACAGGGGATGATGGCACGCTCCGAGCACAAACGAGCTATGCCACCTATTTTTCGAGTGAGGGAGGGATGATTTGATGGAGGATATTCTCAACACTGCCCGGCCCCTTATTGAGCTTGCCATCGCCGAGGACATTGGGCCGGGAGACGCCACCTCCGAGGCGGTGCTGCCGGTCGGACTGGAGCTACACGGGCGCATCGTTGCCAAAAGCGTGGGCGTCGTCGCCGGGCTGCCTGTGGCCGAGGCGGCCTTTTCCCGGGTGGATTCCGATTTGCGGTTCACATACCACGTCCAGGATGGAGTGAGGGTGGAACCAGGCGACCTGGTGGCCGAGGTGACGGGGCCGGGGCGCGGGATGCTGGCGGCAGAGCGGATCGCGCTCAACTTTTTGCAGCGGCTTTCGGGCATCGCCACGCTCACCCGCGCTTTCGTGGACGCGGTCGCCGGAACCGGCGCGGTTATCCTGGACACCCGCAAGACACACCCCGGCTACCGCTTGCTGGAAAAGTACGCCGTGCGTATGGGCGGCGGGCGGAACCATCGCATGAGTCTGCACGATATGATGATGGTCAAGGATAATCACATTGACGCCGCCGGCGGAATCACCGCCGCCGTCGAACGGGCCAGAGCGGGCTATCCCGATTTACCCATTGAGGTTGAGGTCAGGAACCTGGATGAGTTGCGCCAGGCGCTGCCGCTTGACGTGGACCGCATTCTGCTGGACAATATGAGCCTGGATGAAATGCGGGAGGCGGTCGAGATAGCCGCCGGACGGACGCCGTTGGAGGCTTCCGGCAACGTCAATTTAGAGACCATCGCCGCTATCGCCGCTACGGGTGTGGACTATATCTCGGTCGGCGCGCTCACTCACTCTGCTCCCGCCCTCGACTTGAGTATGAAAATCTCCAATCTCCAATCTCCAATCTCAGATCTCAAATCCCAACTGGGCGATTCACTCGTCATCCTGGGCCACCATTACCAGAAGGACGGGGTGATCCAGTTCGCCGACTTTCGCGGCGACTCGCTCAAGCTGGCCCGCGACGCCGCCAATTGCCGTGAGGCCAAGTACATTGTCTTTTGCGGCGTTCACTTTATGGCCGAGACGGCCGCCATCCTGGCCCAACCCGGCCAGACCGTGCTCATCCCCGACCGGGAGGCCGGTTGTCCGCTGGCAGAGATGGCCGATCTGGAGGACGTGGAGCAAGCGTGGGCGGAACTGGGCCAGGCGATGGACGTCGAGCGCGAGGTGACGCCGATCACCTATGTCAATTCCTCTGCTGCACTCAAGGCTTTCTGTGGGCGGCACGGAGGACTGGTCTGCACCTCCTCAAACGCACAGGCGGTGCTGACCTGGGCGCTCGAGCGACGGCCCCGCGTTCTCTTCTTCCCCGACCAACACCTGGGCCGCAACACTGCCAAGAAAATGGGTATCCCGCTGGCAGAGATGTTGCTGTGGAATCCGAGCCGTCCCTTTGGCGGGCAAGAGGCCGTGATCCTGCAAAAGGCCCGCATTTTGCTCTGGCGCGGCTTTTGCAACACCCATCAACGCTTCCATCCGCAGCACGTGACCGCCTGGCGCGAGCGAGAGCCGGACATCCACATCATCGTCCATCCCGAGTGCCCGATGGAGGTTGTGGACTTGGCGGACGAGGCCGGTTCCACCGCTTACATCATCCGTCAGGTGGAGGAATCGCCGCCGGGGGCCAAATGGGCCATCGGCACCGAGTTCAACCTGGTCAATCGGTTGGCGGAAGAGCACCCGGAGCAACTCATTGTCTCCCTCTCTCCCGCGCCGAGCTATTGCCGGACGATGAATCTCATCACGGTGGAGAAGCTGGCCCGCGTGTTGGAGGGATTGGCCCGAGGCGAGATCATCAATCCAGTCACAGTCCCGCCCGACGTGGCCCGCGACGCGCGGGTGGCGTTGGAGCGGATGCTAGAGATATGAGAGACCCTAAAGGTTTTCCGAAACCTTTAGGGTCTGGGATGCTGGAGGTTGGCTAATGGATGTTCATCAAAGCGACGTTCTAATCATCGGCTGCGGCATCGCCGGCGCGTCGGCTGCATTGCAGTTGGCGCAAGATACGCAGCGGCAGATTACCATCATCACCCGCGCCGCCGAGCCGGAGGAGAGCAACACCCGCTACGCCCAGGGGGGCATCGTCACGCTGGGCGATGATGATAGCGCCGCTTTGATAGCTCAAGATGTCCTGGCCGCCGGAGCAGGTCTCAGCCTGCCCTCCGCCGCCCGCATCCTGGCGGAGGAAGGCCCCGACCTGGTGCGCCGGGTGCTCGTGGACGAGGTCGCCGTCCCGTTCGACCGTGCGCCCGATGGGCGGTTAGCCTATGGCCGGGAGGGCGCTCACTCGCGCCCGCGCGTCCTCCACGTCGGCGACGCCACCGGCAAGGCAATCATTCAGGCGCTCATTGCGGCCCTGCAAAAGCGGCCCAACGTCAGCATCGTCACCGGAGCCACCGGGGTAGACCTGATCACGTTTCCCCATCACGCCAGCGACCAGTTGACCGTTTATGAGCCTGTCACCTGTCACGGCGCTTATGTTTTCGAGCACTCGCAGAGCGTCGTCCGCCGCTATTTGGCCGGGGTGACTATTCTGGCCGCCGGCGGGCTGGGTCGCATCTATCGCTACACCACTAACCCGGAGGTGGCACGGGGGGATGGGCTGGCGATGGCTTACCGGGCCGGAGCGCGGGTGATCAACGCCGAGTATGTCCAGTTTCACCCTACGACCTTTGCCGTGCCGGATGGGGACGGCTTTCTCATCTCGGAGGCGGTGCGGGGGGAGGGGGGACGCTTGTT
This sequence comes from Thermoflexia bacterium, assembly GCA_011192155.1. Classification (GTDB taxonomy): domain Bacteria; phylum Chloroflexota; class Anaerolineae; order B4-G1; family B4-G1; genus B4-G1. Next base: position 23,584 of record DUEK01000021.1, read on the forward strand.
CACGCCCGATGGCCGCCATTTTATGGATGATTATGCCCCCCAATGGGGTGATCTGGCCCCGCGCGACGTGGTAGCCCGCGCCATCCACCACGAGATGGTCGAGCACGGCTACCCACATGTCCTGTTGGATATTCATTCCGCCCTGTCGCCGGAGCGTATCCGGGAACGTTTTCCCACCATCCACGTCCGTTGCCTGGAGCTGGGAATAGACATCACCCGCCAGCCCATCCCGGTTGTTCCTGCCGCCCACTACTTTTGCGGCGGCGTCTGGACCGACGAGTGGGCGCGCACGACAGTCGGCAATCTCTATGCGGTGGGCGAGGTGGCTTGCACCGGCGTCCACGGCGCGAACCGGCTGGCAAGCACGTCGCTGCTGGAGGGACTGGTGTGGGGCAATCGCGCGGCGCGGGATATAGCTGACCGCGCTCTGCGGCCCGCCGTCGGCTCCGAGGACGTGCCGTGTTGGGAGGAGGAGGGACTGGAAGAGGAGGCCGACCCGGCTCTGATCTGGCGCGATATGCGCACCATCCAGCACACCATGTGGCATTACGTCGGCCTGGTTCGCTCGACCAAACGCTTGGCGCGCGCTCTGCGCGATCTGAGCCACCTGAAGCAGGATATTGAGGATTTCTACCGCACCACTCGCTTGAACGACGCGCTGATCGGGTTGCGCCACAGCGTGCAGGCCGCGCTCGTCGTCGCTGTGGCCGCGCAGCACAATCGCGTGAGCCGGGGCTGCCACTATCGCGACGACTCAAAGGGTGCGGGGACTATCTGAGGGAGTAACTACTCGGTTTGGACTGTTACACAGAGTTTCAGAGTTTGTCACGGAAGGGCACAGAGAAAAAGATATTTTTACTGCATTCTCTGCGAATCTCTGTGTCTACTCAGTGGTTCTCTGTGTCCAGATCAGAATAGCCTGAGTAGTAACCTGAGGGGTAATTATGGCCGACCGCCGCCTGGTCAAACTGGGCAAATTTCTGGCCCTCATTCTGCGCCATCAACCGGAGCGGTTCGCGCTGGAACTGGATGAGGAGGGCTGGGCATCGCTCTCTGAGGTGATGGAGATTGTGCGCGGGCTGCCCAATTTTCGCTGGGCCACTCGTGCTGATGTGATGCGTGTCGTCGAGGAGGGCGTGGGCGATGAAAAGCGTCGCTTTCAGGTGGAGGGGAAGCGCATCCGCGCCCGCTATGGTCACTCTATCGCGCAACCCATCATCTACGAGCCTTGCGCCCCGCCATCAATCCTTTACCACGGTGCCGCGCCCGACGCGCTGGAAGCCATCCGCCGCGATGGCCTCGAGCCGATAGGGCGGCAGTACGTTCACCTCTCGCTCGACTCGGAAACGGCCATTGGTTCGACTGAGCTCACCACAAGCCGCGTCGGTGCGCGTCACGATGAACATCCTATCGTCCTTACCGTCCGCGCCGCCGGAGCGCATATGGCGGGGGTCGAGTTCTATCAGGCGGACGAGGCGGTTTATTTGGCGAAACGTGTCCCGTCCGAGTTTATCGAGTTCCCGGCAAGCCAGTAGATAGGGGAGATAAAACGATAGCGGCCCGGTCGGGGAATATCCCGGCCGGGCCATCTGATTTTGGGTAGCTCACTTATACTAGATGACAGGCTACTTGGTGCTCCTCGTTGCCTGGCAATGGTTGGAGTGGGGGGATCTCTTGAGAGCAAATCTTCTCTGCAATGGGGCAGCGAGGGTGGAAGCGGCAGCCGGATGGCGGATTGATGGGGCTGGGGATTTCGCCCTTGGGTAAGGGGGCCGTGCGGCGGGCGTGGGGGTTGGGTACTGGTACTGCCGCCAGCAGCGCTTGCGTGTAGGGATGTTGCGGGTTGCGATAGACCTGTTCCAGGGTACCCATCTCACAGATCAGCCCTAGGTACATGATCGCGATCCGGTCGCAGATGTACTTGGCCGTTGCCAAGTCGTGGGTGATGAATAGATACGTCAGGTTAAAATCCTGTTTGAGTTGCACCATCAACTCTAGGAGTAGTGCTCGTACCGAGACGTCAACGTTGGCGATGGGCTCGTCAGCGACGACGAGATCCGGGTGTAGCATCAACGCCCGCGCGATGATGGCCCGCTGGCGCTGCCCACCGCTAAGTTGATGCGGGTATTTGTCATAGAGGGTGGAGGCGGGTGTCAATCCCACTCGCTCCATCATATCCAGCACTCGACGACGATTTTCTTCCCCTCTGGCTATGTCGAAAATCTCCAGGCTGTGGCCGATGGCATTGCCGGTTTTCATACGAGGGTTCATTGAGGCAAACGGATCCTGAAAGATGACCTGCATACGCTGCCGCATACGGCGCATCCCTTCGCCATCCAGTGTAGTCAGGTCTATACCATCAAAGAAGATGTCTCCCTCTGTAGACTCCACCAGGCGCAAGATCAGTCGTCCCGTCGTCGTCTTTCCACTGCCGCTCTCTCCAGCCAGCCCAAAGACCTCTCCACGACGGATCTCAAAGTTCACCCCGTCTACAGCGTGCACAAACTGCCGCTGGCGAGTTACAAGGCGTTCGATGAAACCCTTCTGTACGGGGAACCATTTTTTCAGGCCCCGAATTTCGACTAGATTTTGTTTTGTCATTAGCTTCTCACTCATACAACCAACAAGCACTCCAATGCTCTGGCCGCACTTCTTTGAATGATGGCTCCTCAACCTGGCAGCGCTCTATCGCGCGGGGGCAGCGGGGGTGGAACTTGCAGCCAGATGGTGGGTTGATCAAATCAGGCGGCGATCCGCCCATAATCTGCAAGTTATCGTCTGTGAGGTTGATGTTAGGCACAGAGCCTAGCAGCCCCCGGGTGTAGGGATGGAGCGGGTCGTCAAAGAGCAAGCGCACATCTGCCAACTCCATCAGTTTGCCCGCGTACATCACAGCCACCCGGTCCGCCAACTCGGCCACCACGCCAATGTTGTGGGTGATGAGGATGATGGTCAGGTTAAACTGGCGTTGCAGGTCCCTGAGTTGGTCGAGGAATTGGGCTTCGACGATCACGTCCAGCGAGGTCGTCGGCTCATCGGCGATGATCAGGTCAACATTCAGCGCCAGGGCCAATCCGATCATCACACGCTGGCGCATACCGCCGCTCAGTTGATGGGGATAGTCATCCAGCCGCTCGGCTCTGATACCGAGACGGTCGAGCAACTCTGCTGCCTGCTTGCGCGCGTCTTTTTCGCTCACCTCGGGCCGATGCGTCTGGATCGTCTCCACGATGTGGTCGCTGACGCGCTGCAAGGGATTCAGGCATGTCAGCGGATCCTGAAAAATCATTGAGAGCCGCGCTCCTCGCAGGCGACGCATTTCTTCAGCGCTCAATTCCATCAGGTTCTGCCCGTCAAAGATAATCTCACCCCCGGCGATTTTGCCCGGCGGGCGCAGCAGGCGCATAATGGCCGCGCCCGTAGTGGATTTGCCGCAGCCCGATTCGCCCACTAGTCCCAGCACCTCACCTCGATATACCGTCAGATTGATGTCATCTGCTCCTCGCACAACGCCAGCGCGGGTGGGATAATCCACGCTTAAATGTCGTAGTTGTAATACCGGTTCGCTCATGTTTCTGTTAACCTCGGATTCAATATCTCGCTCAGTCCCTCACCGAACAGGCTAAAACCCAGCGCCACCAGCGCAATCGCCAGGCCGGGGAAGGTGACAGGCCACCAGCGGCCGCCGACCAATTCTGAGCGCCCGCGGTAGATGTCGTAGCCCCAGTCTGGTCGAGAGGGGTCCACCCCCAGGCCGATAAAGGCCAACGCGGCCTCGGTGATGATGGCATCAGCGATGTTCAACGAAAAGACAACCACGATGGAGGGAATAACATTGGGGAAAATGTAGCGCCACAGGACGGTCCGCCCTCGCGCTCCCAGGCTCTGGGCGGCCTCTACGTACAATTCTTCTTTGATTGAGAGCACTTGTCCGCGCACCAACCGAAAGAAAATAGGAACGTAAACGACGGCGATGGCGATGGACATATTCAGCACGCCCGCACCCAGCAATGCTGCCAGGGCGATGGCCAGAATCAGGCCGGGAAAGGCGTAGATGCTGTCCATTAGCAACGAAAGGGAGCGATCCAATCGGCCGCCCAGGAAACCGGACAACAGTCCCAGTGGTACTCCCACAACGAGTGAGAAGACAGCCGAAAGAAGCGCGACCTGGAGCACGAGCTGTGCGCCGTAGATGATTCGGCTAAAGATATCGCGCCCCAGTTGGTCGGTGCCAAAGATGTGTTGCGTGCTGGGGGGGGTGAATGGGTCTCCTACCATGCCCTCAGGATCGTAAGGGGCTAATCTGGGTGTAAAAAATGTAAGCAGAGTCAGCACAACAATGAACACAACGATAAAGCCACCTATTACCGTCATATACCACTCTACACCATACCACTTACGGCCCTGTAGAAAGCGGGCCAACAGGCCAATTTCTGCATCAACTTTTGCTACATGTGCCATATACTTGCCACCTCGTCTATGGGCGTTCCACCAGTGTAAAGGAATCGAAACCGGCTGGAATCTCTGGCGCGCCAGACTCACCACTGGTGGCGGTGAGGCCAATACTGATCGGAGTCACTGTGGCGTCGAAACAGCGACCGACTTGGACCCAGTCACCTTCGCTCAACAGGTAGCCGATGTAGGAATTGCCGGCCTTGCGCAGCATCATATGAACTACCTCAGATGAGGTTGACACACCAACACGAGCGCAGCCGAGATCCGAGCCATCAAAGTAGACGCCACTCCCTACACAAGATGGATCATTCCCCTCTTGACAATAGCCTCGGCTCAGCGAAATGAGACGCCCATCATCCATTTGGACAAAGATGGTTGCGTTCTGTGAGTCGGAGGCAGGACTGAAAGCCACCTTAGTCATAGTATCGAAATGACCAGCAGGAGCATCGCGCACCAGGACGTTCTGTGCATCCTGCAAATCGTCCGAGATCGAGCCCGCTTGCGACACGATACGTAGGGTTCCTGGTACTTCCGTCAATGACCAGTGGGCAGGGTCCTCGTTGATCCACGCCCAGCCCGACTCCAGTGTATCGTCAAAGTCGTGGACAACAGGAATAGGTGCGGGCTTTACCAGTGCTGTGTTGTAATGACAGGCTGGCCAGCACCGCTTTGTGTAGTAAATCGTATTCTGGATTCTGGGAGTCGGTCTGGGTGCAGGCGTAGTAGACAGTGGTGGAGAGAGTGCGCTGGCGTAGGCGATCAGTAGCAACCAGACCGCTATCAAGAGAACTGTTAAGGGAATGGAAAAGCGTTTCATTTTGTCATCCTCTTCTCATCGTTAATACCGTACCCGTGGGTCAATACGGGCGTAGATGATATCTACAACCAGGCTGACCGTCGCTATGAACAGGGCGATAAAGACCACTGTGCCCTGGATGGCAGGAAAGTCTCGATCGGTGATGCGACCCGCCAGGAACAACCCCATCCCGGGCCAGTTGAATGTCGTCTCTGTGAGCACCGCACCGGACAGCAGCAGTGCGAGTTGCATGCCAAACATCGTGAGGATGGGGATAAAGGCATTGAGCAGTGCGTGTTTGTAGATGACCACTTTTTCCGGAATGCCGCGAGCACGAGCTGCTGTGACAAAGTCCTGCTGAAGCACATCAAGCATGTTGGCCCGCGTGAGCCGCGTAAATATCCCAGAGAGGTAAAGGCCCAGCGTCAACGCGGGGAGCACCAAGTGCTTTAGTGCATTCAACAGGCTGTCCCATTGGCCGGTGATGATCGTGCTAAAGATGTAAAAGTTGGAAAAGAAATCGGTGATGGCTATAATCTTTTCCCCTCTCGGGCCAGTGAACCGTTCCTGCAGCTCAAAGACCTGAGCGATGGTATCGGGCCGCAACTGGGTGTCAATGCGGTCGGTGACGGGGAACCAGCCTAACGCAACGCCAAAGATGAGTTGAAACATCAACCCCAACCAAAAGATCGGGATAGCGTAGGCGACGATGCTATAGATACGTAGGGAGTAGTCAGCAGCGCTGCGGCGCTTTTGGGCGGCAAAGGCGCCGCTAAATACCCCTATCAATGTGGCGACTAGCATACCGGTAAATCCGAGTTCGACCGTGGCCGGTAGCTTGAGTGCCAGGTCGGCCGCTACGGGACGGCCCCGCAGCGTGATCGAACTTCCCAGGTCGAAGCGCGTGACCAGTCCCCACAGATAGTTGAAGAACTGGCTGTCGAAAGGATTGACGTGGACGCGGAAGGATTTGGTGGGAGCCCAGCCCTCCAGTCCGCCCTGTATCATTGTCACTCGCTGCCAATCCCCCTCGACTGGGGCGTCCCCAGCATCCTCTACCGGGGCAAAGTGGAATTCTACCCGCCGTAGCCAGCTCAGTTTCTCCTTTTCTATCCAGACCGGCACGTCTGCGTCGACGGCAACGCGCATCCAGTCCTCTTCTCCCTCAGTGAAACGATCTGTGATGGGAAGTTGCTCTCCCTCCAGAGCCAGCATTACCAGAGTGCTGGTGAAATAACGTTCGTTGTATAGCACTACCACTGGTTCCACCACCGTCGCCCGGCTGCCGCGCATGTTGAACACCATAGGGCGGTCCAGCCCCTGGGCGTGTCGAAGCTGATCCAGGTATTCCTGTGGCACGCCTGGCCGCATCGCGGCTTTGATCGGGTCGCCCGGCATTACTCGCAGCAGGACGAACACAAAGACGAGCAGGATGAGCACCATTGGGATTGTGAGCAAAATCCGAGTAATGATATAGGCTCGCAGTGAACTCATTGTTCCTACCTTGATTGATTGGAGATTTGCTGAACTGAGATTTGTTGATTTATTGCGGACGGCACGAAAATGCGGATAGCTTTACATCTCCAAATCTCAAATCCGTAAATCAACAAGAGGGAGGAGTCTTGAGAGGCGATCCCCATCAAGACCCCTCCACTCTTACATTACGATGGATCGTTCCAGTATGCTACTTGGTCAGCGTAAAGTAGTGCAGGAACATGGTCGGGTCTAGCTTGATCCCGCCGACGTCGTTCTGGGTCACGATCAGGAGCGCCCCCTGGGTGAAGGGGATGGTGGGCACCTCGGTGGTCCAGAGTTCCTGAAGTTGGTGATACAGATCCTCTCGAACCGCAGGATCCGTTTCCGTCTGGGCCGAGTGCAGGAGTTCGTCCATCTCCTCACCGCTGTAAAAGATGCCGATGTCGTCCGAAGCGCCGGACTCGGCGAACGACCAGGTGTAGTTGTCGGGATCCAGATAGTCGGGGTACCACCCTAGCAAGAAGGTCGGCATCGTGCCAGGGCCAAAGTAGTCGGTGTAGGTGCCCCAATCAGCTGATTGCAGGCTCACTTGGACCACGCCTGTCTCTTCCCAAGCCGCCTTGATCACTGCCGCCACGTCGCCCTCGGTCGGGCCGTAGTGGTCGGGCGTCCACCAGAGGTCCATCACCAGAGGATTGCTCTCGTCGAAGCCTGCCTCGGCCAGCAGGGCCTTGGCTGCATCCAGGTCTCGCTCTGGGAAGGCGTCAATGTGGCCGGCCATACCCATCGGCACCATGCTGTAGAGATTCTGATGCGTGCCCTGGAAGACTGTCCCAGAGATGTCGTCGCGGTTGATAGCCAGGGAGAGGCCCTGGCGGACCTTGGCGTTGTCGAAGGGCGGGGTGGTGGCGTTGAAGCAGACGTAGCGGATGTAGGCGCCAGGGCCCTCAGTGAGGGTGAAGTTGGGGTCTGCGTCGAGGTCCTGGTAGTCGGAGGGGGTCATTGTCTTCCAGGCAATGTCAATGTCGCCTGCCTCGAGAGCCAACCGCATAGCGGTGGCATCCGCAAAGTAACGCACGATGACGTTCGGATAAGCTGGCGGGTCGCCATAGTAGTCGGGGTTGGCCTCCAGCACCATCTCTACGTCTCGTTCCCAGGACTTGATCACATAGTGACCAATACCGCCGCAGGTGCTATCCACGTCGAACTCGTTCTCAGGATAGCACTCTGGGCTGACAGGTGAGTAAGGTTGAGTGGCCACCAGCAGCGGGAAGAAGCCCACCGTATTTATTAGGGTGAACTTGACAGTGTATTCGTCCACCGCTTCCACGCTTTCCACAAAGGAGGTCACCAGCCAGTTGGGGTCGCCCTCCAGCCGCATCACGCGATTGATGGACCAAACGACAGCGTCGGCGTTGAAGGCGACGCCATCGGGGAACGTCAGTCCCTCTCGCAGCTTGAAGGTGTATTCCAGTCCATCGTCACTGACTTCGTACGATTCTGCCAGCCCAGGCTCAAGTTCGGTTGAGCCTGGAACGTACATGAGAAGGGTGTCCATTGTGTTGTGGTGCATCTCCCAGGTGTGAAAGTCGTAGGACTGGGCTGGGTCGTGGTCGGTGATAGAGTCAGTAGTGCCAATGATCAGAGGCTCAATCTCGGGCTCAGGCGGGACCTCAGTTGGCTCTGGCTCTGGCACGTCGGTCGGTTCAGGCGGCGCTTCGGTTGGCTCCGGCGGCGCCTCGGTCGCTACCTCGGTTGCCGGAGGTGCGCACGATGCCACCAGTCCAAAGACCAGGGTCAGCGCTACCAAAATGCTTAGTACACGTAAGGCTTTCATTTATTTTCTCCTCCTAGTTTGTTACAAAAGTTTGAACGGACGCTATGAAGTGAAATAGTATCTCCCGTGTCATCACCTCCTTTCGTGAGTAGGCAGTTTCCAGAGAAAAAAGCCGCGCCTCAGCAGGCAAACTAAACAGCATTGAATCAGCCTGCGTCGGCAACTTTGGTAGTATAAGAGCATATGGGCAGAATGTCAAATCGCAGCATGGCCCGGTGTCCGGCATCTTGCTATAGATACCCGCATAGATGCGGAATGGTTCATTATATTTCCCGCTCTGCCCCTAATCAACCGCCAGGCCCACCATCTGCGCCCACTCTCCGTGAATACCGTCTTCCGTCACCCCATAGTAGGCGCGTAGTTTACCATTCTCGCGCTGCACCAGGTCGTAGCGCGTTCGGCTTCTGTGCTGGCGTTGCTTCAGCACGGCAATGTCGCCGTGCCATTCTACCTTGCTCGCGTCCACTGGATGTTCTTCGGCTTGGGTGATGGCATAGTGCCACAGCCGTCGCGCCGATTTCCGGGTGACGTTCTTGACTTGGTTGCCGTTGCGCAGGTCACGCATGGTGTGGTAGAGTGTGCCCTTGCGCTCCTGGGATTCGACTATTTCCACGCCTGTCCGAGGCGGCTCAATGTGGCCCGTCGCTTCCTTCGCCGCCACGTCTGCTGGCCCTTTCCACACTCGCTTGACCAAGCTCACAATTTCGTCCCGCACGGCCAGGTCAGTTTCGCCCTCACTGCGCACATAGATTTTGTTATCGTCAATGGCATAGGGTGGATCGTCGCCCCGGGGCACTACCAAGCGCACCACTTTCTTTCCCTGCGTCTCTTGCATGTCCACGTTGACGTCGAGCGGGGGCGTGATGCGGCGCTCGACATCTTCCTGGAGGTCTCGAATCAACTTTGAGGGAGTGCGCACTCCGGCCGGTTGTTCTTTGGGGTTGGCGCTGACGCCGATGTAGATGGCGCCTCCATTGGTGTTGGCGAAAGAACAGACGTCGGCCAGAATAGCGTGCCGCCGTCCGCCCCGGCGGGTGTAGCCGACGTGGAAGGCCTGTACGATGGTATCTCCTTCCTCCCGTATAGCCTGGATGTGATCCAGAGGGGCCGTCGCCGGGCGGTAAGGCCGCGTGAGGGCAAAATCGTTGCCCAAGAACACTTCCCGCAGTGCATCAAAACTGACTTCGGGTAAAAGTACCTCCGTCACCCGCTCGCCGACTCCTAGGTGCTTGCCATCGCGGGTGAGCCGGTGGGCGTCGGAGCCTTGAATGCACCGCATCGGGCGCGGGTACTCGGGTCGCGAACCGTCGAAGAAGCGCGCCGTCGTGCGTCGCCCTTTATTCTCGAGGTCGGTTGCCTCCAGTGCATGGAGATGAGGGTCTTGTGTATAGGCCATGCGCGTCTGGCCACCCAATCCCGACCGGCGCATAGCCACTCCATGAGAGGAATTGACGTGAGCGGCTATGACAATCCCGCCGGCCTCGTCAATGACCCGGTAGGCCGTCAGCACGTCGGTCGTTGCCCCGACTTCGCCGCTGCCGGCGTCCAGTTTATCTAGCGGGATATTGAGCTGGCGCAGGATGAACTCTAATTCTCGCACGTCTACCTCGGGAGAAAAGATTCCGAGGATGTGAAAACCCAGGGTCGCCGTAAACTCGAACCCTGGCAGCACCAGTACTTTTTCTCGCAGGCGTCGGTATTCTTTGAGCTGTTGTTTCTCTTCTTGCTGTATCCGGCCGAGCTGCTCCAGTAACTTTAATTGGTTGATTTTTTCCAACATTGTCTGGTAGCCGGCTATGGTGTTATGGTCGGTAAAAGCGATGATATCGAGCCCCTTGTTTTCTGCCTGGCGTATTATGTCCAGATAGGATCTGTTGGGCTCCTGATAATCAGCGGAGGCGGGGGTGTGTAGATGTAAATCAACCCGTTTCCACTGGGGTTTTGTATTTCTTTTCTTTCTTGTCATTATTCTCCTAAATCTCCCTGCCGGGCGGTGAGGTGATTTGAGGTTGGCTGATCCGCCGTAAACAACATAAAGTCATAAACGGCCAATCAGAGCTTCCTGTCGCGATGTTTCACGCGCTTTCTCAGATCTCCAAATCTCGAATCTGTAAATTCTAAATCATCTCCTACCCGGTAGGGAATCCTAAATTAATCAAATGAGGCTACTCTTGGAGCAGGCCTCCTATCATTTCCAATAGTTCAGACGGGCGGAACGGTTTGAAGACAAACTTGTCGGCGCCGGCAGCCAAACACTCGGCCGAACGATCCATACCAGAGGTCATCACTATGGGTATTGATTTTAGCGTTTCGTCTGCCCGCAGTTCTTTCAGCACGCCCAACGTATCTCCGTCTGAGACGTGTACGTCCATCAGTATGAGCGCCGGCTCGGCCTGGCGCACCGCCGGTATCACGTCATTGTGATTGTTCACGGCCACTGCCTGATGCCCTTCCAGTTCAAATACCGTCGTGAGCAGTGTGCTGAAGGTTTTATCGTCGTCTACAACCAGAATAGTGCTCATTGTTTGACCTATCCTTCTTCATTATGGAATCTCTTCTCCGCCCATTATTGCTGCAAGCAAAATTACTGTGGACAAATGGCAGCCTCGAACACGTCATTTACCCTCTCGGCCAGAACGAACGTAAGCTCCTTCTGTACCTCATCGGGTATATCGTCCAGGTCATTTTGGTTCTGTTTGGGCAGGATGACGGTTTTGAGGCCGGCTCGATGGGCAGCCAGAACTTTTTCCTTGATGCCGCCCACCGGAAGCACTTGCCCGCGCAGTGTGATCTCCCCCGTCATTCCCACGTCGTCGCGCACCTGGCGCTCGGTCAGCAGCGAGGCCAGCGCGGTGGCCATGGTGACGCCGGCCGAGGGGCCGTCCTTGGGCACCGCCCCCGCCGGTACGTGCAGATGGATGTCGGTCGAGTCAAAGATGTCCTGTGGGATGCCCAGTTCCTCGGACTTGGCGCGCACGTAACTGAGCGCCGCCTGCGCCGATTCCTTCATCACCTCGCCCAACTGACCGGTCACCGTGAACCCCTTGCTGCCGGGCATCTTGGTGGCCTCAAAGAACATCAGGTCGCCGCCGGCGATTGTGACGCCCAGCCCAGTGGCGACGCCCGGCAGTTGGGTGCGCAGCGCTGTCTCTGGAAAGTATTTTTGTTTTTTCAGAAACTTTGGTACGTCGCGCGCCGTCACTCGCACCGGGTCTCCGTTCCCCTCGGCAATGCCAGTCACCACTTTTCGGCAGACTCGCCCGATCTCTCGCTCCAGGTTGCGCACGCCAGCCTCACGGGTATAGTCCTGGATAATTTTGCGCAACGCGCCCTCAGTAAAGGCCAACTCTTCAGATCGCAGGCCATTCTCCCGCAGTTGGCGTGGGATGAGGTACCCTTGGGCAATGTGCGCTTTCTCCGTCTCGGTGTAGCCCGAAAGCTTCAATATCTCCATCCGGTCGCGCAGCGGCGCTGGAATGGGATCGAGCAAATTAGCGGTGGTGATAAACATTACCTGAGAAAGATCGAAAGGTACGCCCAGATAATGGTCGCGAAACTCCCGGTTCTGCTCCGGGTCCAGTACCTCCAACAATGCCGACGCCGGGTCGCCCCGAAAATCTTTCCCCAGCTTGTCCACTTCGTCGAGCATAAAGACCGGGTTGTTCGATTCCACCCGCCGCAGCGCCTGGATGATGCGGCCCGGCATCGCGCCGATGTAGGTGCGGCGATGTCCCCGTATCTCTGCCTCGTCGCGCACGCCGCCCAATGATTGGCGGATGAACTTGCGCCCCAGCGCCCGCGCAATGGATTGCCCCAGGCTGGTCTTGCCCGTACCGGGCGGGCCTACGAAACACAGGATGACGCCCTCACGCTCGCGCCGGATGAGGTCGGCCAGCTCATCCTGCTCAAACTCCTCCCTGCGCTCCTCCCGCAGTTTGCGCACAGCCAGATATTCCAGGATGCGCTCCTTGATGTCCTCCAAATCATAGTGATCCTCGTCGAGCACCTGCCGGGCGTGTATTATCTCCAAATTGTCCTCGGTCTGCGTGTCCCACGGCAGGCTGGTCAGCCAATCCAAGTACGTGCGAATGACGCTATACTCGGCAGCGGCGGTGGGCAGTTTGCTCAACCGGTCCAACTCGCGACGAGTCTCTTTCTCCGCTTCCTCCGGCATCCCGGACGACTCGACCTTTTCGCGAAACTCCTCTACTTCTATCTGCTGTTCGTCCTCCTCCCCCAGCTTGCGCCGGATAGCCTTGAGTTGCTCGCGCAAAAAGTACTCTTGTTGCGTCTTTTGCATCTCTGACTGGGCCTCAGTCTGAATCTTGCGTCCTAGTTCGAGTACCTCTAACTCCTTCGTCAGCAGTCCCAGCAACATGTGCAATTTCTCTGTGACGCTGTCCAGTTCCAATAATTGCTGCGCGTCTTCCAGGCTTATCTTTTTCATCTGATTGGCGACAGCGTAGGTGAGTTGCAGGGGATCTTCAAGGTTGACGATCAGCGAACTCATTTGTTCGGGGCCTGTGGAGACCAACTCGTTCAGACGGTGGAAACCATCCGTGATGTTCCGCTGGAGTGCTTCGATCTCCAACGATTTCTCTGTCTTCTCCGGCGATATTATCACGCGCGCCGTCAGATAAGGAGACTTGCCCGTGAACTCTTCTACATAGATGCGCAACAACCCTTGCATAATCAGTGTGAGCGTCCCGTCCGGCGCTTTGAACAGCCGATGCACTGCTGCGACAGTCCCAACTCGGTAAACATCGTCCGGCCCCGGATTTTCTACCTCCGGATCGCGGCTGGCCACCAGGCCAACGAGTTGTTTCCCCAACATCGCATCGTCAATCAAACGAACGGAGCGCGGCTGGCCGATGCGGATCGGAACCGCCGTCATCGGGAAAACAACCAAACCCCGCAGCGGCAGGATTGGAAGATGCGTGGGAATCTGGATCAGCCCGCTCTCTTTGCCGTCGCTCGACGAACTATCGCGATCACTCTTGGTCAGCGGGTGACTCAGTAAACCCAACAAGTCCTCTAGCCTCTCCGCTTCCTTTTCTCTATTTGACATTCTTTATTATCGATCCTCCACTTTGGCAATGATATTCCTAATTGTACCACAATTACACGTCTCGCCCAAACCCCGCTTGGGTCGCGTTTGTACTCAACATCGTTCTGTGGTATCATCAAAAACGAAATGATTGGTGATTACCCACATCTTACCACAGAGGCACGGAGGGCACAGAGAAAAACAAAAGTAGACTCTAAAACTCTGTGTTCTCCGTGTCTCTGTGGTGAAATTGTCGAGCCTGGAAAGGCGCTACAG
>DUEK01000022.1 GCA_011192155.1 Thermoflexia bacterium
ACGTTCTTCTTCTGTCAAGTCAACGATGTAGGTTTTTCTGGGCATTGCTCTCCTCCTGAAAAGGCAAGTTTGTCTTTAGTTTATCACAGGAAGAGAGCTTGTCAAAACCATGTTGAAAAGGTACTAGTAACCTTGACAAGAAAGCCAAAACACTTGACAAGCCCCAAGTTATATGATATACTGTGAACGTTCACGTGACCGTTCACAGTACGAACAAAGGGGCGGCTTGTGCGATCCAGACCTACCATCAAGGATGTAGCGGCGCGAGCTGGCGTTTCTCGCCAGACGGTCTCACGGGTCATCAACAACAAAGGCGAAGTGAGCGACGCGACGCGCGCTCGTGTGTTGGCCGCCGTTGACGAGCTCGGCTACCGGCCCAATGCCGCTGCCCGCAGCATGGTAGTGGGCCGCACTTGCACCCTAGGCTGCATCTCGCCTAGCCTAACCGACTATACCTTTGCCAGCATCATTGACCATGCCCAAGCGGAAGCTCGCCGCCTGGGCTATTTTATTTTCACCGGCAGCGCGCCCAACGTCGCTGACGTGAAGCCGCTTCTGGAAGAGATGCTGCACCGCCAGGTGGATGGCTTGATCGTGCTCAACCCTCGCGCCGACGAGCGATACCGCCATTTCCAACCCCTGATCGAGAAGGGCATGGCCGTGCTCTATTTGAACAACACGCCGCATGGCGAGCCGGTTTCCTCCGTTCACTGCGACGACCTCGATGGCGGCTACCAGGCCACCCGCTACTTGATTGAGCGGGGGCACACGGCCATCGCCACTATCCTCGGCCCTGACAACGAGGAATGCACCTCTGACCGGCTGGATGGCTACCGGCGGGCGCTGTCCGAAGCCGGCCTGACGGCAAACCCCTCTTTGACGGAAAGAGGCGACTGGTCAGCCACATCGGGCTACCAGGCCACACAGCGTCTGTTGAGCGCCGACCAACCCTTCTCTGCCATCTTTGCCCAAAACGACCGGATGGCGGTGGGCGCCATCCGCGCACTGCGGAAGGCCGATCTCTGCGTCCCCGATGACGTTTCGATCATCGGCTTTGACGACATCCCCCTGGCTTCCTACTTTGATCCACCCCTGACCACGCTCCGCCAACCGACAGTCGAATCAGGCGCCCAGGCAGCGCGCTTGCTAGTCGAGACCATTCAGAATCCAGGACGGCCGCCGGAACAGATCTCAATCAAGGCCCGCCTCGTCGAGCGGGCTTCCTGCGCTCCAGCACCCTCATGAAAGGAGGTTTCTATTGAGTATAACCACATTCATTCCAGATTTCAGAACCTTTTCGAAGAACAAGAATCTAATAAAGACAGGAGGAGACTGATGAAAAAGACAATGTTTACGTTACTGGCTGTCGTGACCATTCTGGGCACGCTAGTCGCCTGCGGTGGTCCGGAGACAGTCACGGTCGAGGTACCCGTTGAGCAGACGGTCGAGGTACCCGTCCAGCAGACGGTCGAGGTAGAGGTGCCCGGCGAAGTGGTCGAAAAGAATATCGTGATCTACAACTCGATGCATGGCGACCCATTGCCCCGCGAGGCTGATGAGGAACTGGTGCAAATGTTCGAGGAAGCAAACCCGAACGTCGACGTGGTGCACAGCATCGTGGCGCACGAGGATTTCAAAACGGCAATCCGGGCATATCTGACTGCCTCGACGCCACCAGACGTGATGACCTGGTTCGCCGGCAACCGAGCCCGCTTCTTCATTGACAAGGGCTTGATTATGGACATCAGCGACGTGTGGGAGCAAGAGGGCTGGAATGATGATTATGCCAAAGGGTTCCGCGCTCTAAGCACTGTGGACGACAAGCAGTACTTTGTCCCCACGAGCTGGTACTGGTGGGCCGTGTACTACCGTCCGTCTATCTTTGAGCAGTATGGCCTGGAGCCGCCCCAGACCTGGGACGAGTTCCTACAGGTGTGCGAGACCTTGAAGGAGAACGGCGTCACGCCCATCACCATCGGCACCAAGTATCGCTGGACCGCCGCCGCCTGGTTCGACTATTTCAACATGCGCGTCAACGGCCCCGAGTTCCACATCAACTTGATGTTGGGCACAGAAAGCTACACCGACCCGCGCGTCAAGACCGTCTTCACGGATTACTGGGCGCCACTGATCGAGAATGAGTATTTCATCGAGGACGCGGCCGCCTACAGTTGGCAAGAAGGGCTGCAGTTCCTGATAGACGGTGACGCAGCTATGTATCTGATGGGTGACTTTATCCGCGACAGTTTCCCCGATGAACTGGAAGACGATTTGGACTTTTTCCAGTTCCCCATCATTGACCCCAGTGTGCCCATCGGCGAGGATGCGCCCACCGATGGCTATTTCATCGCCGCCAATGCCCAGCATCCTGAAGAGGCCAAGGCCTTCCTGGCCTTCCTGGGTTCGGCCGAGATGCAGCAATACTTTGCCGAAAAACTAGGGCGTCTCTCCACCCATAACGGAGTAGATGTTTCTGTCTTTGGCCCTCAGCAGCAGAAAGGCATCGCAATGATGCAGTCCGCTGACTATGTGGCCCAGTTCTACGACCGAGATACTACGCCCGAGATGGCCGATGAAGGGATGAACGGTTTTATGGAATTCTGGGACAACCCGGATAGTATTGACGATATCCTGGAGCGTCTGGAACTGACCCGACAAGAGATCTTTGAGTCCGAATAGTTCTTGACCTGAATAGCCAAGGAGCCCGTAGCGAGTCCACGGGCTCCTTCTCCATCGCTTTTCGATGCAAAGGAGGGTGGCATCTTCTCAAAAAGTTGGGGCAAAAGACTTTCCCAAGCTCCTAGCCCCCGTCTCGGGGGCGGATTCGCCGGACAAACCTCGCCTGAGACGCCCCCGAGACGGGGGCTTTGAGCGGAAATGTGCGACCGCCCCAAGATATTGAGAAAATACGGAGGGTGCTATGGTTCGAAGAGAAACGTTTGCCAAATTGACGCCTTATTTGTTTTTAATTGTACCTTTGGTCATTTACCTGGTTTGGGTCATTGGGCCGATGTTTTACACCTTCTATCTCAGTTTGACCGATTGGGATGGCCTAGCTGCGCCGAGCTTTATCGGCTGGCGGAATTATCAAAAGCTGTTCAAAGACCCGGTTTTCTACACCTCGCTCAAGAACAATCTCAAGTGGATACTGAGTTTTATCACCATACCAGTGGCGGCAGGTTTGGCACTGGCGATGGCCCTCAACCGTAGCATCCCCGGCGAGAAAATCATCAAAGCCAGCCTCTATTCGCCCATGGTGCTGTCTCTCGTCGTCGGTGGGTTGATGTGGTCGTGGATGTACCATCCGGCCAGCGGCTTGATCAACTCGATACTGCGCTTGGCGGGCCTCGACGCGCTGGCCTTGGGCTGGTTGAGCGATAAGAAGCTGGTGATGTGGGCTATCATCGCCGTGGCTATATGGCGGCAGGTGGGCTATGTGATGGTGCTCTATCTGGCTGGCCTGCAGAGCGTCGACCCTGGTCTGGTTGATGCGTCCAAAGTAGACGGCGCCAGCGGCTGGCAAACTTTCCGGCACGTCATCTTTCCACTGCTGGCCCCGGTTACCGTCATCGTGGTCGTCGTCAGCATTATTGATTCGCTGCGCGCCTTTGATCTGGTTTCGGTGATGACGCGAGGCGGGCCGTACAATTCATCCAGTGTGCTGGCTAACTTTATGTACATCGAGGCGTTCAACAACTACAAGATGGGTTATGGCGCAACCATTGCCGTGATCTTGTTCCTCATCAGCCTGGTGTTTATATTCATCTATTTGTGGCGCATCTTACAAACCGAGATGGAGTATTAGGGGGGAGGAAACATTATGACAGCCAAAAAGTTTTTCAATTCTCCCTGGCGTACGTTAGGCTATATCGTTTTGGTGATCATCACTGTGCTCTGGCTGGTGCCAGTCTTTTCCGCTCTCATCACAGCTTTTCGCACCAATGACGACATTTTGATGAACGGATTCTGGTCGTTGCCACGCCAGCTTGGGTTGGATAGTTTCAAAGATGCCTGGGAGCGCGGGGGGCTGAGCCGCTACCTGCCCAATAGCTTTATCATTACCCTCCCTGCCCTGGTTCTGACGTTGTTTCTTTCCTCTCTCTCAGCCTATGCACTGGCCCGCTTTCGCTTTCGTGGCAATCGGTTGATCTTTTTCCTCTATGTCGGTGGTATGATGCTCCCCTTCCAAGTGCTGATGCTGCCGGTCTTTCGTCTTACCGACGCTTTGGGCCTCTACGATACTTACTGGGGGCTGATTGCCTTTCACACTGCTTTCCAGCTTGGATTTTGCACGTTTCTGCTCCGAAATTATATGCGCACTGTGCCTGGTGAGATACTGGAGGCAGCCCGGATCGACGGTTGTGGCGAGTTCCGCGCTTGGTGGCAGATTATGATGCCCCTCACGTTGCCGGCCATCGCTGCCGTGGCGACGCTCGAGTTCACCTGGATTTTCAACGACTATTTGTGGGCTATTGTCCTGCTGCGCAGCGACGACCTCAAGCCAGTCACCGCTGGGCTGGCGGCCTTGCAAGGTCAGTACGTTATGGACTGGACGGTCATCACGGCTGGCGCGTTACTGGCGACGGTGCCTACTGTTATCGTCTTTATTTTCTTGCAGCGCTACTTTATCGAAGGGTTGACCCTGGGCGCGACCAAGTAATCGCCTCAAAGCATCACGCTCTGGCGAGGTGACCCAAAGGTCAATTGATATGCGATTAGGCGTTTGCTACTATCCAGAACATTGGCCGGCCGAGCGTTGGCCGCTGGATGCCAAACTCATGCGTGAGGCTGGTCTATCTCTCGTCCGCCTCGGCGAATTTGCCTGGGCGCAAATGGAGCCGGCCGAAGGGCAGTTCGACTGGGGTTGGCTGGACCAGGCGATCGAGATTCTGGCGGCCGAAGGGCTGCAAATCGTCCTGGGCACCCCCACCGCCGCGCCACCAGCGTGGCTGTCCAAGGCCTACCCGGACATACTCCCGGTGGATGCCCAAGGTCGTGTCCGTCGCTTTGGCTCCCGGCGGCATTACTGTGTCAACAGTCCCACCTATCGTCGCCACACCGAGCGGATTGTGACAGCCATAGCCGAACGCTATGTGAGACACACGGCCGTCATTGGCTGGCAAATTGACAACGAATTCGGCTGCCACGACACCGCCCGTTGCTATTGCCACAATTGCGCGAGCGCCTTTCGCCGCTGGCTCCAGGCCAGGTACAACACTCTTGACGCCCTGAATGAAGCCTGGGGGACAGCCTTTTGGAGCCAGCTATATAGCGATTGGGAAGAGATTGATCCCCCTATCCTGACCGTCGCCCAACCCAATCCCATCCACGTGTTGGATTATTACCGCTTCTCGTCCGATTCCTACGTCGCGTATCAGCAACTCCAGATTGACATCCTCAAATCGCAAATCACAAATCTCCAGCATCCAACGTCCAATACCCAAAATCCATTCATCACCACCAATTTCCTGGGAAATTTCGCTGACCTGGATTACCATGATCTAGCCGGTGCGCTTGATTTTGTCAGCTGGGACTCCTACCCTACCGGTTACGCCGAGGTGGTGGCGAGAGACTTGTATGAGGCTAAGGTTGTGGTAAAATCTCAGCCTCAGCTTGCCTACGACGTGGGTGATCCCTACGTGACCGGCTTTTGCCACGATCTGACCCGTGGATTGAAGCAGGCCCCCTTTTGGGTCATGGAGCAGCAGTGTGGGCATATTAACTGGAGCGTGTTCAACCGGGGGGTCAATCCAGGCGCGGTACGTCTTTGGACCTGGCATGCCCTGGCTAGTGGTGCAGACGCGGTTGTATTCTTTCGCTGGCGGGCTGCCCTTTTGGGATACGAACAGCTCCACTCCGGCCTGCTGCGCCACGATGGATCCCCCGGTGTGGGCTATGCCGACCTGCTAAACATGCAAGCAGAACGCAAACTGATGGAACAGGTCTCTGCTCATCCAGTCAAGCCGCAGATTGCCTTGCTGCTGGATTACCATGACCTGTGGGCGACTCAACTCCAACCGCACCACCGTGATTTCAGCTATTATCGTCACTTGTTTGTTTTCTACCGTGCGCTGCAACAACTTGGGCTTGGAACCGACATTGTCCCGCCCACTGCAGACCTCGGCCACTACAAAATGGTGATCGCGCCGACCGCCTTTCTGGGCAGCGATAAACTTGCCGCCACCCTGACCGATTTTGCGGCCGGTGGTGGCGTCGTTTTACTCGGCGTTCGCTCCGGCTTCAAGACCCCCACCAACCGGGTCACCGACCAGCCTTTGCCGGGGGTCTTCCGTCACCTCGTTGGGGCCACGGTGACCGAGTGGCAGTCACTCCCACCCGGCGTGAGTTTCGATCTGGCGAGCGAGATTCCAAATCTGGGGGGCTTGGCCGAGACGTGGGTGGAGGCGCTGGGCGGCCCGGCCGAGCCCCTTGCTCGCTACGCCTCTGGACCATTTACCTCCCACGCCGCGCTGACGGAAAACGGGATTGGCGACGGCCGGGCGCTCTACCTGGGCTGGTACCCCACGGTGGAACAGGCGGCCGCGATTATCCAATACCTGACAGCACGGGCCGGCATCCCGCGCCCGGCCGATGATATACCGCCCGGTGTCGTCGTTGCCCAACGTGGTCCCCACTCTATCGTACTCAACTTTACCAACGACACGATCACCACCACCATTCAAGGTCAATCGGTGACCGTTGCTCCGCGCGACGCACAAGTGGTTTTAGCCTAGGAGAAAGACTATGAAAATAAAAGATGGTCGTTTCGCTGTCTACGGAAATCCCCTGACAGAATCCCAATCCAGAAAAGTCATCAAATGGCAAAACATGTTCGTCAAAAAGTTCAGTTACAATCCCGACGAACAATATACTCTGAGCCTGGTAGACAACCCATATCTCGGATCCGTTCTGGGGCTGAAGGACATCGTCCGTCACGACCGGGGAGAAGAGATAGCGCAAGAGAATGTGGTCGTCATCAGCACCATCCGCATGGGATTCGGCCACTACCGCATTGCTATGGCCGGAGCATCCTGTGCCAGGGCCATGGGCTTTACCCCTCTCTGGCTGGACCTGTTGGCCATTCCGGGCATTACGACAGACGTAATCAACTGGTGCAACACCTGGTACAGCCGCTTCTCCCGGCTGTCGCAGAGGAGCAAGCTGTTCAATAAATACGTCTGGGAGTCCGTGACGACGGGAGAGTCAACCCTGCCGGGACTGAATGCATTCCTCAACACCTGGATCGTCGGGTGGCCGTGGAGATTTCTGAAAACAAACGTCAAGGATTACAAAATGAGCGAACTGTTCAAAAATCTGCACCAAGCCCTGCCACGGGATATCCCTGTTCTAACCTCGCATATGTGGAACTGCATGGGGGCGGTGGCGGCGGGTATGACCAACGTCGTGGACATGATGTTCGACAACTGGCCGATGGCTTTCCAGCTCACCGAAGGCGCCAAACACGGGGTTCAATCACCTTCCGGCTATTATGGTTTCAGGGTTATGCGGGGATTCGACGAGACAGGTAAAGTGATGAATCCCGTCCCCTCGGATGCGATCTACTACGTCGGTCACCACGTTGACCACGAGATCGTGACCAACATCGAGGCCGACTGTGAGGCGCGTCTCCGTCGTATGAACGACAATGAGCCGAGAAGATTTCTTTTGCCTATGGGCGGCGCGGGGGCGCAGAGGGAACTGTTCAAAGCCATCATCGAGCACTGTATTCCCCTGATCAAATCCGACAGCGTGGCCCTATTCGTCAATCTGGGAGACCACAAGGATAACTGGGATTGGCTCCAGAGCGAGTTAGCACAATACGAGGACCTTGTCCAGACCCACTTTACCTGGGATGACACCCAAGCGTTCGCCGATGGGCTCAGGACCAATCCGGCCACCGGACTGCACGTTTTCCTGTTCGACAATACTTTCCACGCAGTGTACGCCACGAATTATCTAATGCGCGTCGTGGATGTGATGATCACCAAGCCCAGCGAATTGGCCTTTTATCCGGTACCCAAGATTTTCAACGAGCGCGTCGGGGGCCACGAGATGTGGGGCGCAATTCGAGGCGCGGAACTGGGCGATGGCACCGTCGAAACCCGCACCATCCCGCAGACGCTTCAGGCGATTGACCTGCTGACTCACGAGCACGACTTGCTAGAGATGTACTGCGACTGCATCATCAAGAATAAGCGCATCGGTATCTACGATGGCGCCTACAAGTGCGTGGAATTGGCGACCGGCAGGAAATTCCCAAGTCGCCCGGCCCAATCTCGTCCGCTGAACACCGAGCGCTGAAATGTTCGACTTGGCAGAGCACCCTCATCGCCGCCACAACCCCCTCACGGGAGAGTGGGTGTTGGTCTCTCCTCATCGTACCAAGCGCCCCTGGCGAGGTCAGGTTGAAAAGCCTCCTCGAGAGGTCCGTTCCGAGTACGACCCCAACTGCTACCTCTGCCCCGGCAACGAGCGCGCTAGCGGCGGTGAACTGCAGACAGTCCGGCGCAATCCCGAGTACGAAAGCACCTACGTCTTTACCAATGACTTTGCCGCGCTCCTGCCGGACACGCCACAGGCCAGGGGCGACCATCCCCTGCTCCGCTACGCGAGTGAGCAGGGCACGTGCCGGGTCATCTGTTTCTCACCACGCCACGATCTGTCACTGCCAGAGATGGCGCGGGCGGACATCCGCCGCGTGGTGGACGTATGGGCAGAACAGACTGCCGAACTGGGCCAGCGGTATCGTTGGGTGCAGATCTTTGAGAACAAAGGGGCCGTGATGGGCTGCTCCAACTCTCATCCTCACGGGCAGATCTGGGCACAGAACATACTGCCCAACGAGCCTGCCAAAGAGGAGCGCCAGCAACGCGCCTATTTTGCCGACCACAGGCATCCGCTGCTCGTGGATTACGCGCAACTCGAAAGTGAACGCGACCAACGCGCCGTGGTGCAGAACGAGCACTGGTTGGCAGTGGTCCCCTACTGGGCGATCTGGCCCTTTGAGACATTACTTCTGCCCCGCCGCCACGTGCTGCGCCTACCCGACCTGGACGACGCTCAACGCGACTCCCTGACCGACGTCCTCAAGCGCCTGCTCACCCGATACGACAACCTCTTCGAAGCCCCGTTCCCGTACTCGATGGGCTGGCATGGCGCGCCTTTTGAGACCTTCGAGGTTTCGGAACCTCAGAGGTCTTGTGAGCACTGGCAACTGCACGCCCACTTCTATCCGCCGCTGTTGCGTTCGGCCACCGTGAAAAAGTTCATGGTCGGCTACGAGATGCTGGCCGAGGCTCAGCGCGACCTGACGGCGGAACAGGCGGCGGAGTGCTTGCGGACTTTGCCAGCACAGCACTACAAGGAAACGAGGAACCGGGACGAGTAACCAGTGCGCCCAGCCATTTTTGACTGAAGCGTCTCTCATGGCCGAATAATACGTCCGTTCTATACTGAGGCCAACAGCGAGCCCAGATTCACATCGGGCAAAGCGGTTGCCTGCAGCATCGAAGACGACGAATAATCTGGGTTGTGCCGCTTCACGCAGGCCAAAGGCTATCAAGTTCGGGGCATGAAAGATTACAAGGCCATCTTCGAGAAAGTCGAGTCCACACTCATCAGCGTTGGTTCGGCCAATCTCTCCGCTGATAGAATTCGCGCCAACCTTGATGAGTTTAAAAACCTTGAAGGCAAGGCATTCTCTGATGCCGATTACTACTGGATACTGGTTTACGTTGTTTTCTATGCGGGGTTTAGAGCCGCGACGGTCAATGCTAGACTGAATTTGATTCGCCAATACTTCCCCGATTACGAAACCGTTGCAGGCTATGATGAGAATAAGGTAGACAAAGTTCTCAGTGATCCAGAAATGATAAGGAATAGGCGTAAAGTTCAAGCCTGTATCGAGAACGCAAAAGTTTTCAAAAGTATCGTCAACGAACACGGCTCGTTCCAAGACTACATTGACTCTTTCTCGCCAACGGATTCTTTTGAGAACCTCATGCTCTTGAAGGAAGAATTGGAGTATCGCTTCAAAGGCCTGGGCAGGATTACAACTTATCACCTCCTGACGGATATTGGCTTGCCTGTTCTCAAGCCAGATAGGGTAATATGCCGTATCTTTCAGAGATTGGCGCTTATCGAAAGCGACAAGCAACTTCTAAAGACCATAATCCAAGGGCGAAAATTTGCTCAGGCAACAGGTCACCCTATTCGATATATTGATATTGTTTTCGTCGCCTACGGCCAAGTAAAGTCACCAGAGTTTGGACTTGCCAGTGGTATTTGTTTGGAGCAAAGTCCGCTGTGTTCGATTTGCGGCGTGACGGATTACTGTGATTACTTTGCGCAAAATGCTTCGCGCTAAAAGACGCAGTAAGGCCAGCGTGCCTTTTCAAAATCGGGGGAGGGTCTGCGCGGCACAACAAGCGGTTGCAGCCGACGTTGCTCCGCTGGCGCGCCGCTACCATTGCGCAGGACGGCGGCGGATGGTTTGGTTTGTGCAAGCGGCGTTGTCGGGTATAATGGGGATAATTGGAAGCTCGAGGATACGCAATGCTCCACCTCTATCAACTCCTTCGACAAAATGTAGCTAGCTGGCGCGAGGACGATTACCCCATTGAGCACTACCCGGCCATTGCCGAAATCCTCGATTACGCCGTACTACCGGAGAGCGGCGATTTGCGCTTTTTGCGCGCCGCCCAGTTGCGCGCGCTAGAGACGTATTGGTACTTGCGCCTCGTCGAAGGTACGCCCCACATCTTTGATCTCTACCGGCGCTACTATACCAGGCCCGTTGACCTACTCGTCGCGCTGGGGCTTGACCGCGACGAGATCAAGGACTTGGCGCTGAACGAGGGGCTGGACGCTCTCTGGCAGCGCATCCGCGAGGACGATGACTTTATCAAGGCTCACAAGCTCGAAAGCGTCCGCGAGACCCTCACCCTCGACTATCCCAGCTACATCCTGGCCCTGGCGATGGGCGCGGGCAAGACCATTCTCGTCGGGGCCATCATCGCCAGCGAGTTTGCAATGGCGCTCGAATATCCCGGCGATGATTGTCCCTTTATCCAGAACGCGCTCGTCTTTGCCCCCGGCCTCACCATCCTGGAGAGCCTGCGCGAGTTGGCCGAGGTGGATTACGGCAAGATCCTCCCGCCCCGTCTCTACGCTCCCTTTGCGGCCTCCTACAAACTCATCTTTACCCGCGCGGGCGAAAAAGACCTGCCCGTCATCCGGGGCAGTCGCTACAACCTGATCGTCACCAACACGGAGAAAATCCGCATCCAGAAACGCGCCTACCGCCACGCCTCGTGGACCGACTTGCAGTACCGGCTCAAGCTGGAACAGTCCGAGGAAGTAGCCAACCTGCGCCTGCAAGCCATTGCTTCCCTGCCCAACCTGGGTGTCTTTTCCGACGAGGCCCACCACACCTACGGGCGAGAGGTCGGCAGGCGGCTCAAGCGCGTCCGCCAGACCGTCAACTATTTGCACGAGAAAACCGACCTCGTGTGCGTCGTCAACACCACCGGAACCCCTTACTACGAGCGCCAACTTTTGCGCGATGTGGTGGTCTGGTACGGCCTCTCCCAGGGTATCCGCGACGACATCCTCAAGGCCGTGGATGGCAGCATCTATGCCTATGACTTTGACCAACAACACACCGGCCAGTTCGTGGCCCAGGTGGTACGCGATTTTTTCCAGACCTATGGCGACGCGGCCCTGCCCAACGGCGCGCCCGCCCGCCTGGCGATCTATTTTCCCCAGACGGACGACCTGCAAGAACTGCGCCCGGTGGTGGAAAAGACCCTGCTAGAGATGGGCTATCCCACCGGCATTATCCTGCGCAATACGTCCAAATCCACCCAGGCCGAGATTGACGCCTTCAACCGCCTCGACGATCCCCGCTCGCCCCACCGCGTGATCCTGCTCGTCAACAAGGGCACCGAGGGCTGGGATTGCCCCAGCCTCTTTGCCTGCGCCCTGGCCCGCAAGCTCAAGCGCAGCCAGAACTTTGTCCTCCAGGCCAGCACCCGCTGCCTCCGGCAGGTGATCGGCAACACCCGCAAGGCTCGCATCTATCTCTCGATGGACAACCGGGGCGCGCTCGACCGGCAGTTGCAAGAGACCTACGGCGAGACCATCGAAGAACTCAACCGCGCCAGCCAGAACACCCGCGCGGCCCGCTTGGTAGTGCGCAAGCTGGACATCCCGCCGTTGGTCATCACCAAGATCGTCAAGCGCGTCGTCCCAGAGACCTCCGAGGTCTCGAAAGACCTCGGAGGTCTATATAAGCCCGACGTTCCGGTCGAACCCGTGATGCTCACCCAGGTCTACACCCTCCAGGAACAGCCGGGCAAAGCATCGGTGCTGAAACAGGTGGCCGAGGAACAGGCCGCCTATGCCGTTCCAGGCCCCGATCTCTACACCGCCGCCACCCAACTGGCCGCCGTCTATCGCCTCGACGTCTGGGCCGTCTACGCCGAACTCAAACGGCTCTATGGCGCGGGGGCCGCCGTGCCTGACGCCCACCTGCCCGCCCTCGCCGCCCAGATCGAGGCCCAGACTTGTCGCTATCGCATCGAGGAAGAAGAGGTCGAGATCGCCCTGGCGCTGATCAAGCCGGACGGGTTCACGCTCGAGCCGGACGCCGACGGTAACGCCGTCTATACCGCCGAGATCACGTACCAGAAAGGCAAGGAACACCTGTTGTTGAGTTGGAAAGAGATGGCCGCCCGCAACGACGGCGACTTTGGTTTTCACTACGATCCCTACAATTTTGACTCGAACCCGGAAAAGGATTTCTTCACCCAACTGCTGGGCGCGGTTAACCTCGAGCCGGACCAGGTCGAGGACATTTATTTTACCGGCGGCCTCCACGACCCGCGCAAGACCGATTTTTACGTCGAATACCTGGGCGTGAATGGCCGTTGGCATCGCTACAGCCCCGACTTTATCATCCGCCGCCGGGACGGGCGCTGCTACATCGTCGAGATCAAGGCCGCCCGCTTCCGCGACGACGCGGTGGATGGCGAGGATGGCCGTAAAGCGGTCGCCGTCCGCAAGTGGGTTAGCCTCAACCCGGAAAAGCTCAAGTATGAGATGATCTTTACCCCATCCGACACCATCGCCTTCAACCAACTCGAACCGGCCAAACAGTTTGTCAAACCTCCGAGGTCTCAGTTTCTTAAACCTCCGAGGTCTCGCAAGACCTCGGAGGTTTAAGATGCCACAACGTACCGTCAAACTATATGCGGGCGAATACTATCATCTCTATAACCGAGGCAACAATCGGGAGCGTATCTTTTACGAGCGTGAGAACTATGGGTTCTTTATACGACGGTTACGAAAACACCTTGTCCCCGTCTTGGGCTTGGTGGCCTATGTTCTGATGCCCACGCACTATCACTTGTTCGTTCAGGTCAGGCAGACCGCGCAGACCTCCGAGGTTTCTGAAACCTCGGAGGTCTCGAAAGCGATGATGCGCTTTTCGGTATCGTACACCAAGGCGATGAACAAGCGTTATGACCGCGTCGGCTCGCTGTTCCAGGGGGCTTTTCAGGCCAAGCACGTGGATGGGGACGCGTACCTGGTACATCTATCTCGCTACATTCACCTGAACCCTGTGATGGCCGGTCTGGTGGAGCGGGCAGAGGATTGGGAGTTTTCCAGTTACCGCGAGTACATCGGGCTGCGAGCCGGGACGTTGCCCCAGTCCGAGATCGTGCTATCTCAGTTTCCGTCGCGGGGAGCATATCGGGATTTTGTGGAAGCGTATGTCCCTTCGGAGCAGGAGGTTATCGCCAATTTGTTGTTTGATTGAGCCTAGACCTCCGAGGTCGCCGACATCGGAATGTCGGTTCGAGACCTCGGAGGTCTGGAGGAGCAAAGCAATGACCAATGCACAAACCATCCAAATCGCCGAGGCCAAAGGCCGCCCCATGCTCCACTGGGTGGGCAAGCGCCCCCTCGATCACGTCACCGTCTACCCCGCCCAGTTGGTAGAGCGTTTCGATCCGCTGGGCGAGCAGACCTCGGAGGTTTCAGAAAACCTCCGAGGTCTTGGAGGCAATCTCCTCTTCCACGGCGACAACAAGGACGTGCTCGCCTGGCTCCTGGCCCACGGCTATAGGGGGAAGGTAAATCTGGTCTACATTGATCCGCCCTTTGGTTCAGGTGCAGACTATGTGCGCAAAGTACAACTACGCGGGATACGCGGCACTCCAAAACTAGATGGTGAGAGTTACACTCTAAGTGAGCAGATACAATACACTGATATTTGGGCGAATGATACCTACCTTCAATTTATGTACGAGAGGTTACTACTTCTCAAGGAGTTATTAACGACAGACGGGATGATTTATCTGCATTGTGACTGGCGCAGAATTCATCATCTTCGTTGTCTTCTTGATGAGGTCTTGGGAAGCGAAAACTTCATCAACGAGATCATCTGGCAACACCAAATTATGGGCGGTTCACACGACAAACGCTTTCCTAAGGCACACGAGACTATTCTATGGTATGCAAAAGGATCTGGTTATCGCTTGCGCTCCGAAAACTCTAATGTTAGAGTCCCCTTCAGCGACTATGTGCTTCAGTCTATGAAGCAGGATGAAAAAGGTTGGTATTACGAGCGGCGAAGGATGAGCCGAAAAGCTACTCCAGCAGAAGCGGCCGCCAAGGCGCATACTCGTACATATGTTGAGTCTCCCGATGTGGGTACAGTAGCTACTGATGTATGGGCTGATATGCTGTCCTATCAGGAATTACCCAATGAAAGACAAGGCCTTGATCTTTACCCAACTCAAAAGACAGTCAAACTTCTAACAAGACTGATCTCCGCTGCAAGTGACCCCGGCGACCTCATCCTCGACTGTTTCATCGGCTCCGGCACCACCGCCGCCGTAGCCCAAAAACTGGGCCGCCGCTGGATCGCCGCCGACGTCAACAAGGGCGCCATCCAAACCACTTCCAAGCGCCTCCAGGCCATCATTCGCCAGCAGGTCGAGGCCGGCGCTGTTCCGCAGCAGATGGCTTTCGAGACCCAGACCTCCGAGGTCTCGGAAGACCTCGGAGGTCTAGCGGGTCTAACGCATTCCTTCAGCGTCTACCGCGTCAACGACTATGACCTCCAAATCCAGCACAACGAGGCCGTCAATCTGGCCGTCGAGATGATCGGCATCGAGCGCGTCAAGACCGATGCTTTCTTCGATGGTACGTTGGGCCGCCGCCTGGTCAAGATCGTCCCCTTCAACCACCCCCTCACCCTCCTCGACCTCCAACTCGCCCAGGACGAGCTCAAAGCCCGCCCCGACGAAGAGCGCGACGTCGTCCTTGTTTGCCTGGGCAAAGAGACCAGCGTGGACGCCTGGCTGGCGGAATACAACAAACGCCGCCCGGTCAACAAGATCGAGGTCATCGAACTCCGCACCGACCAGAAATATGGCAAGTTCTTCATCCACCAGCCCGCCCAGGCCCGGGTGAGGGTTGAGCGCCAGACCTCTGAGGTCTCGGAAGACCTCGGAGGTCTATTGGTCATCGAAATCGAGGACTTTATCTCTCCCTCCATCGTCGAGCGGTTAGAGATGGACACCCCGCTCTTCAAAGCCCAAATTCCAGATTGGCGCGCCATGGTCGACGTCGTGCTCATAGACACCGCCTACGACGGCCAGACCTTTAACATTGTCCTCTCCGACGTCCCGGAGCGCAAGAACGACCTGGTCAGCGGGCGCTACGAACTCCCCGCGCCGGAGGGCGTCGCTCCTGGGAGCGCGACTACCGTCGCCGTCAAGATCATTGATATGCTGGGCGAAGAGGTATTGGTCACGGCGGAGGTAGGGCCTGCCTGACCGCACAGGCCAAAAGTCATGATTTGCACAGCAACCGACTATGCCGGCCAGACCTTCAAAGAGCTACGCCTGGAGCGAGCGCGCCTCGTTTCCAACGAGTTCCACGACTGCACCTTCGACCGCTGCTCGTTTACCGAGACCGCCTTTCAGAATTGCAGGTTCGTCAATTGCGTCTTTATGCGCTGCGATTTGAGTTTGCTCCAGGTATCCAAGTGCTCATTTGCCGCTGTTCGCTTTGAAAGCTCAAAGGTCATGGGCGTCAATTGGACCAGGGCGCGCTGGTCGGCGGCAAAATTGGGCCCCCCGGTATCTTTTTCCAAGTGCGCTATCAGCCATTCCACGTTCATCGGCCTGAACCTGAAACGTATACAGATTCAGGATTGTGTGGCCGTGGACGTTGACTTTCGAGAAGCCGATCTCTCCCAGGCTGATTTTGCCGGCACGGATCTCTCCGACAGCCTCTTTCTCAACACCAATCTGACCACAGCCGATTTGAGCCGCGCCCGCAACTATCAAATTGATCCGAGCCAGAATATTGTGAAGGGAGCCAGGTTCTCGCTGCCCGAAGCGATCTCTTTGTTGTACAACCTGGATATTATCTTGGTCGAAAAGTAGGGCAGACTTTCCAGTCTGCTTCCTGGACAGGCTGGAAAGCCTGTGCTACATATCCCGCGTTGAGTCGAATTTGAGGAGACGAATCTATGACAATTGCTCTAGGCATTGATACAGGCGGAACCTACACCGACGCTGTGCTGGTAGACCACGCCAGCGGCAAAGTGTTGGCCGGAGACAAGGCCCTGACCACGCGCCACGACCTTGCGGTGGGGATTGGGCAGGCTGTGGCGGCGGTTTTTGAGGGTGACGGTGTATCCCCAGACGAGGTGGGCCTGGTGGCCCTTTCGACGACGCTGGCTACCAACGCCATCGTCGAGGGGCGAGGTGGGCCGGTCTGCCTGCTGCTCGTGGGCTACGACCCGGAGTTGATCCGGCAATACGGCTTTGAGCACGATCTGGTGACGCAAGACGTGGTCTACCTGCGCGGCGGTCACGATGGGATGGGTAACGAGAGCGAACCGCTGGATGAGGCGGCGGCGCGAGACGCTATCCTGGCCCGGCGCGACCACGTAGAATCATTCGCCGTATCGGGTTACTTTGGCGTGCGCAACCCGGCCCACGAGTTGCGGGTGCGCGAATTGGCGGAGGAACTGACCGGCCTGCCCGTCACCTGCGGTCACGAGTTGACCACCCGCCTCAACGCCATCCGTCGGGCGACGACGACGGCCCTCAACGCCCGCTTGATCCCGCTGTTGCAGGAACTTATCGGCGACGTCCGCCGCGCACTGGACGAGCGGGCCATCGCCGCCCCGTTGATGGTCGTCAAGGGCGATGGTTCGCTGGTGCGGGCCGAGTGGGCCATGCGACGGCCCATTGAGACGATCCTTTCTGGCCCGGCGGCCAGCGTGGTCGGCGCCTGGCATCTGGCCGGCCGGGGCGACGTGTGGGTGGTAGACGTGGGCGGCACGACGACCGACATCGCCGTGCTGCACGACGGTCGTCCCCGGCTGAACCCCGAGGGCGCGCGAGTCGGCGAGTGGCAGACCATGATCGAGGCGGTGGATGTGCGCACGGTGGGGCTGGGCGGCGATAGCCAGGTGTGGGTGAACGGCGCTGGACGGTTGTTCATTGGCCCCCGGCGTGTGGTTCCGTTGTGTATGCTGGCGAGCGAGCACCCACACGTCGTCGTCGAACTGCGGCGGCAGGCGGAGAATGGGCGCGAGGATAACCTGGCCGGGCGGTTCGCGCTGGCGCAGCGCGCGTCGTCACGCAGTCTCCCGGATGGAGAACGGGTTTTGTTGGACCATCTGGCCGCCGGCCCCCAATCGCTGCTTTCACTGCTGGACAGGCTGCGCTACCGCTCGGTTATTGAAGGACGGGTCGCGGCCCTAGAGACGCGCGGGTTGGCTCTGCGGGCCGGTTTTACGCCCACCGACGCCCTACACGTCTTGGGGCGCTTTGAGCAATGGGATGCCGAAGCGTCCCTGCTCGGCGCCAAGCTCCTGGCGACGCGGGTGGGCCTCTCGCCCACAGCATTTTGCGAGCGCGTGGTCGCCGGCGTTTCAAATCGGGTGGCACGGGAACTGGTCAGCAAGGTGCTGAACGACGAGGCCGCTCTGCCCGATTGGGAGCAGGAACCCGCGGCGGCGGCGCTGCTGGCCCGCGCGCAGGGGAACGCCCCCAACTCTGACCTGGGCTGCCGGTTGACGCTGCGCCAGCCGTTGGTCGCCGTTGGCGCGCCGGTGGAGGCCTACTTGCCCCGCACGGCCCAACAATTGCACACCGAGTTGGTCATTCCGCACCGCGCCGAGGTGGGGAACGCCGTGGGCGCGGTGGCGGGCGGCGTCGTGCAGCAACTGCGGGTGATGATTAGGCCGCTGGAAGCTGAGCGGCTCTTTCGCCTACACCTGCCCGGCGGGGTGCGCGACTTTGACGCTCTGGAGGAGGCCGTAGCGCACGCTCAGCAGGTTGCGTCGGAGCAGGTGAGAGCGCGGGCGCGGCAGGCGGGCGCCGAGCATGTCAAAGTGCAGGTGGAGCGGGTGGACCGGAACGCGCCTGTCAGAATGGGGTGGGGAGCGGAGATTTACCTGGGGACGGATTTGACGTTCACGGCGGTGGGGCGGCCCAGCCCGGCCCGGAGCAAGTAGCAAATTTCCAGAGTTGACAACTTGTTCATATAGTGGTAGAATTTTGACAGACCGACCGGTCTGTCTGTCACCCCTCGAAGGATGTCCACAATGGATTTGAAAAAGAGGATCATCCACGAATCTTTGAGACTGTTTTCCCTAAAGGGCTTTTTGAGCACCTCTATCACCGATATTCTGAAAGTTGCGAGCACCTCGAAAGGTGGATTCTACAATCATTTCGCCAGCAAGGAGGACCTGTTCTTCCAGGTTCTAGACGAAGCGAGCAAGATCTGGCGCGAGAGAAATCTCTTGGGTTTGGATGAGATTGCAAGCCCGCTTGGAAAAATCAGGAGACTCTTGGAGAACTTTCGAGACCGCTATCTCACGGACACTGAGAATTTTCCTGGAGGTTGCATCTTTGTTACTTTTTCCGTCGAATTAGCTGACCAGCGCCCCCATTTGGCCAAGAAGGTTAATGCGGGCTTTGTGGGCCTCAAAGTTATGCTCAAGAGGCTTTTGGACGAGGGGAAAGAGTTGGGTGAATTGCGCGATGACGTGAGCACCAGCGCTGTGGCGGAGATGCTGTTTGCTGGCATGGTGGGCGTTTCTGTTATTTATGGCATAGATGAATCGAGCGGCGGATTGGATAGGTCGGTCAACGCTATGATTGACTATCTTGAAACTCTGAAACCATAAGGCGAAAGTTGCAAGTGTGCAAGTGTGGAATAGTATCTGGTGATTACCCACATCTCACCGCTGAGCGCGCAGAGGTCGCAGAGATAGTCAAAAAGGCCTTCTCTGCGTGCTTTGCGGCCTCTGCGGTGAAAGAAAACAGGATCAATGCAGTCACATTTGAACATGTGGGTAATCACCAAAAAAATGTCTGGTGATTACCCACGTCTCGCCACAGAGACACAGAGAAAAGCAAAAGTAGACTCAGTAGATCCAAATGTCAGGTCTCGGAGGTCTCGGAAGGTGGCATTGGCAGCAAAATTGCTTAGATTGCGCCCGTTTTTACCAGTAAAGGCGCTCTCGATAGACCTCCGAGGTCTGAAATTTGGACCTACTGAGACTTGTGGGTCATCACCAGAAAAATGTGCTAGTTGATAACTGAGGCACGAAATTGAGAAGCGAAATTGCCTCCGCAAACACCCTCTGGCGTATGGCGCTCCGCCGATTTGCACTCAGCCCAGGGATAGAGTATAATGTAATTATTCCACACCACAGTACCGGTGGAAAGGAGAATGTAGTAATTGTCGCCAGTCCACACTATCTTGCTCGTGGAGGGCAGAAAATCCGCGGCAGAGTATTTGGCTCCCGATCTTGATGATAAGGGATACAACATCGTCACAGCCCGCACGCGCAGGGATTCTCTAGCCATAGCGCAAGAGAAACACCCTGCGGTGATCGTGCTGGATGCTCCCTCGCTACGTTTCAGCTGTCACCGTTTTTGCAAAACCCTCCAAGATACTGAGCCTGATAGTCCGGTGCTGGTGTTGCTACCGGAGGGTGAAAAGATCGACCGCAGCATAGGCGCACGCGCACATCTGCGCTACCCCTTTTCCACCAAGAAATTGCTTCGCCGAATCGCAAGACTTTTACCCGCCTCCAATGAAAACGTGCTTCAGGTAGGCGATATCACCCTCAACACTGAACAGCAATACGTCATTCGAGACAAACGTGAAAGCCATCTCACTCCCAAACAGACCCAGCTACTAGAGATCCTCATGCGTCATCCCGGAGAAGTTCTATCGCGCGCTTTTTTGATGAAGCAGGTGTGGAAGACCGACTACCTGGATGACACACGTACCCTCGATGTCCACATCCACTGTGTGCGCAAAGCGATCGAGGACAACCATAAATCGCCGGTCTACCTACAGACAGTTCGTAAAGTGGGCTACTGCCTGACAGCGCCGAAAAAAGAGTAGCGTTGGTAGCGCGGCGGATTTGCCCAAATCCCACTTTGTGGTACAATCGTAACAAGTTTTACCCAATCACACACGTCTCTTGACCAGCGAGGATGTGCCGAGTGAGCAGCCACCCCGGCCCTTCAATGGGATGATAGAGGCGGAGGATCATAACAATAATAAGGAGGTTCCTCTATGGCTGTCGTTTCTATGAAAGAACTCTTGGAGACAGGAGTACACTTCGGCCACCGCCCTCAGCGCTGGAATCCAAAGATGAAGTCATACATCTTTACCGAGCGCAATAGGGTACACATCATTGACTTGCAACAAACCATCGCCGCGCTGAATATAGCCTACCGGCTGATTCAGGAAACCGTCGCCGCTGGCGGGGCAGTGCTCTTTGTAGGCACCAAGCACCAAGCTCAAGAGACTATCGCCTACGAAGCACAACGTTGTGAAATGCCATACGTCAATCAGCGCTGGCTAGGCGGCACGCTGACCAACTGGCGCACCATTCGCAAGCGCATTGACTATCTACTCAACCTGGAAGCCCGCCGCGACCGGGGCGATTTCGAACGCTTGACGAAAAAAGAAGCACTGGGACTAGAACGTCAAATCGAAAAGCTCAACATTCGGCTGGGGGGCATCAGAGAGATGCGCGATATCCCAGACATACTCTTCATCACGGACGTGCAGCGGGAAGCCACTGCGGTGAAAGAAGCCAACAAACTCAAGATCCCCATCATCGCTATGGTTGACACCAACTGCGACCCCGATCCCATTGACTATTTGATCCCGGCCAACGATGACGCCATCCGCGCCATCAAACTGATCACCTCAAAGATGGCCGACGCCGTTCTGGAGGGAATCGCTCAACGGAAAGGCCAGGAACCAGAAGCCATAGAAGTTGAAGAAATTGGGATCGAAGATGAGAAATACCTCAGCGCCGCCACTCTGGCTCGATTGAAGGAATTGACTTTCGAGGAAGATGAAGGGGAAGCAAAAGCCGAGCCAACTGCGGAAGCGGAGTCAGAACCAGAGTCAGCAGAAGAGCCAGACGAGATAGTTGACGAGCCTGCGGTAGAAACGGCACAGGTTGAAGAAGCGATAGAAGAGCCTGCAACAGAGAACGCAGAGGGGCAAGAAGCCTAGCCCCGCCCTCTATCTGACACTTTCGGATAACAAGGAGAACAAACGTTGAAAATCACCGTAGAAATGGTCAAGGAACTACGAGAGGAAACTAGCGCCGGAGTCCTGGACTGCCGCAAAGCATTGGAGACCTGCGATGGCGATTTCGAAAAAGCTGTCGCCTATTTGCGTGAGAAGGGTCTGGCTGCCATAGCTAAACGAACGGAACGAGAAGCATCCGAGGGACTGGTAGAAGCGTACGTCCACCCCGGCAGCCAGGTCGCCGTGCTGTTGGAACTGGACTGCGAGACCGATTTTGTCGCTCGAACAGACGACTTTGAGGCTCTGGCCCATAACCTGGCGCTCCACATCGCCTTTGGCGCGCCGGGCTACTTGACCCGCAAAGATATACCCGATAAAGTGATTGAGAGCAAGCGGGCCGTCTATCGCGCCCAGGCTTTGGAAGAAGGCAAGCCCGAACGCATCGTGGATCGCATCGTTGATGGACGGATAGAAAAGTTCTATCAGCAAGCGTGCTTGATGGAGCAACCCTTTGTCAAAGACGAGGACAAAACCATAGAGAGCTTGATCACCGACGCTATCGCCAAACTCGGTGAGAACATCGTCTTGCGCCGCTTTGTGCGCTACGAAGTGGGCGAGGATCTATAGAAGAGAATGGCTGTCGCAAAGTACAAACGGATCCTGCTGAAACTAAGCGGCGAATCGTTGACTGGGTCTGACGGCTTTGGCATCAGCCCTCACATGGCGGAGGAAATCGCGGCCAAAGTGTCGGCCCTGCGCGATCTGGAGACAGAAATCGCCATCGTCATAGGAGCGGGCAACATCTGGCGCGGGCGAGACGGCCTCGAACACGGAATGGACCGCGCTACAGCGGATCACATGGGTATGCTGGCGACGGTAATGAACGCTCTCGCCCTGGCCGACGCCCTGGAACGCCTGGGAATCATCACCCGTGTGCAGACGGCCATAGAAATGCGGGCTATTGCCGAGCCTTACATCCGCTTGAGAGCGATCCGCCACCTGGAAAAGGGCCGCATAGTCATCGTCGGGGGCGGCACGGGCAACCCTTACTTTACCACCGATACGGCGGCGGCGCTCAGAGCAGTAGAAATTGACGCCGACATGCTGATCAAGGCCACGAAAGTGGACGGCGTCTACACCGAGGACCCGCACGAAAACCCCGATGCCAAAAAATTCGATCACCTGACCTATATGCAAGCACTCGAACTGCGAGTAGGCGTGATGGACGCCACAGCTATCTCACTGTGTATGGAAAACGACCTGCCGATCCTTGTACTCAACCTATGGCAACCCCACAGCCTGGAGAGAGCTGTACAGAGGGAAACAATCGGAACGCTAATCTCTCAATAGCTATGATAAAAGACCTACTCCGTGAAACAGAAGACAGTATGCGTAAGGCCGTCAAAGCGCTGGAAAGCGACCTGCGTGGATTGCGCGTAGGACGAGCTTCCCCAGCATTGGTGGAACGAGTGATGGTAGAATACTACGGCACACTTACACCACTCAACCAATTGGCCATCACATCCGCGCCAGAACCCCAACTACTCACCATCCGACCCTACGACCCAGGCTCACTGAGCGACATTGAGCGAGCTATCCTCCAATCCGATCTGGGGCTCACACCTTCCAACGATGGCCGAATCATTCGCCTCCCCATTCCACGCCTGACTGAGGAACGGCGGCAGCAATTGGCGAAACTTGTGCGCCAGCGTGTCGAGGAAGGAAAAGTATCGTTACGGAACATTCGGCGCGAAGCAATGAACGACCTGCGCGAATTTGAGAAAGAAAAACTCATTCCCGAAGACGCCCTTTATCGCGGCAAGGACAAGCTCCAAGACCTCACTGATCGCTACACCGACCAGATGGATGAAATCAACTCCCGCAAACAGCAGGAAATTCTGGCAGAGTAGCCCTCTCACGTCTCATTTGGGGCACCTCTCGGACAGCCTACAATAATGTCCTCTCAATCACAGAACGACAAACAGTATTCTCCGCTGGAACAAATACCCTGCCACATCGCCATCATTATGGATGGTAACGGTCGCTGGGCGCGGGCGCGAGGCCTGCCCCGGCTGGCCGGACATCGTGCAGGAACAGAGAACCTGCGGCGCGTACTGAGGGCAGCAGTCGAGTTCGACATACAAGTCCTGACCCTCTACGCTTTCTCGACCGAAAACTGGGGGCGTCCAAAGAGCGAAGTTCAAGGCCTGCTAACCATCTTTGAGCAAGTGATCGACCGCGAACTATCAGAATTGCACGAGGAAGGCATCCAATTGCGCCACATCGGCCGAATGAGACGCCTGCCCCCAAAATTCCGGCAAAAGGTCAAAGATGCTATCGAGTTGACGAAGAACAACCAACGGCTGACTCTCAACGTGGCCTTTGACTATGGCGGGCGAGCCGAACTGGTGGATGCAATACGCCACATCATTATCGACGGTGTACCTGCTGAACAAATAGACGAATCACTCATTAGCGGCTATCTCTATACTGCCGGTTGCCCCGATCCCGATCTAATCATTCGCACCAGCGGGGAGATGAGGCTCAGCAACTTTCTCATCTGGCAATCCGCATACACTGAAATCTACACTACTCCCGCCCTGTGGCCCGACTTTGATAAGGAAGAACTCTACAAGGCCCTGAAAGTTTACAACGAGCGCGAGCGTCGTTTTGGCCTAACGCCAGGGTAAGGGCAAATGGACTGCGCCAGAAGAACTATTTCGCTGGCGATCTTTTGCTAAGAAACAGCTTTTTTGAAAAGACCCAAACCCCCGACTTTGCTGTTTCTCGCAAAATTAAGGACGCCGCAGGGGTTTTGGGCGCTCCCAAGAAACTGCAAACGGGGCCAGAACCCGCGCTTGAGCAGTTTCTTGCCGAAAGAAGAACACGTTAGGGTTCTGGCCCACTAATCACTGAATCGGACACTCCTAACCTATGCTACGCACGCGCTTTCTCACTGCCATTGTTCTGCTCCCGATCGTCTTCTGGTGCATTCACCTGGGTGCGCTACCTTTCCTGCTCCTGATAGCGTTACTGCTGACACTGGCCGAGATAGAGTTTTGCCAACTGATGACCCGTGGCGGCTTCCGCCCGGCCACAGTATTTGGGCTTGGCTTGGTGTGGCTTTTCTTGATAGACGCTCACTTGAGCACCCAGTTTGCAGCATTGGAGTTGCTACGTCCCGGCCTGACACTGCTTACGCTAGGCTCTCTCGGCTGGCAACTATTTCACCGTCAGAGCTTTCCGGTGGCCGACTGGGCGCTGACCGTTACTGGCGGCCTGTACCTGGGACTGTGCGGGGCCTGCCTGATCGAGTTGCGCGGATTACAGCCCGATGGGCTTTGGTGGACAGTGACCGCGGTACCAGCCATCATGCTCGCCGACACTGGCGCATTCTTCTTTGGGCGGGCGTGGGGACGGCACAAGTTGGCTCCTACGCTAAGCCCCGGCAAAACGTGGGAAGGGTACGTGGCCGGCGTGATAATTGGGGGACTGTCAACCGGCCTGTTAGCCTCTCTCTGGCGCGCAAAAGCAGGAGCAGCGACCACTCTCACCGGCGCGCACGGGCTGATACTGGGAATACTGATAGCCATCTTGGCCCCACTGGGCGACCTGGCCGTCTCGATGATCAAACGACAAGTCGGCGCGAAGGACAGCGGCGTCATCATCCCCGGACACGGCGGGGCGCTGGACCGAGTGGACAGCATCCTGTGGGCGGCCGCCATCGGCTATTATTACGTACAAATGTTCGCATCTCAATAACACGCGACGCCAACAGAAAATTAAGGAGCGTCAAAAGCCATGCCTGACAAAATCATCACTATCGAACGACACATCGTCGAGCAGCAACGAGCCTACCCAGAAGCAACCGGTGTGTTATCCAGCCTGCTGTACGACGTCGCCCTGGCAGCCAAAATCATCGCTCGCGAGACCACTCGCGCCGGCCTGGTCGAAATTCTGGGCCTGGCCGGTAAGATAAACGTCCAGGGTGAAGAACAAATGAAACTGGACATCTTTGCCAACGAAATGATAATCCGTATGAACAGTTACACCGGCCGGCTGGCAGTGATGGCCTCAGAGGAAATGGAAAACATCATCACTGTCCCAGAAGAATATGAGGCCGGTAAATACGTGGCTGTCTTTGACCCTCTCGATGGATCTTCTAACATCGACGTCAACGTCAGCATCGGTACCATCATTGGCATCTATCATCGTTTGAGCACAAAAGGGCCAGGCACGTTAGAGGATTGTCTCCAGAAAGGCCGGCAACTGGCCGCTGCGTGCTATGTGATCTACGGCGCTAGCACGATGATGGTCTACACGACCGGAAATGGGGTGCATGGATTCACCCTCGATTGCAGTATAGGCGAATTTCTGCTTTCCCATCCCAACATCCGTGTACCGGCAAAGCCAAAGTACTACAGCGTCAACCACGGACATGAACAAAACTGGAGTCCTGGGGTTAAACAATTCACCCGCTGGCTACAAGGACTGGACCAAGAAACAGCGCGCAAACCCCTTTCGAGCCGCTACATCGGCTCCTCAGTGGCCGACTTTCACCGCAATTTGTTAAAGGGGGGAATTTTCTACTACCCCGCAGACGCCAAGAGACCCCAGGGTAAATTGCGCCTGCTTTACGAAGCCATCCCGCTCGCCTTTATCAACGAACACGCCGGCGGCTATGCCTCGGACGGACATTGTAACATACTTGATATACAACCCGAAAGCCTGCACCAACGCACCCCGCTCTTCGTCGGCAATCGGGAACTGGTCGAGCAAGCGGAGAAATTCATATCCCGCTACGACAAATAGGAGAAAAAACCATGAGCGACGAACTAGATATAGCCACTCTGGAAACCCAAACACTGGTCGAACTGCGCGAATTGGCCAAAGAGTGGGAAATCTCTGGCTGCAGCCGATTGAAAAAGGAAGACCTCATCCTGAGGCTATTGCAGACCAAAGCAGAAAGAGAAGACCTCCTGTTCGGCGGCGGTGTGCTACAAATCATAGACGAAAACAAGGGCTACCTGCGTCGTAAAGGCTACAAGCCTGGAGATGATGATGTGTACGTCTCCCAATCCCAGATCCGTCGCTTTGGTATGCGCACCGGAGATATGGTGATCGGACAAGTACGACCGCCAAAGAAAAACGAAAAGTACTTTAGCCTGCTACGCGTGGAAGCCGTAAACGGCATAGATCCAGAAGCGGCCAAGAAACGACCCTCCTTCGAATCACTGACGCCGATCTTTCCTGAGGAGCGCTTCATCCTGGAAACTGTCCCAAGCCATCCAACAACACGCCTGTTGAGCATGGTCGCTCCAGTCGGGAAAGGGCAACGCGGACTCATCGTATCACCGCCCAAAGCAGGCAAGACCACCGTGCTCAAACACATCGCCAACGGCATCTCGGCCAGCCATCCAGAGGTGCATCTGATGGTCGCCCTCATTGGCGAACGCCCCGAAGAAGTCACCGACATGGATCGCTCGGTGGACGCCGAAGTCATCAGCTCTACCTTTGACGAACCGGTGAAAAGCCACGCCCAGGTAGCAGAAGTCGCGCTGGCCCGGGCCAAGCGGCTGGTGGAGGGAAAACGAGACGTCGTCATTCTCCTGGATAGCATCACCCGTCTCTCGCGTGCGTACAATCTGGTGGTGCAGCCCAGCGGACGCACTCTCTCCGGCGGGCTTGACCCGGCCGCCCTCTACCCGCCCAAACACTTTTTTGGCGCAGCCCGCAACATTGAGGAAGGAGGCAGCCTCACCATCGTAGCCACCTGCCTGATCGACACTGGCAGCCGCATGGACGATATGATCTATGAGGAATTCAAAGGCACCGGCAACATGGAGCTTCACCTGAGCCGCAAACTGCAAGAGCGGCGTGTCTTTCCCGCTTTCGATATTGAGCGCTCCGGCACGCGCCGGGAAGAACTGATGATTGACGAGGACACACTGCAAAAAATATGGCTGATGCGCCAGCGCTTCCTGGATTCTCACTCGTCCGGCTACAGCATCACCCAATCAATGAAAGAACTGATGCGCGTCCTCAAAAGCACCGAGAACAACGAGGAATTTCTCAACCTATTCGCAAAGATGGCAGAGATGGATGGTTATTAGACACAATGCTGCGCGCCGTAACGTTCGACTTTTGGCAAACTTTGTATCAAGGAACATTCGCTCAAAGCAAGCGATTGCGCCTGCTAGATGAAACGCTATCCCGCCACTCGCAAAAACGCTCCCAGTTAGATCTCAAAGCAGCCTACCACCACGCCCACTCACTGTGGGAGCGCGTCTGGCGCGAGGAACACCGCCCCGTCGCCGCCACGTCCTGGCTGCGCGAGATGCTGACCTTTCTCGACGCTGATTTGCCCGATGACGTACTGGCGAACCTGTGCCGATCCATCGAGCAAGTCTTTCTGAATGGCGACAGACCACATCCCATCGCGGGAGTGACCGAGACCCTGCCCCGCCTGGCCCGGCGTTATCGCCTGGGCCTCATCTCCGACACTGGCCTGACACCCGGACGAGTCTTGCGCGAACTCCTCCGTCGCGATGGCATGCTGCCCTACTTTGACGCCCTCACCTTCTCCGACGAGACCGGAGCAACGAAACCCCTTCCAGAGCAATTCACGCGCACCCTGGATATACTAGGAATTCGGCCAGAGGAAGCCGCCCACGTCGGCGACCTGCCAGAGACTGACCTGATCGGGGCCCAGTCCGTTGGCATGAAAGCCGTGCTGTTCCTGGGCGAGAGCCAGTGCCGGGATGGGCAAGCGGCGGCGGATGGGACATTTGAAAAATACGACGAGTTGGAGAAACTATTGGAGAAGTTGGTATGAACAATACCTACGAATATACCGGCAACCTGCACGTACACACATCCTACTCCGATGGACAAGCGCTCCACACAGAAGTAGTACAGGCAGCGGCCAAAGCAGGACTTGATTTCGTCATCGTCACCGACCACAACGTGTGGGTGGATAAATGCGAGGGCTACTATGACTACGTCCTGCTCCTGGTGGGCGAAGAGATCCACGACGTGCGCCGCCGGCCCCAGGCCAACCACCTCCTGGTCTATAACACCGAGGGCGAACTGTCCCCACTGGCCTCGGACCCACAAGGCCTGATTGACGCAGCAAATCAGCAGGGCGGGTTCAGTTACCTGGCCCACCCCTACGAGTACGGCAGCCCCCTCAGCCCCAGCCTGGCCCCCATACCATGGGCTGATTGGGATGTTACCGGCTATGCGGGGATCGAAATCTGGAATTATATGTCCGAGTTCAAAGCCCGTATGCGCAACAAACTGGCGGCATTGTTCTACGCCCACTTTCCAACTTTGGGCATCCGCGGCCCATTCCAGGCCACGCTGCGCCAGTGGGACCAACTACTGGCACAAGGCCGGCGCGTCTCCGCCATCGGCGGGGCCGACGCGCACGGCAACACCTACTCGATGGGCCCAATCCACCGCCAACTATTCCCTTATGAATACCTCTTCCGCTGCATCAACACCCACATCGTCACTGAGCGCCCATTTATCGGTCGCCTGGAAAACGACAAACAACTGATCTACGATGCACTGCGGGCCGGCCACACCTGGGTGGGCTATGATCTGCCCGCTTCCACGGCTGGCTTCCGCTTCCACGCCCGCAGCGGTTCCAAACAAGCCCTGATGGGAGATGAATTGGCGCGCGCAGGAGCGACCATCTTTGAAATCCAAACGCCCGCCAGCGCCGACATCCGGCTGCTGCTCAACGGACAAATAATGGCACGCACCAGAGGAGAATATCTCAAATTCACCACCGCCGAACCGGGCGTATATCGAGTTGAGGTCTACCGGAACTATCGCTTGGGCCGCCGGGGTTGGATCTTTAGCAACCCGATCTATGTCACGTAAAGCAAATTACCAATCTGCCCTACACACAATCTGACCCGCCATCGCCGACGCGAGAGCGGGTCAGATTGTTGAGCCTGAACGCCCGATTCTATGCTTCGTTTATGCTTTTACAATTGCATCCGAAGGACAGACCTCCACACACTGCTGCGTATCAAAATAACCCACACACTCGACGCACACGTCCGGGTCAATCACGTAAATCTCGTCCCCCTCGGAAATAGCCTCAACGGGGCACTCGAACTCACAAGATCCGCAAGCAATACACTCATCAGTGATCTTCATAGCCATTTGGG
Organism: Thermoflexia bacterium; assembly: GCA_011192155.1. GTDB lineage: Bacteria > Chloroflexota > Anaerolineae > B4-G1 > B4-G1 > B4-G1. Next base: position 29,790 of record DUEK01000022.1, read on the forward strand.
TTCACCTCCTTCTTTTAATAGATTTGGAAATAACCGCACCCTGTGGGTGGGTTGGGGACATCACATTAGCCAAAAAGGACGCACAAGCTACACGAGATACTGGCCCGGCCCGATCTCGAAGAAATCAATATTCTCCTGAATATCGTCCTCATACTCTGCGGGCACGTCATCCTCGTAAAAGATCGCTTCTTGCTCGCACTCATCCTCGCAGGAACCGCACTCTATGCACTCATTGGGGCAAATGTAATAAGTGGGCCAGGTAGGATCATTTTCTACGAAAAAGATAGCATCGCTGGGGCAGACCTCTGCACAAAGGCCACAACGCTCACACTGAATCGTGATCACAAAAGACATTCCGTTTTTACTCTGATGACAGTTGATCTTTTATGGCGAACCGTTGCCCAATAACCGACGCCCATTGTAACGATATTTTAATCTTTGTCAAGGTTGCCCGACATTCGAGATTGGCCTACAAGAGAAAAATGACATGAAACCTATCAGCATCTTGAACGATGTGCTCGGCCCCGTTATGCGCGGCCCCTCCAGCTCCCACACTGCCGGCTCGTTCCACATCGGCGCGCTGGCCCGCGCCCTGCTGGGCGACGAACCGGCGTCAGCGACGTTCGCCTTCGACCCCGGCGGCTCCCTGGCAAAAGTGTACAGGCAGCAAGGCAGCGACCTCGGCTTTGCCGCCGGCGTGATGGGCTGGCCCATCACCGATGAACGCTTTCCCCAGGCCCTCGACCGGGCCGCCCAACTCGGTATAGAGATCGAGTTCGCCGTCGAACGGCTGCCCCACTCCGACCACCCCAACGCCGTCGAGATTCGGATGCTCTCACGAAACGGGCGACGACTGCGCGCCGCAGCCCAATCCATCGGCGGCGGAGCGGTGGTCTTTACCCAGGTAGCCGGCTGGGCGGTGCATCTGACCGGCGACGCCCACGAGGTACTGGTCGAGACGGAAAAGCGGGCAGAACAGACCGTGCGCCAACTCTTGACACGGGACGGGGAGAGTATCGGCCAGCCAGCGCGCCAGGCCAGCGGCGACCGGGTATTGCTGCACGCCCAGCGTCGGACGGCGACAGGGAACGACGTCCTGGCCGAGTTGGAGGGACTGCCAGGCGTGCGGGAGATCTGGGCGGCGACACCGATCTTTCTCGTGCAGCGCGGAGCGCCTCTCTTCTCCTGCGCCGCCGAAATGGTCGCCCTGGCGGAGGAGCGTAAATGCTCACTGGGCCAGATCGCGCTGACATACGAGGCAGCGCTGCTGGGCCTTGCGGAAGATGATGTGCTCGACAAAGTGCTTCGCCGCTTCGATGTGATGCGGGCGGCCGTACATCGCGGATTGGAAGACGACCTGCCGCCGATGCAACTGCTCTGGCCGAGCGCCCGCCGCGTCTACCAGGCCGAGGCGGAAGGACGGACAGCGGTTGGCGGCATTCACACCCGCGCCGCGACGCGGGCGATGGCCGTGATGCACGTCAACGGCGGTATGGGCGTGGTCTGCGCGGCGCCCACGGCCGGTTCGGCGGGCGTCATTCCCGGCGTGGTGGTGACGCTGGCGGAGGAGAAAGGCTTGAGCCGGAAACAGATCGCGTTGACGCTGCTGGCAGCCTCGGCGGTGGGACTAACTGTGGCAACGCGAGCTACCTTTGCGGCCGAGGTGGCCGGCTGCCAAGTAGAGATCAGCGCCGCCGGGGCGATGGCGGCTGCCGGAGTAGTAGAAGCGGTGGGCGGCAGCCCGCGCCAGGCAAGCGATGCAGCAGCGATTTCCTTCCAAAACACAATGGGGTTGATCTGCGACCTCGTCCAGGGGATCGTCGAGATTCCCTGCCACACGCGCAACGCGGCAGCGGCTTCGGGCGCGTTTCTCTGCGCGGACCTGATCCTGGGCGGATACATCAATCCGATCCCCCTGGATGAGACGATTGACGCCGTGTACCGTGTGGGGCAGATGTTGCCGCGCGAACTCAAATGTACCGCGTTGGGAGGGCTGTCGTTGGCGCCGTCGGCGCTGGCGATGCCGCGTCTGAGATAACACAGCATTGTCATGCTCGGCCAAGCGTGCTACAATTGAGGTGTAAAATAAAAGTAACCGTTCAGGTAAGGCCGTTTTTCTTACCGCAGAGATCGCTGAGGCCGCAGGGTCGGGCTAAAATATCATCTCACAGAGATAAAATGAGAAAACTCGGCGTTCTCTACGTGCTCTGCGGTGAAATCGTACAAATACATACGTACACCTGAACGATTACAAATAGAAAAGAGAGGACAACACAAATGACACGCAAACGCAGAAAACCCAAAGTCCCGCTTCAATCTATGACCCGCCCGCTCCTGGAAAAAGCCTTTGCCCGCTACGAGCGAGGGGAGTTGGACGACGACGGACTCACGGAAGAAGTATCGGCCTTGATGGACAAAATAGGCCGCAAGCCGGTGCTAGATGCACTGATCAAGAAACTGGAAACCACTTCAGATGAGGAACGAGCGACACTGATGCTCGTCATCTCGCGGTTGGGGGATAAAAAAACGATCAAACACCTATGGCGTCTGGTGCGTCGCTCGAAAATGCCAATCGGCGTCAAGCATACCGCGCTGGTCATTCTCAAGCAGATGGGCGAGAACGTAGACCTGAACGATCCGGGGGCATACTTCTCCCGCCAGGACGTGACCCTGGAAAATCTCGCCGAGATAGAACGTATGAGCCGCCACAGTCTGCGCGCAGTTATCAAAGATTTGCACAAGGCCAAAAACTTTGGCGAGATCGAAGGAATGATGGAAATGTTCGACAACATGCCGGGAACAAGAGCCGACAAGGAAGCGGTTCAATTGATGACCATAGATAATCTAAGCTCTATCGAAGAACCCGGCGCGGCCGACATGCTCCTGGCTATCGTCAGCGCCACCGCGCAGTCCAAAACGCGTCGGGCCGCCCGCGACGCGCTATTGAAATTATCCGGGCGCGGTATCTTTCCCCAATTCCGCCTCGTCAAGAGGTTCAGCCAGGAACAATTCCACGCCGCTTACTGCACCGACCCCTATCACCCCTGGCAGCAACAAGTGACAATGATATGGGAATGGCCCGGCGATACCACACAGGCGATGGTTTTTCTGCTCGATTTCGGCTTTCCCTGGCGCGGAAGTATGAAGGACATGTTCCTCACCCAATACCTGTCCAAACGAAAAATAGAGCGTGAATTCATCGAGGTGGGGAACGATCAACGACAGGTGACATTCGCCCGCGCCCGCCAGTTCATCCTCGACGCGATCGCGGCCAACAAACAGCACGATCAACCGCTGCCGCCAGAGTACGACGACTTTCGGCAGATAATCGAACGGCGCATCGTCAACCCCTCCAACGAGGCTTTGGCGCGGGCTGCGGACGTGGACGCCGAGACGGAGGACGAGTGGGGAGTGTCGCCAGGGAATGTGGTCCGGGGTATCAGCATGGTGGGAGGAAAGCGCGTCATCAGCCTGGGCGAGGAGACGCTTAGAGCCTTTGAGCAAGATCCCGATGCCTTTGATGACTATTTGAAAAGCATCTAGCGCGTGCAGCGTCACGGGCTTGTGACGACGTCTAACTTTAAAGCCCGGTAGGGCGCGCCCGGCCAGACCTCCAACGCCGGCGGCATGTCGGAAAACCACGTGGCGTAGAGCGCGTCGAATTGCCCGCCCGCCTTTAGCGCCTGCAACGTTAGGTTGACCAGGTCGCGGAAGGCCGAGTCGCCGGGTGGAAGCCCCAGCGCCAGCGGTACGCGCGTCAATCGCAGTCGGTGTACGTCCAGTTCTGGCGTGGCATAGGCCCGGCCCAGCAAATCAACCCGGTCGCCCACGACCGCTATCACCCGCCCCTCTTCCAATAGCGCGATGGCCGCTTCCAATGTCGGGCGCGGCAGCACCGTCAACGAAACGCCCGCCTCCTGCGCCGCCGCCAACAATGCCTCCCGGCTTCCGCTCCCCTCAACCGCCGCCGCCTGCTGCCCGCTCAGAGCGGTGATGTCGGTGATCAGCGTCCCGGCCCGCACCAGCAGCCCCTCGCCGGCCACGTAGGTCGTCAGGCTCAAGTCCAGGGCCAACTCGGCGGCGCGGGTGTGCGCCAACCCGCCCACCAAGAGATCGGCCTGCCCCGCGCGCACCATCTCTCTTCCCTCCTCGACCGTCGTGGGCGCAAAATCCACCGCCGTGCCGTCGCCCAACCAGCGCTCGGCCAGCAGCCGCGCCAGACTGACCTCGTACCCCACCGATACGCCGGTCGTGTCGGCGTAGGCAAAGGGGGCGCGACCAGAGACCAACGCTACAGCCAACCGTCCCCGCGCCTGGATAGCGCCGATGGTATCCGGCGCGTCCGCCAGGAGGGGAGCGTCGTCCAGGGAGAGCGTTTCGTTCCCCGGCCAGCGCTCGACGGCGGGCGGCGCTTCCGGCGCGAACCAGCGCCCGTACAGATCCGCATACGTGCCGTCGGCGACTATCTCCTGGAAAGTCAGATTAACCAGATCGGCAAAGAAGGGATCGTTCTGCGGGAAGGCAATCGCCAACGGGGCCGTCGTGTACTGCCCGACGATAACCGTCTCTGGAAGCAGCGCAGCCCCCCAAAAGAGCCGGTGGCGCATATCGGCCACCACATCCACTTCCCCCCGGCCCATCGCCGCCACCGCCTTGTCGAAGCGATCGTAGGTCTGGAGCGTGGGTGTGAACTCGACCGCCCCCCACAGCGCGTATTGGGCCTCCTCCCAGGCCACGACGCCCACCGGTCGTCCCTCCAGGTTCGTCGGGCCGCCAATTCCGCCCGCGTCGGTGGCGCGCACCAGGAGCGCCTGGCCATCGCTGAAATAGGGCAGGCTAAAGTCGGCTCCCGCCTCCCGCTCTTTGGTGTGGGTGAGGGCCGCGATGACAATATCCACGTCCCCCGCCTGCAAACGCTCAATGGCCGTATCGGAGCGCACTTGGCGGAACTGGAGCGCCTGCTCGTCTCCCAGCCAGCGACGGGCCAGATCGCGCCCCACGTCCACGCCAAAGCCGGCCACTTTTCCTTCGTCGGTGACGTAGCCAAAAGGCCGCAAATCGTAACGCACGCCGACGACAAGGTAGCCGCGAGCGCGGATGCGGGCGCCGGTCGTTGCGCCCTCCGGCAAAGGTGTCGGCGTGGGAGGTACTGGCGTCGGGATGGGGGCGGGCGTCGGGGAGACTGTCGCATCTCCGCCGGTGCAGGCAGTCAGCAAGAGAGCAAGGGACAGTAGTCCAAAAACGCGAATATGCTTCATTCAAAGTCTCCTATACAAATGGTGCTCGCGTATATAGCACTCGACCGGCGGCGGAACCAGGTAGCGCAGCGGCAACTCTGCGCAAACGCGCCGCCGCAGATCGGAGGAGGCGATGTCCAGGCGCGGCGCGTCGAGCCAGGCCAAACGCTCGGATATGCCCGGTACGGCTTGCTCCAAAGCGCCCAGGTCCGGCTCGTAGCCGGGGCGCTGCATCACGGCCAGCCGGGCCTGCCGCGCAATGCCGGCGGGGTCGCGCCAGGCAAGGAACTGGGTCAAGCTGTCGCCCCCGATAAGGAAGAATAGGTCCGCCTGCGGGTGTTTCCGTCGCAGCAGGGCCAACATCTCGACGGTATAGTGCGGGCCGGGCCGATCCAGATCCACACAGGAAATGGCAAAGGCGGGGTTGTCGGCGATGGCCGCCTCGACCAGCGCCGCGCGGTGGCGGGCCGGCGTGATCGGTTGCTCAGGTTTGTGGGGCGGCTGCCCGGCCAAGACAAAGAGCACGCGGTCGAGCCGGAGTTGTACGCGAGCGTTCTCCGCCAGGGCCAGATGACCATAGTGAGGCGGATCAAAAGTGCCGCCCAGGATACCCAGAGATTGGGGGTTGGGGTTTGTTATTCTTCCCACACTAACTCTTGCTCGCCGATGCAGACTGTATCCCCTAGCTGCACGCCCGCCTCTTCCAGCGCGTCCGTGACCCCCATCCGCTCCAGCGTCCACCGGAAGCGGCGCACTGCTTCCTCAAGGTTCCAGATCGTCATCTCGGCCAGCCGTTCCACCCGCCGGCCGCGCACCCGCCACACGTCCTCCTCCTCGCGCAGGATGTCGAACACGGCATCGTCCTCGCCTAGCCGAAAGACGGGCAATTCTTTGGGCAGCGTTTCCTCATCCGGCAGTTCGGCCAACATCTGCGCCGCGCGGTAGAGCAATTCTCGCGTGTTCTCCTTTGTCAGTGCAGAGATCGCCATCGCCGGGTAGCCCTGCGCTTCCAGCGCCGCTTTGATTTCTGGCCAGCGCCCCCGCGCCTCCGGCATGTCCATCTTGTTGAGCACTGCCAGTTGGGGTTTCTCCATCAGGCCATGGCCGAACGCTTCCAGTTCGCGGTTGATGGCGGCAAAATCGGCCAGCGGGTCGGCAGAGAGGCCATCAAGCAAATGGATCAGCACGCGAGTGCGCTCAATGTGACGCAAAAATTCGTGCCCCAGCCCCTTACCCTCGGAGGCTCCTTCTATCAAGCCGGGAATATCGGCCATGACGAACTCGGTCTCGGGGTCAAGCACAACGACGCCCAGGTTGGGCTGGAGGGTGGTGAACGGGTAAGGCGCGATCTTGGGGCGGGCGGCCGTCATCGCCGCCAGCAGCGTGGACTTGCCCGCGTTGGGCATCCCGGCCAATCCCACGTCGGCCAGCAGTTTTAGCTCTAGCCGCAGCCAGCGCTCATTCCCCGACAGGCCGTGCTCGGCCATTCGCGGGGCCTGGTTGGTGGAAGTGGCAAAGCGCGCGTTTCCCTTCCCCCCCCGCCCGCCGCGCGCCACGATCAACTCCTGGCCCGGCTCGGTCAGGTCGCCCAGCAATTCGTCGCTGCCGGCATCATAGACGATGGTGCCAGGCGGCACAGGGACGCGCACCCCCTCGCCGAACGCGCCGTGCTGTTTCTTACCCCGCCCGTGCTCGCCGCGGCCGGCCCGAAAGTGACGCTTCCGGCTAAAGCGGTAGAGGGTGTTGAGGTGCGTATCCACGTAGAGCAACACATCGCCCCCCTTGCCGCCATCGCCGCCGGCCGGCCCGCCGAAGGGAACGTACTTTTCGCGGCGGAAGGCGACGCAACCGTCGCCCCCGTCACCCGCCTTGACATAGATTTTAGTTTCGTCGTAGAACATTGTGGGGGAAGGATACCGCAGATTGGGGGGATGTCAAGAGCGGACGCGGTCGGCGCGGTAGAACCGCTCGAAGACGTGGGGTTGGTCGGCGGCGGGGATGCCCTGCCTGGATCAGAAGCCTGT
>DUEK01000023.1 GCA_011192155.1 Thermoflexia bacterium
GCGGTCTCTATTGATGGCCGCCTGCGCGAAAATCTGACCGCTATCCCCGACGGGCGCTGGCTGAACCTGTTCGACGTCGGCCATGTCATCACCGATAAACTCCACGACGCCTGGCTGGACGACGTGTTCTACGACCTCCAGTTCGGGGCGCGGCTGGCGGCCGGAGAGGCGGCGGAGGCAACGCATATACCACAGTTCGAGGCGACAGCGCTGGGGCTGGTCTCTCACCTGAGCGAGGGGACATCGCTGCCAGACGATGGTGTGGTCGGTTTCGTCGAAATGAGCTTTGACGAGGGAGGTGTGCGTACTTTTGCGTTACGGCTCAGAGACCCTGTGACGCGGCTGCGGTGGCCGGAGCCAGGCGTCCCCACCACCATCGTCGTGCAGGCCACGCTGCCGCAGGGGGAATTGATCGTGCGCGGAGCCAGTCTGATTGACGAGCGCACCGGCGGCTTTCAATCGCTGGTGCTATCCGATCAGGGCCGCTTCCGGCTGGCCCACTCCGGCGACGTCAAAATCTACGAGAACCTGGACGTGTTAGGGCGCGCGTTCCTCGTCCACAACGCGGCGGCGGTCGCCGGCGACGAAGACGCGCTGGCCTTGATGCGCGATCCGGCGTTCGACCCGGCGGCGACGGTCGTATTGGCGCGCGGAGACGATTCCGCATGGTCGCCCACACAGCCATCCGTCACTCGCGTAACCCACTATGCGCCGGAGCGCGTCGAGATCGAGCTAGAGGCCCAAGCGCCGGGCTATCTCGTCCTCACTGACGCCTGGTACCCTGGCTGGCAGGCGACAGTGGATAACGAGCCGGCGCCAATCTATCGGGCCGACCTGCTCTTTCGGGCGGTGGCCGTGGAGGCAGGCCAGCATCACGTCATCTTTACGTTCCGCCCCGCGAGCCTGTGGATCGGTATGAGCATCAGCCTGACGGGGCTGACCGGGCTGGCTCTGGCGTTGTCCAAAGCCAGACGCGGTGATATAATGAGCATTGGTATCGTAGAGAGTACAAAGCCTATATTTCGCATCCTGACGCAGCCTATTTGTGTCTTTTCAAAAAGCGGGGAAAGAAACCAGGTTTTTCAGAAAAAACCTGGTTTCTCACTGACCCAGATGGCGAATCTGCCCAAATTGGGTTTGGAAGAACAAAGTGTCAAGCCCCAAATCAAGCTGTCCAGAGGTGCGGAAAATAGGCAAAGGAGAGCAAAAGATGAACACCGTGAACCGCATACTGATCGTGATACTGCTGTTGGTCGTGATGGTGTTGTGCAACATCCTGTTGGTAGCGCCGGGGGCCATTGACGCGGTCGCGCTGCAATCGGCCGCACTGGCGGATTTCTTTGATACCTTCCAACCCTGGGCGCGGGTGGGTCTGGGCGCCCTTTTCGCCCTGGCGCTGGATATTGTCCTGATCTTGTTCATTATCCTCGAGGTGCGCCGCCCCAAGCGCAAGGCCATTCGCGTCGAAAAAGCCACCGGCGGGGAGGTGCAAGTCAGCATCAACTCTATCGCCGACCGGCTGAGGTACGAGGTGGATCGCCTCCCCGATGTCTTGCGCGTCAAATCAAAGGTCGGGGCCAAACGCGGCGGCGTCGTGATCGAACTGGATGTGGAGACGGTGGCCGGGGTTGACGTGCCGGAGAAGGCGGCCCTGATCGTAGAACAGGCCCAACAGGTGATAGAAGAACAGATGGGGCTTAAACTGAGCAAGCCTACCAAGGTCAACCTGCGCGCCGCGCCCTATTCCAAGACGCCCAAGATGACCGTCAGGCCAAAGGTGAATGAGCAACCGCCCATCGCGTCACATCCCGATGAACCGGAAGAAGATAATTTACCTGTCCTAGCGGAGGTCTAGTCGGGCTTGGGCTTGCCAGAGACCGTCATCTGGCCCGCGCCGATCTGCACGTCGGTGATGATGGCCTCAGATCCATTCACCTGGATATTCTCGGCCAGCGCCTGATTGATCACTTGGGTCAGCGATTGCAGAACCGATTCTGGCACGGGCAGGGGGCCAAGCGCGATCTCTTCGACCGTGATAGCGACTCCGCCGGTCGCGGCTCCGATGGAAAAAGCAACCATGCCGGGCAGAGAGATCGAGTCCGCCGCCATCACCGTGCCATAGACCTCGATGCGGTCATTGCGAAAATGTACCTGAACTTGACTGATGGGAGGAGGCTCTTTCTGCGCGGCGAGCATTTGCGCCACCAACGACGTCATCTCCTCCTCGGTGATAGAGATGGTAAAGACGCCGTCGGCGTCCTGGTCTACCGCATCCATCCGCTCTGCAAAGCCTTGAGCGGCGTCCTCGGAGGGCGTTAGCGCATAAGGCGGCTGCGGGCCGCCCAAGATCGTGCAGCAGCAACAGGCTTGCGCGGCGACGACCAGCGCGACGAGCGGAACTAGGATTTGAGAACGCATTACTGCCTCCTGATTAGCTATTTTCTAAATTCGTTGTAGGAGTTCCTGTGGATTATAACACAAACGACGGGGACGTAAAAGAGAAAACCACACCTGAAAAAGGCATCCTCAGCATAGCGGCGCGGGTAGAAAGCCTGCTTTTTGTAGCCGATGCTCCCGTATCCACCGATCGCCTGGCAAGGGCGTTGGAAGCCACAGAAGGACAAGTCGAGGGCGCGCTATCAGAATTAGAGACCGCCTACGCGGAGCGCGGCCTGCACTTGCAACGGATCGGCAACCACCTGCAACTCACCACCGTGCCAGAGGCCGCGCCCTACATTGAGCGCTTTATGGGCCTGGAAGCGCGCACGACACTTTCACGGGCCGCCCTGGAGGCGCTGGGCATTATCGCTTACCGTCAGCCAATCACCCGCCCTGAGGTTGATGCCATCCGAGGCGTCAATTCAGACAGTGTCCTGCGCACCCTGCTGCGCGCTGGCGTGATCGAAGAAGTGGGGCGAGCGCCGACAGTGGGCCGCCCTATCCTCTATGGCACTACCTTCGAGTTTCTGCAACACTTTGGACTGCGCGGCCTGAACGAATTGCCTCCGTTGGATACACTACCGGGTGAGGACGAGAAAGAGGCATGACAAAAAAAGATCGTCGGAAATTTTTGGCGCGCGCCATCGCCTCTCTGCTGGCCCTGGCCGGCGTATCGCTGTACCTGGTTGAACCAGCAATCCCCGCCACCGCTCAGGAGGACCGCGTGCTGCAAATCTGGCCCGACCGCAGCGTGGGAGTCACTTCTGGCCTGCTGCAGGGTTCGACGACGCACGCCGTCCAGCAAGTGTTTCCTTGGGGCGTCTTTCGTACCTCAAACGGCGCCGTCGTACGAGGCCGCACCTACCTTCATTTCCCGCTCGATGTGTTTCCCCCGGGTACCGAGATCGTGCGGGCCACATTGCACGCCTACGTGGACACCGGTTCGCGCGCGGGGGAGGCGGCGTTTGGCCTGTATCGCGTCCTCGACCCGTGGGGGCAGGAGAGATGGGGAGGCGACCCGGCGGCCTGGCCTGCGCTTCTCACTTTGCCCATCGCGGTCACAACAGCTCATTTTGACTCGACGACCCCGGCGGCTTCTTTGCCCATTCCCGCGCCCATTGACGCCCCCCTGCCCACTCCACCGCCAACTTTGACGCCGGCAGATACACCCACGCCGACCACTGCGCCTGCGTCAACCGCTACTCCGACCGTTACCCCAACGCCAACCGCCACGCCCACGCTGGCGGCGACGTCCACCCCCACAGTGACGCTTACACCGCCGGCGACCCCTACACTCACCGTGACACTCACCCCCTCAAATACCGGGTCGTACCAACCGGGAGGGCCGGGGCTGGCCGCACCTACTGGCGCTCCACGACGGCGCGCCCTGCTGCGCTACCTGTGGCCGTGGAGCAAGGATGAGGTCACGTCCACGCTATTCGACTCGCCAATAGCCACACTGCCCACCTCGCCGTTAGCCACAGCGACAAAGACCGGGCCGACCGCAACTCCCTCCACACCCACACCCACGCCGATGCCGCTTCCACCATCCTCCACGCCGGTCGTGACGCTTGAAGAAGTGGCGGGGACCTGGCTCGCGTGGGACGTCACTGCGCTGGCGCGAGCCTGGCTATCGGGAGAAGCGGCCGACCAGGGAATAGCCCTGGCATCCGCCCCTGACCCCGACGCCGACCCGGATGAGGCGGGCGACCTGCTCGTGGCGCGGTGGCTCGCCATTGATGACCCAGAGACACTGCCCTACCTCATTGTCGAAATCAAAGTGTACCCGGTCACGCCTACGCCGGTACCGGTGCTCCCGCCCGCTGGCGGGGTTGCGCGGTGGCGGAGCGCGGGATTGTTGCTCATCGGTGCGGCGCTGCTGGCGCTGGGCTTGATCGCGCGGCGCACATAAGCCGGGTTGCTACCCCAACCCACAACAGAACTCATCACCAGGAGGAAAAAGAATGACACGCACAATCAACAGAGCAGACGATTATCTCTCGCGAGTGCTCAAGCACATCCCATCCGAGATCGTGATGGCCTACGTTGCCATTGATGGTGTGCTGCGCAGCAGCTACAATCCCAATGTGTGGGACGAGCGGGAGACGCTAAAGACGCTATTGTGGATCACGCTTGGTACATTGACGATCCTCACGCCGTTCTGGATGTACCGCGTGATGCGCGTCAAACGTCCGGCGCAAATTTTTATCTCCACGCTCTCTGTGCCCGTCTGGCTCTTTGCCCTGGGCGGGCCATTCGCTTTGCTCGATTGGTACCAGCCCGCGTTCGGCGCCATCGTCCTGCCGCTCTACACTCTGATCATCCCCATCATCACCCGCTCTTGACAAATTCAAAAAGAGATTGATATGGCAAACCCAACTCAATGGCTGCTCGAATGTGACGAACCCTGGACCCGCTACCGCGCGCTGCTAGACCTGCTCGGCCGGCCCGAGGACGACGCCGAGGTGCAGGCCGCCCGCGCCGAGATGTTGACCTACCCCCAGGTACGGGCGCTCATTGCCGAGACCGCCGCCTGGCCCGGCTACCCTCTCAAGCGGCACAGCGACGCCAAGCACCCCATCTACAAATTCAGCACACTGGCCGACTTTGGCGCGCGGGCCGATGACCCTGGAATGGCGGACGGGATCGAGGCCGTGCTGTCTCACCAGTCGCCGGAGGGCGCGTTCCAGACAATGGTGAACGTCCCTAAATCGTTCGGCGGGACGGGCGAGGATGCGTGGACGTGGATGTTGTGCGATGCGCCGACGCTGCTCTACGCCCTACTGGCTTTTGACCTGAACAACGACCCCCGCGTGCAGCGGGCAATCGAGCACCTGGCGGGCCTGGTGGACGAGAACGGCTACCGCTGCTTGGTCGCGCCAGAACTGGGTAAATTCCGGGGGCCGGGCCGCAAAGCCGACCCCTGCCCCATCGTCAACGTCTATGCGCTCAAGGCGCTTTCTCAAGTACCCGAGTTGTTGGATAGCCCGGCCACACGCGCCGGAGCCGAGATGCTCCTCTGGCACTGGGAGCATCAGACCGAGCGTAAAATCTACATGTTTGGCATCGGTACCGACTTTCGCAAGCTCAAATACCCCTTTGTCTGGTACAACATCCTGCACGTGGCGGACACGCTCAGCCGCTTTCCCTTTGTCCACGCCGACCCGCGCTTCCGCGAGATGGTAGAAGCGATCACCGCCCAGGCCGGTGGGGATGGTCGCTACACCGCCGGTTCGATGTACCGCGCCTGGAAAGGCTGGTCTTTCGCCGATAAGAAACACCCCTCGCCCTGGCTCACCTTCCTGGCGCTGCGGGTGCAGCGGCGAATGGAACAAGCGGCCTGAAACCACCGGCCGATCAGGAGAACGACAAAATGCCAAAACTACACCTCCGCGACATTGATCTTTACTACGAAACCACAGGAGAGGGTCAACCCATCCTCTTTATCCACGGCCTGGGTTCCAGCGGCCGTGACTGGGAACCGCAGATCGCGTTCTTCTCCCAATCCGAACGCCGTTCATCCGCACATTACCAGATCGTCACTTTTGACGTCCGCGGCCACGGCCAATCGGACAAGCCGCCCGGCCCCTACAGCATCCGCCTCTTTGCCGACGACACTGCCGAACTGATCAAAGCGCTCGACATTGCGCCCGCGCACGTCGTCGGCATCTCCATGGGGGGCATGATTGCCTTTCAACTGGCCGTGAGCGCACCCGACCTGGTGAAAAGCCTGACGATCGTCAACAGTGCGCCGGAGCTTGTCCTCCGCAGCTTTGAGGAGCGACTGCGGGCGCTCCAACGATTGCTCATCACCCACCTGCTGGGAATGCGCAAGATGGGCCAGGTTCTGAGCGAGCGTCTCCTTCCCAAGCCGGAACACGCAGAACTGCGCCGCATATTCGTCGAACGCTGGGCCGAGAACGATAAACGAGCCTACATTGACTCGATGAAGGCCCTCGTCGGCTGGAGCGTGGCCGACCGGCTGGGCGACATTCGCTGCCCAACGTTGGTGATCGCGGCGGACGAGGATTATACGCCCATGTCGCTCAAAGAAGCTTACGTCGCCCAGATAGAGCAAGCGGAATTGGTGGTGATCCAGGACTCACGGCACGCCACCCCTGTGGAACAGCCGGAGCAATTCAACCAGGCATTGATGACGTTTCTGGCGAGGCAGGTCTGAGCATGGTCAGCGCGGCGATCTTTGATCTGGACGGCACGCTCTTTGCCGGTCACGTCTGGGAGGGCCTGCCCCGCTACCTGCGACTGTACCGCCGCAACCGGCTCTGGCTCTACATCTTTTTGGCAACCCACATGCCTCTCGGCATCCTCTCTCAGATGGGATTGTTGGACGGTGAAAAGATGCGCCAGACCTGGTCCGGACACATGGCCTGGATGCTACGAGGGATGAACGCAGCGGAGGGCGAGCGCGCCTTCACCTGGGTCGCCGACGAACACGTCTGGCCCTTGCTGCGGGAGGACATCGCCTCGCTGTTACGAGGACACCAGGCGCGGGGCGAGCGCGTTATCTTGCTTTCGGGCACATTTCAACCGCTGCTGGACGTCATCGGGGAACGGCTAGGCGTGGACGTGAGCCTCGGCACGCGGCCCGAACTGCGGGACGGGCGTTACACCGGGCGGGCGCTGGAACCGATCTGCCAGGGGAGCGGCAAAGCGACCAGGCTGCGCGCCTACCTGAACAAAGCAGGCAGCAGCATCGACTTGGCCGCATCCAGCGCTTACGCCGACAGCATCTTTGACCTATCAGTACTGGAAATGGTGGGCTGCCCTATCGCCGTCTACCCGGACCAGGAACTGGCGATGCTGGCAACGCAGCGCGGTTGGGAAATTCGTGGCCAAGCCGAGAAAAGTTAAATCAAGTGTAATAATATGAAGAGCAAACCCTTTCACACCGAGCGCTTTTTCGCCATCCACGAATTTACCGCGCCGCATATCCTGTGCGCGTCTGATTGCGAATCGCTGACTGTGGACGAACTGCTGCAATTGGCCGGTGCGTCGTGGGAATCGTTGGGCCGGCTGCGATTGGGCTATACCGAAAGCCAGGGCGCTCCCGCGCTCAGAGAGCGCATCGCCGCTCTCTATACCAGCGCGAGCGCCGATCAAATAGTCGGCCTGGGCGCGCCGGAGGAGGGCATTTTCATAACACTGCACGCCCTGCTAGAGCCAGACGACGAGGTGATCGTGCTGACACCCTGCTACGATTCGCTGGTCAACGTGGCCGAGCACCTCGGCTGCCGCGTCGTCCGCTGGTCGCTGGTCGAGGCAGACGAGCCGCCCGCTGGCCCCGGCGGCTGGCGGCTAGACCTCGACGCGCTGGAACAAGCGGTCACACCGCGCACCAAACTGGTCATTGTCAACTTTCCGCACAACCCCACCGGCTACCTGCCCTCGCGCGACGAGTGGCGCGCCATCGTCCGCATCGTCGAACGAAGCGGCGCGTGGCTCTTTTCCGACGAGATGTACCGGGGATTGGAACACGACCTCGCCGCGCGCCTTCCCTCCGGCTGCGATTTGTATGAGCGCGCCGTCACTCTAGCGGGGCTTTCCAAGACCTATGGGCTGCCGGGGTTGCGCGCTGGCTGGCTGGCGCTGCAAGATAGGTCGCTGCAGGAGCGCATCATGGGCTGGAAAGACTATACCACCATCTGCGCCAGCGCGCCCGCCGAGGTTCTGGCTCAAATCGCGCTTCAGGTAGGCGACAAACTAGCCGAGCGCAACCGGCGCATCATCCAGGGCAATCTGGCGCTGGCGGAACCATTTTTTGCCCGTTGGCAGACCGTTTTCCGCTGGAACCGGCCACAAGCTGGATCGGTGGCTTTCGTCGGACTACGCACCCAATCGGCGCGCGAGTTTAGCGACCGGCTAGTGGCCGAGCGAGGCGTGCTGCTCCTGCCCAGCACCGGCCTTGGCTTTGGCGATGGCCACGTTCGCTTTGGCCTCGGTCGGCTCGATTTTCCCGCTGGGTTGGAACAACTGGATCGCTACCTGATAGAGAAGGCTCAATGATACTCGACGCCCGCATCCTCGACCTCTCCCGTCTCCTCCCCGGCCCCTATTGCTCCCGCATCCTGGCCGATTTCGGGGCCGAGGTCGTCAAAATAGAGCGTCCGGGCGGGGGCGATTGGCTGCGCCGTATGCCGCCGCTGACCGATGGGGAAGGCGTCTTGTTTCAAATCCTCAACCGGGGCAAGAAAAGCCTCACCCTGAACCTAAAGTCCGACGCCGGGCGCGCCATCTTTTTACGCCTGGTCGAGACCAGCGACGCGCTCCTGGAGGGGTTCCGCCCCGGAGTGATGGAGCGGCTGGGGCTGGGTTACGAGACGCTGGCCCAGGTCAACCCGCGCCTGGTCTACTGCTCGCTGAGCGGATACGGGCAAAAAGGCCCCTACCAGCAGCGGGCTGGCCACGATCTGAATTACATTGGCCTGGCGGGCCTATTGGATCTGACAGGCGCGCGGGAGGGGCCGCCCATCATTCCGGGCGCTCCGGTGGCCGACCTGACCGGCGCGCTGTGGGCGGCGGTGGGCATCCTGCTGGCGCTGCTGGCGCGGGAGCGCACGGGCCGGGGACAGCGGGTGGACGGATCGTTCTTGGGAGCGGCGCTTTCGTGCCTGCCGGCGGCCCTGGCCCAGCGCGCCGGGCGGCAGCCGGTGGAACGAGGCGGCGGCAGCCTCACCGGCGGCCTGATATGCTACCACGTCTATGAGACCCAGGATGGCGAATACATGACGCTGGCAGCATTGGAACCCGAGTTCTGGGCCGCCTTCTGCCGGGCGGCGGGCCGGGAGGATTTGATAGAGCAACAATTCGCGCCGACGCTCCCCGGCGAGCCGGCTTACGAGGAGTTACGCGCCATCTTTCACACCCGCACGCGCCAGGAATGGATGGAGGCGCTGAAAGGAACAGACGCCTGCTGCGAGCCGATGTATACCCTCGCTGAGGCGCTGGCATCCGCCCCGGTGCAGGCGCTGGGGATGCTGAGCGGCGCGGACCTGCTTCCGCCCGTGCAACTCTCGGCCCAACCGGCGCGCCCGGCGCACCCTGCTCCCGCTCTGGGCCAGCACACCGCCGTGCTACTGGCCGAATTGGGGTACGACGAGCTCGAGGTAGAAAGACTAGAGGGGCAAGGCGTGGTATAATCAGGGCCTGCAAGTTTGTAAGGACGCATCGTCACCCAACCGTAACACCGCCTTGATGGATAAACAAGATGTTTTGCTACCGGCCACTTTTGCCAAGTTTATGATTACACCGAGATTCACGGAGAATTCACCGAGACACGCAGAGATTTTTGGAGAGAATCTGTCTGCGCCGAGCAGTGAATTGCCCGGCTGATACACTAAATGCGATAAATCGCATTGATTGCCAACACGCTTTTAACGTGTTTTCCGTATCAGGCCACGAAAATTCATTCGTGGTCTTGATGATAGAATCAAAATGAGAATTACTGATGTCTCAGTGAATCTCTGTGCCTTCTCTACGCTCTCTGTGTAACTGTTTTTGACGCCTCTGAAAAAGTGTCCAGTAGTGAAAGGATGGCCAGGATATAATGAAGACGCCAAACGAGATTCCAAGAGTTCTATCTGAGGCGTGGAAACCCTGGGACGCTGGCCCGCGCTCAACAACTCCTCGTGTTCCCCAGGAGAGTGGAATGAAATCTGACGTACACATTTTGATAGTGGACGACAGTCAGGCTATAAGGGATTTCGTCATCCAGGCCCTCGGCAGCCAAGAGGGATTCACCGTACTAGAGGCGCGCGACGGAGCTGAGGGTCTGGAGATGGCCCTGGCCGATCCACCAGATCTGATGCTGCTCGATTATGAAATGCCGCGTCTCAGTGGCCTCCAGGTCGTGGAAGCCTTGCGCGAGCGGCAGGCCGATATCCCCGTCATTCTGATAACGTCTCACGGTTCCGAGGCCATCGCCGTGGAACTTTTCCGCAAGGGAGTGAAGGACTATATGAACAAACCCTTCACAGCCGAAGAGATGATGGACGCCATCGAGCGGGCGCTCACCGAGGTGCGCCTGCGGCGGGAAAAGGAAGCCCTCACCCAACGGCTGACCGCATCCAACCGGCAATTGCAGCGCCGGGTGCAAGAGATGGACATCCTATACCGGGTGGGAAAATCGGTCACATCCCTGCTCTCCAGGGAACAATTGATGGAGCGGATCCTGGATGCCGTCTTTTACGTCATCGGCGCGGAAGAAGCGGTGCTGATGCTGATGGACGAGGAAAGCGGTCGCTTGCGGACCGAAGTTCACCGCCAGCGGGTGCCCGGCGAGTTGCAAGAAACTACCGGCCGCAGCGTCGAGGAATTGGCGGACGACGCGGCCCGCAAAGGAAAGGCTACCGCCACCGGCGCTATGCTCTCGGCGCCGCTCAAAGTAGGCAACAAGATCATCGGGACGCTGGGACTGGGCAACCGCGTGAGCGCGCAACCCTTTACCGGACACGACCAGCAACTGTTGCTGGCTCTGGCCGACTATGCCGCCATCGCTGTCGAGAATATGCGCCTCTACGAGGAGGTGCGCCAGGCCGACCGGACCAAGTCGGAGTTTGTCTCCTTTGTCGCTCACGAATTGGGCACGCCAATGACGTCTATACTTGGCTACGCCGACGTGCTGGCGAATAAAGAATTCGGCTCGTTGGCTCCAGAGCAAGAGCGGTTTGTCAGCATAATCCGCAGAAACGTAGAGCGCATGCAACTACTGGTCTCTGATCTGCAAGATGTCTCTCGGATCGAGACCGGGCAGTTGTTGCTGGAACTGAGGACGATAGCCCTGGCGGACGTGCTGAAGGATGTTCTACAAGCTACTCAAGTGGAGATGGATGCCCGGTCGCAGCAATTGACGGTAGAGTTGCCAGAGGATCTGCCGCCGGTTTGCGCCGACCCCGCGCGGTTGACCCAGATTTTGATCAACTTGCTCAGCAACGCCTACAAATACACCCCCGAAGACGGCCACATCCGCGTGCGGGCCTGGTTACAGAACGATTATGTGAACTGCGCCGTCTCTGATACCGGCATTGGCATCTCGCCGGAGAATATGTCCAAGCTGTTCACAAAATTCTTCCGTTCAAGCGACCCGGCGGTACGCAATATACCTGGCACCGGGTTGGGATTATCCATCGTCAAGAGCCTGGTGGAGCTTCAGGGCGGGGCGATTGAGGTGGAGAGCAAGGAGGGGCAAGGAACAACCTTCACCTTCACTGTGCCGGTCGCCGCGATGGGGCAGTGACCCAGGCGCTGCCAAGCTCCATCTTACCGAGCGAAATGGAAAAGGTTATCTAATTCTCAGTAATTCCCGTCAAGGGAGAAAACACGGCTACAAAACGGGAGTTGCTGTTTAACCCTCGTTCTTGGCTAAATTTCCCTAGCGCCGTCTCTTCCCAGGTCTGTGCAACCGACGTTCAAGTAATTACGATCTCTCAACCTATTTTCCGCACCTCTGGACAACTTGATTTGGAGCTTGCCACTTTGTTCTCCCGAACCCAATTTGGGCAGATCCGCCGTCTGAGTCAGTGAGAAACCAGGTTTTTTTGAAAAAACCTGGTTTCTTTCCCCGACTTTTTGAAAAAGATACAAATAGGCTGCGTCAGGGTGCGAAATATAGGCTCAATCATAAAAATAGGAGGCACACAATGAAACTCTATCGTCTCGAAACTGTATCCTGGCAGGATTCTCAACTGCTCTACCACGCCCTGCCCCGCGTGAACCGCGAAGGAGTGATCCTCTGCTCCCCGGCCACGACCTACGTCTGCATCGGTTACTTCCAGGACGCCGAGCAGGAGGTGGACGTACCGTTCTGCCGCGAGAACGACATCCCCGTCTTCCGGCGCGAGGTCGGCGGCGGCGCGGTCTACCTGGATGGGGCGCAGCTCTTTTGGCAGCTCGTCATCCACAAAAATAACCCGCTCGTCCCCGCCGGCAAGGACGCCTTTTACCGCAAGTTCCTCCAGCCGCCCATTGAGGCCTACCGGGCGCTGGGCATCCCGGCCGAGTACAAGCCGGTCAATGACATCATCGCCAACAACCGCAAGGTCTCTGGCACCGGCGTGGGTGAGATTGAGGACTATATCATTTTCGTGGGCAATCTGATCGTGGATTTCAACTATGAGATGATGACCCGTGTGCTCAACGTACCCGACGAAAAGTTCCGCGACAAAGTCTACAAGACGCTCCACGAGAACCTCTCGACCATCAAGCGCGAGATTGAGGATGTGCCGCCGACAGACGAACTGTGGACGCTGATGGCGGACAAGTTCGCCGAGCTACTGGGGCCGATGGAAGTAGTGACGACGGTAGACGCAGAATGGCGCGCCAAGACAGACGAAATGGCGGCGCGCTTTCTCAACGACGAGTGGTTGCTCCGGAGCAGACCACAGCGCCCAGGTCACCAGGTCAAGATCCGTGACGGTGTCGAAATCAGACACAAGATGCACAAAGCACCCGGCGGCCTCATCCGCGCCACTGCCCAAGTGAAAGAAGGCGTTATCACCCACGTAGAGTTTTCCGGCGACTTTTTCTTTTACCCGGCGGAGCAGTTGGAGAACCTGGAGGCGGCATTAGCGGGCGTACCGGTCGGGAAAGTTGAGCAGACCGTCGCCCGCTTTTACGAGGAGCACAACATCGAAAGCCCCGGCGTCACGCCGGCCGACTTTGTGCAGGTGCTCGCCTGATATAGCGATAGCCTGGCGGCGGAGAACATAGCCCTGACCAAGATTATCCTGACCGCCCGCAGCCGCAACGCGGCTGGTGCTCAGAAACAACTGACCCAAAACCCCAGGGTCTCACAGATCCCTGGGGCTTTCTTTTAGCGGCGGATATTACGCCCCTGTCTCTACAAACACCGGTCTCACCGTCACGAGCGTGATCTCGATCAGGGAACGCTTTCCCTTTTCCTACAATAGAGGTGATGTTATAATCCCTCTCGCTGACGCACCGCTAATCGCGTATCTAGTCGCTCGTGAACTTGCTTCAAATAGGAGGAAATCTATGTGTGGAATAGTCGGCTATGTGGGGCCGCGCGACGCGACTCCCATCATTCTCGCAGGACTGAAACGGCTGGAATATCGCGGTTACGACTCGGCCGGTCTGGCAGTGGTGGAGGCAGATGGCACCATCGGCGTGCGGCGCGAGGTCGGCAAGCTGAACGGTCTGGTGGAGATGGTGGCCGCCGACCCCGTGAGCGGTCACATTGGCATCGGCCACACCCGCTGGGCCACGCACGGCGAGCCTTCCCGCCGCAACGCCCATCCCCACGTCGGCGTCACCGGCGAGGTGACAGCCGTCCACAACGGCATTATTGAGAATTTCCTCCCGCTGCGGCAAGAGTTGGAGGCCGAGGGGCGCCGCTTTGACTCAGAGACCGATTCCGAGGTGGTGGTACATCTGGTCGAGGCATACATGGCGGGCGGGGCGGATTTGGAGGTAGCGGTGCGCCAGGCGTTGAAACAGATCAAGGGGGCCAACGCCTTCGTCTTCCTCAGCAGCCGCGAGCCGGACAAGTTGGTGACGGCCCGCATCGGCAACGCTGGCGGCATCACGGTCGGCGTGGGCGAGGGGGAAATGCTCATCGCCTCCGATATCCCGGCCATCCTGACCCACACCCGCCGGATGATCTTTATCGAGGACCGGCAACTGGCGGTAGTGACGCGGGATGGGGCGCGTGTGACCACTCTGGACGGAGAGCCGGTGGCGACGGAGCTATACACCATCCCCTGGGATCCAGTGTCGGCGGCCAAGGGGCAATATCGCCACTTTATGCAAAAGGAAATCTACGAGCAGGCCCGCTCCATCACGGATACCATTCGCGGGCGAGCCAGGCTAGAGGCCGGTCACGCGCGCCTGGAAGACCTGGAACTGACCCTGGAGGAGGCGCAATCACTTGAAAAGATAATCATCGTCGCCTGCGGCACCTCGGCCTACGCCGGGCGAGTGGGCAAATTCATCATCGAGTCGCTGGCCCGCGTGCCGGTCGAGATTGACTATGGCTCCGAGTTCCGCTACCGCGATCCCATCATCGGCCCTAACACCGCCGTGCTGGCGATCACCCAGAGCGGCGAGACGGTGGACACACTGGCGGCGATGGAGGAGGCGCGGAACAAGGGGGCGCGCTTGTGGAGTATCGTCAACGCCATTGGCAGCCAGGCTATGCGCATCTCAGAGGGGTACATCCTGATGCACGCCGGCCCCGAGATCGGCGTCGCCTCGACCAAGGCGTTCACCGCCAGCCTGGTTGATCTCTATCTGCTGGGCTGCTACCTGGGTGAACTGCGAGGCACGCTGACGGCGAACGACCTGCGCCAGCGGGTGGACGATCTGGCCCGCCTGCCCGCCCTGGTGGGGCGCGTGCTAGGGCACGGCGACGAGTACGAGCGGATAGCGAATCGCTTCCACGACCGCGAGCATTTCCTCTACCTGGGGCGGAGCATCAACTATCCCATCGCGCTGGAGGGCGCGCTCAAACTGAAAGAGATTTCCTACATCCACGCCGAGGGTTATCCGGCCGGCGAGATGAAGCACGGCCCCATCGCGCTGATCGACGAGGCCATGCCGGTCGTCGCCATCGCCGTGCGCGACCACGTCTATGACAAGATGATCAGCCAGATCGAGCAGGTCAAGGCGCGGGGCGGCATCGTCATTGCGCTGGCGACGGAGGGGGACGAGGATATAGGAGGCAAAGCCGACCACGTCATCACCGCCCCTCCCACCCCGCGCCTGCTCTCACCCGTGGTCAACGTCATCCCGCTGCAACTGCTGGCCTACCACTTGGCGGTGCGGCGCGGCTGCGACGTGGACCAGCCGAGAAATCTGGCCAAGAGCGTAACTGTGGAATAAACCCTACGTTCCAAGTCGTACCCTGGACATCGGACGTAGGGACGTATGACTGGAGGTATTATGTGCGGTATTTTCGGCATCGTCGTAGAAAAAGAACAACCCCTGGGCCAAATCCTCACCGAGGCCGGGCTGCGGCTTTCCTACCGGGGATACGATTCGGTCGGCTGCGCCACGCTGCAAGAGAACGGCGTGATTGATCTGCGCAAAGACGTGGGCAAGGTGGACGAGGTGGCGGCGCGGCTGCGATTCGCCGAGATGGCCGGCCTGCGCGGCATCACCCAATTGCGCTGGGCCACTTTTGGCGCTCCTTCTCAAATCAACGCTCAACCCCACCTAGATTCCGACGGCGACCTGGTGGGCGCGCACAACGGCAACGTGGTCAACAATGTCGCG
This sequence comes from Thermoflexia bacterium, assembly GCA_011192155.1. GTDB lineage: Bacteria > Chloroflexota > Anaerolineae > B4-G1 > B4-G1 > B4-G1. The sequence goes on from DUEK01000023.1 coordinate 15,688, forward strand.
CTGCGCCAACAATTCATCACCGAGGGAATGATGGTCCGCTCGACCAACGACGGCGAGTCCTGTGTCCACGCCGTGGAACGATACGTGGATCAGGGATATGATATGGTGGACGCCATCCGCCGCGCTTATCACGATCTAGAAGGAGACTATGCCTTTGTCATCGGGCGTGTGGGGGAAAACCGGCTGTACGCCTTTAAAAAAGGCTCCGGCCTGGTGGCCGGCCTGTCCGAGGAATTCACTTGCGTCTCCTCCGACCTGCCCTCCATCCTGCCGCTCACCCGCCGCATCCTGCGCGTGCAAGATGGCGAGATCGTCATCCTCCGGGCCGGCCAGGTGGAACTACGGCGGGTGGAGGATGGCAGCCTCGTCGAGCGTGAGATCGAGCAAGTGACCGAGAGTATGGAGGCTGCCGAAAAGGGTGGCTACTCTCACTTTATGCTCAAAGAGATTCACGAGCAGCCCGGCGTGGCTGGGGAACTGATCCACCTGCTGGAAGCCTCATCCCACATCGCGCCGATGATTGAGCGCATAGCAAAAGCGCGTCATCTCTACCTGGTCGGCTGCGGCACCAGTTACCATGCCTGTATGCTGGGCGCCGTCTACCTGGCCCGGTTGGCCGGACGGGCCGCCATCCCGGTGCTGGCGCCCCAGTTCATCCCCCAGTACGGGCCGGCGCTGGGGCCGGAGGACGTGGGGATTTTCGTCAGTCAGAGCGGCGAGACCAAAGACGTGCTCAACGCGCTCGCAGTCGCGCGCGAGCGGGAAATGGGTATTCTGGGGCTGGTCAACGTGCTCGGCTCCACTCTGATGAACGTGAGCGAGTACTATTTGCCCCTGGCCTGCGGCTATGAGATCAGCGTCCCGGCCACCAAGACCTTTACTAATCAGGCGGTGGCCTTCCTGTACCTGGCGCTGCGGATGGGGGGACATTCCACCGAGCCGCTGGCCCGCCTGCCCAATCTGCTGGAAGAGACGCTGGCACTGGTCGAGCCGCAGGCAGCGGCACTGGAGCCGGTTATGGCCGGTCAGGATGACCTCTATTGCCTGGGCTATGGCCTCACCTACCCCATCGCGCTGGAGGGTGCGCTCAAGCTCAAGGAAGTGACCTACGCTCACTGCGAGGGCATGCTCTCGACCGAGTTCAAACACGGGCCGCTCTCGGCCGTGTACGAGGGCTACCCGGTCATCTTTGTCGCCGGGCCGGAGGATGTGTCGCTGCTGGTGAGCGGCATCAACGAGACCACCTGCCGGGGAGGGCAGGCCATCGTCATCGGGGAGGAGAACGAGCAGCTGCGGGTCAACGCCCACGACCTAATCCTGCTGCCTTCGGCCGGCCCGCTCCTCAATCCGCTGCTGGCGACCCTGCCGCTGCAACTGCTATCCTACCGGCTCAGCCTGGCCCGGGGCTACGATCCTGATTTTCCACGCAATCTGAGCAAGACGCTGACGGTGGATTGAAATGCGCATCGTAATGATCGGCCCATTCGGACTGCGGGCCAGGGGCACGATGAGCGTACGGGCATTACCAATGGCCCGGGCGCTGGTCGCCCGCGGCCACACCGCGACTCTGCTCCTTCCCCCCTGGCATAATCCGAAGGACGGTGGGCAATGCTGGGAGGAGGACGGCGTCGCCATCGAGAACATCCACCTCCCGCCGAACATTCCTGGCCTCTCTCACCTGATAATCGCCCTCCGGCTGGCCTGGCGCGCAATGGCTCTCCGCCCCGACGTGATACATCTTTTCAAACCCAAAGCCCATAGCGGGCTGGCCCACTGGCTGCTTTCTCGGCTCCCCCGCGCCCACCGCCCGCGCCTGGTGGTGGATGCCGACGACTGGGAAGGCCCTGGCGGCTGGAACGAGATCGGCGGCTACACGCCGGCCCAGCGGCGCTTCTTCGCCTGGCAGGAGCGCTGGGGACTGACCCACGCCGACGCCGTGACCGTCGCCAGCCGTACGCTGGAGGGCCTGGTTTGGGCGCTAGGTGTACCGCCAGAGCGGGTATTTTACGCACCCAATGGAGTTGGGCAAAAAGCAGGAGGCAAGAGACAAAAGGCAAGAAGCAAGCATCCTGCATCCTGCATCCTGCTGTACACGAGGTTTTTCGAGTTTCCCGTCTCTCGCGTCATTGAGGTGCTATGGCGCGTGCGAGAACAAATCCCAGAGGCGCGCTTGCTCGTCGTAGGCAAAGGATTTTCAGGCGAAGAAGAGATTTTGCTCAAATTGGCCCAAGAGACCGGGTTGGCAAGCGCGGTCGAGTACGTTGGGTTTGTTGAACCTGAGAAACTATCAAGCTACTTTGCCCAAGCCGACGTCGCCATTTATCCCTTTGACGACACGCTGCTCAACCGCGCCAAGTGCCCGGTCAAATTGCTGGAACTGCTGGCGGCCGGAGTGCCGGTCGTGGCCGAGGCGGTGGGGCAGAACCGGGAGTACATTCGTCACACCGAGACCGGCTGGCTGGTTCCTTCCGGCGACGTGGACTCTTTCGCCGAGGCGGTGACGCAACTGCTGGAAGGTGCGCAATTGCGAGAGCGATTGGGTCAGGCAGCGGCCCGCGACGCGCGAGAGCGGTTCGCCTGGGAGCGACTGATCGAAGCAATCGAACGAGCCTACAAGATGGGGCAATGAAACAGTTTTTCCGGTACTGGCTCCCCCCCCTGGCCTGGATGGGGCTGATTTTCTTCTTTTCCGCCCAACCAGACTTGCCCAGCGCCCCCGGCCCGTGGTTAGACACATTGCTCAAAAAGATCGGTCACGCGCTGGGCTATGGGATTTTGGCCTGGCTCTACCTGCGACTGCTCGTTGCGAGACGACTGCTCGTTGCGAGGCGGGCGCTGCGGGGACGATTTCGCCACCCAGCCGCCGCTCGCGCAATCGCCCTTTGCCTGACTATGGCCTACGCCTTGAGCGACGAATATCACCAGACCTTTGTGCCAGGGCGCAACGGCACACTCTGGGACGTGGGAGTGGATGGTTTAGGGGCGCTCGGAGCTATGCTGCTGGCGCAGCGGCTGCAACGTCGGCAGACGACGGCTCGACAGGAGACTGGCGCTCAATGACGATCTCCCCAAAAAGCCGCTCCTGCCGCACTTGCACTTGATGCTGCTTGATCAGCTCTAGCACCGCCAGCAGTGTCACGATAACTTCGACGCGGGTGGCGGCGGCCGAGAGAACCTCGCGAAAGCAGATACGATGCTGCCGGGTCAACCGCCTCTCGATGAGAACGATTTGCTCAGTGATCGTCACCAGTGGGGAAGTGACGATCTCACCGACAGGCGGGGCCGGCGTAGCGTCCAACGCCTCTTGCACGAGGGGTATCAAATCGAGAAACGTCACACCGCCCAGGTCAAGCTGCGGTTCAATGTGGGGAAGAGGAGCGATGCGCAAGTAACTGTGCAACCCCTCCCTCTCTCGTTCGTGCAGCAGAGCGGCGACTTTTTTGAAACGCACGTACACCTGCAACTGTTGTACCAACTCGTTGCCCACTTCTTCGGCTTCGAGCGTCATTTCTGAGGGACGCGAGAGCAACGCCAGTGACTTGATCAGCAAGAGTTTCGCCGCCACGACGAGAAAGTCCGCCAACTCTTTCACCTCCCGTCGTTCCAGTTCCTCCAAGTAGGCCAGGTATTGATCTGTAACCCTGGCCAGCGCGACCGTCGTGACGTCAAACTCTTCCCGCTCAATGAGTTGGAGGAGCAAATCCAGAGGGCCTTCGAATACAGATAATCGAATTTGATAGTCTAAAGACATAGTTTCTGAAGGTATGCTAAGGCGTTGTTCAGAAACAACGTCGCACTATTTACGTGATTTTACCTGCAAAACACGTGTCGAAATGCCAAGTTATTTTTGAACGATTCCTAAAGGTATGCAGAAGGCATAATTACAACATCAGATTATAACACAAATAGCCTGCTTTCCAAGAGTTTTCCTCCATCCTGATTTGTGGTATAATTTTATACTAGCGGCCCCGGTATCGAAGAAGCGCATAGTCCGGGGCAGTAATTTGTATCTAACCAGGAGATTTTTCTGTGTTCAATCCTATTGACGCCTTTTTGGGACTTTTCTCCCTCGATATCGGCATTGACCTCGGCACAGCCAACACTCTCGTCTATGTGCGAGGAAAAGGCATCATCATCAACGAACCATCTTGGGTAGCCATAGAGCGAGATAGCAACCCCCTAAAAGTCCTCGCCATCGGCGCAGAGGCCAAAGAGATGGTCGGACGCACACCGGAGAACATCGTCGCCATCCGCCCCCTGCGCGATGGCGTCATTTCGGAATTTGAAGTGACCGAGGCAATGTTGGACTATTTCATCAAAAAAGCACATAGCCAACTATTGCTTCCCTTCCCCCGTCCCCGCGTCGTCGTGGGTATCCCCAGCGGCGTGACCGAAGTCGAAAAGCAAGCAGTGTTCGACGCCGCCATATCCGCAGGCGCGCGCGAGTCTTTCCTGATCGAAGAACCAATGGCGGCCGCTATTGGAGCCGGGCTGCCAGTTACGGAAGCGCGCGGCAGCATGGTCGTGGACATTGGCGGCGGCACGACCGAGGTAGGCGTCTTTTGCCTGGGCGGCTTTGTGGTCAGCCGCTCCCTCCGCATCGCCGGCGACGAGATGGACGAGGACATTATGCAATACGCTCGCCAAAAGTATAATCTATACATTGGCGAAAGTATGGCCGAGCGGACCAAGATAGCCATCGGGTCGGCGTACCCACTGCCCGAGGAAACAACAATGACGCTGCGTGGGCGCAACCTGGTCACCGGGCTGCCCGATTCAGTCGAGGTCAGCAGCATCGAAATCCGAGAAGCCCTAGGCAACTCAATCAGCACCATCCTGGACTTGATCAAAGACACGTTAGATCAGACACCGCCCGAGCTGATTGCCGATCTGATGGAAACCGGCATCTGCCTGGCTGGCGGTAGTTCCCAGTTGAAAGGATTGGCCGAACGGGTCAGTGATGAGACGAACATGCGAGCTTGGGTAGCGCAAGACGCGATGACGTGCGTCGCCCGCGGCGCTGGAAAAGTATTGGAAGAACTGAACACACTGCGCGAGGTATTGACCAGCACCGACAGACAACGCCCCAGGCCCGCTGGCTTCTGATCAGAGCCCAAAACCATTGCAGTGTTCTTCATGGAAAGAAACAGTTTAGCGGGTTTTGGGCCTTTCCAAAAGCTGTTTCTTAGCAGACGAAACAGAAACCAGGTTTTTAGACAGCTTCCAAGTACACCTCGCCGTGGAGCTTTTTATGGCTAGAGCAATTCCCTCGGCGAAAAATTTGCAGGGTGTTGAACCATGATGCAGTCCCCTCGACGCTCCTGGCTCCCTCTAGTATTGCTCATCCTTGGGCTGTTGCTTCTCGTATTCCACGAGTCCGGCTATCTGGCCCCGGCGGAGAACGTGCTCCACTACGTACTCGACCCGCTACAGCGCGTGTTTGCGAACGTGATCGAAGGTGCGGGAGATCTATTTCAAACAGTACGCCAAGTACGCGAACTGCGCGCCCAGGTTGAGGAATTGCAAGCGCAGACAAACGCCCTCACCGTCGAAAATGTGCGCTTGAGGGAGTACGAAGCCGAGGCACAACAACTCCGCGCCATGTTGAACTTTACCAGCGAGTACCCGGTCGCAGCCTTCCTGGGCGCCGAGGTGATCGGCCGAGAAGCCTGCGACGCTTTTCCGTGCGCGGAAGTGTTGAGCACAGACCCCAATCCCTATCTACGCTATATCACCATTAACATGGGCAATCAGCAGGGCCTAGAAGTGGGGATGCCTGTCGTCAGCGACGGCGCAGGATTGGTGGGGCGGATCGCAGAGGTCAGCCTGCGCACAGCCAAAGTCAAACTGCTCACCGACCCCGATAGCGCTGTCGCCGCGCTCCTACAAACATCCCGCGCCACCGGCCTGGTGGTGGGACATTCGGACGGCGCGTTGCGGATGAAATACATCCCGCAAGGAGAGAGCATCAGCAATGACGAAATTGTCTTGACCTCTGGGCTGGGCGGCTTTTTGCCCAAGGGCTTGGTCATCGGCCAGGTAACCGAGGTACTGCAAGAGGACTATGAACTGTTCCAGTCCGCCACCATGCGGCCAGCAGTGGACTTTTCGCGGTTGGAACTGGTGCTGGTAATCACTGGGTTCGAACAAATCCCCCTCGAAGAGCCTGCGACCGAGTAACCATAGCATCACGTCTGGCGTTTGACGTTTCACGTCTGGAGGCGCGACATAAACCTCTACCTGAGTCTCCCACTTCTGACCGGCATAGCTCTGATCCAGAGCATCCTGTTCTCGCGGGTGAGCGTGCGAGGCGCGCGCCCCGACCTGATGCTGCTGGTCGTATTGATCTGGGCCTTTGTGCGCAGCATGGACGAGGGAGTGATATGGGGCTTTATCGGCGGGTTGATCATTGATCTACTCTCCGGCGGGCCACTGGGTGCGACCGCGATTGCTCTCGTACTGGCGGCTTTTTGGACCGGGCAGCCCTGGGGGCAGGGGCTGGGCACAAACGTGGCCCGGTTGCTGCTCCTGGCGCTCCTGAGCACCGCGACCTACCACTTGGTCATATTGATCATTCTGGCCTGGACGGGACACACTATTGATTGGGAATTCGCGTTGCTGCGTGTGGCAGGGCCATCGGTGCTGCTCAACACCATCCTGACTCCATTCATCCGGCAACCGCTAGCCTGGCTCTCACGTAGGATCCGGCGGGAGGGCCTCAACTTGTGACAACGGACGGTATTCCACAACAGCCCCCTCCGAGTCAGTGGGAGGCGCGATGGGCAACCATCAAGGGATCCCCGCGCGTCATCATACTGACCGCCATCATCCTGGGCATATTTGTGATCTTTGGCCAGCGGGTATGGTATCTACAGTTCGTGCAGGGCGCATACTACAGTGTGCAAGCGGATCGGCGCAGATTACGCACCGAAATCATCCCCACCAGCCGGGGCATCATCTATGACCGCGCGGGCGCGCCACTGGTGCGCAACGTCCCCAGCTTTAAAATCACTATCACGCCCGCCTACCTCCCCGACGACGAGGCCGCGGCGGACGGTGTACTCATCCGTTTAGCCGTGCTGCTCGACATGCCCTACACCACAAGCGGCGACCAGGTAGGTCTGCGCGAGATCATGGCAGAGGCGTGGAGAGTGCCTTACCATCCAACCGAAATCGAGCGCGGCGTGACGCGGGAAAAAGCGCTGCTGGTGGCGCAAGAGAGTATGTTGCTGCCCGGCGTGTCGGTCGAGGTGGACTCGATGCGAGAATATCCCTACGGCCCGCTGATATCGCAGCTGCTAGGATACCTGTTGCCCATTCCGGGAGAGTATGAGGAAGAGTACCGCGAGCAAGGGTACGACCCAGCCACAGATCGCATCGGCCGCGCCGGCGTCGAGGCGACCTACGAGGACGCGCTGCGGGGCAAGAAAGGCGAGAGCCTGGTCGAAGAAGACGTGATGGGCCGGGTGATCCGCGTAGTCAGCCAACAGGCCGCCCCCGTGCCCGGCAATAACGTCCACCTGACGCTTGATCTCGAACTCCAAAAGTTTGTCGAGGAAACATTGCGCCAGGGAATGACACGCCCGAACGTGAACGCGCCACGCGGGGTGGCGGTCGTGATGAACCCCCAAACAGGCGAGATACTGGCGCTGGTCAGCCTGCCCACATACGATAACAACCTCTTCACCCAGGGCATCTCTGTCCGGGATTGGCAGGTTCTGAGTGAAAACGTCCACCGGCCAATGCTCAACCACGCCATCTCGGATCGCTTGCAGCCTGGCTCTGTGTTCAAGGTCGTAATAGCGGCGGGGGCCTTGCAAGAAAAAGTACTGGACGGGCAACGCACCCGCCTGAACGGCACTGGTACAATCATCGTACCCAACAAGTACTATCCCAACGACCCCGGCCAGGCGCAGAAATTTCACTGCTGGAACCGGGCCGGTCACGGCTGGCTGGACGTGGTGGGCGGCATCGCCAATTCGTGCAACATATTTTTCTATAAAGCCGGCGGCGGGTTCGAGGAAAGCGGGTTCGAGGGATTGGGGATGGACGAGGAAAGCGGCATCCCGCACTACGCCCACCTCTTCGGCTTTGGCGAGCCTACTGGCGTAGAGTTGACGGGCGAGATTGGCGGCACGGTGCCCACCAGGAATTGGAAGCGGCTCACGTATGGCGAGAGCTGGTCCACCGGCGACACCTACAACCTTTCCATCGGAGAGGGATACTTAGAAGTGACACCGCTGCAAATGCTCAATGCCGTCAACACCATCGCCAACGGCGGCACTCTTTACCGCCCCAGCATCGTCCACCACGTCACCGACTCCGATGGAAACATCGTGCAGCACTTCGAGCCAGAGATCATACGCACACTGCCCATCAGCCCGGAGAACTGGTCGCTGATCCAGCAGGGGATGGAAGGAGCAGTGGCCTACGGCACAGCGCCGAACGCCCAGATCGAGGGTGTGCGCGTGGCCGGAAAAACCGGCACGGCCCAATACTGCGACGACATCGCCCGCGAGACCGGCATCTGCCGCGTGGGGTACGCTCAGCCAGAACACGCCTGGTTCGCGGCCTTTGCACCGGTGGAAAATCCAGAGGTCTCTGTCATCGTCTTTCTGTACAACGGCGGCGAAGGCTCGGAAAATGCGGTGCCGGTGGCCCACGATATTTTGGACTATTACTTTCACGGCGACGAGGGCGATGAAACCGCGCCTTGATGGTTTGCTGCGTGTAGCGGGAATCAGCGGGGCGGGCGCGATTTGGGGGCTGGCGCTGGCCCGCTTGGCAGCGGAAGCCGGTCTCTGGCCGCCGCTCTACGAATCTCTTCTAGCCATCGCCGGGGTAGCCTCCGTGTGCACCGGGCTGGTTTTTGCTCTATGGCGGCGCACCAACCCTCCCGCTTCTTGCCTCCTGCCCCTTGCCTCCTTGTCACTCCTCTACGTAACTGGCATCATCCCAGGCCCTCTGGCCGGGTGCGTGCTGCTGATCGGCGGAGGCGTACTGGCGCTGCTGGCGGCGTGGGGAGATCGGGCGCAATGGACACCCCCCGCCATCCTGGGCCTGGCGACGTTTGCGATCTACACTCGCACCCTGTTGCCCTCCCTTGGTCAGGCCGATACGTTCGAATTTCAGGTCATCATCCCCCGGCTGGGAGTGGCGCACCCCACCGGCTACCCTCTCTACATCCTACTGGGCAAGCTGTTCACACTGCTCCCCCTGGGCAACGTGGCCTGGCGGGTGAACGTGGCCTCGGCCATCTTTGCCGCCGCCGCCGTGTTGGTGGTCTATGCCATCCTGCTGCATCTGACCTCCCACTGGCTGCCGGCCTTCCTGGCCGCGCTGACATTTGCCTTCTCCGCCACTTTCTGGTCTCAGGCAATTGTCGCCGAAGTCTACGCGCTGCACAACCTGCTCGCGGCCATCATCCTCTGGCTGCTGCTCAAGACCTCCGAGGTCTCCACAAAACCTCAGAGTTCTCCAGCGCGCCGCTGGCAGATCGTATTCTTTCTGATCGGCCTGAGCCTCACCAATCACCTGACGACGGCGCTGCTGCTCCCAGCCGTGGCGCTAGGGCTGCTCTGGGACCGCCCCCGGCTGCAACTCAAAGACTGCCTGATCGCCGGAGGACTCTTGCTGTTAGGGCTATCGCTCTACCTCTTCATCCCGCTGCGCTGGCCGGCGCTGAACCACGGCGAGTGGATGACGTTGCGCGGATTCGTCGCCCATATCACCGGCGGCCAATTCCACGCTGCCTTGCGGCTCGACGGCTGGCGCGACCCCACCCGTTGGGCCATCGTCGGACGGTTGATGCGCGAACCTTTCCAATATAAAGGGAAGCAAAGCGACGCCTTTAGCTGGATCGGGCTGGGGCTGGCGGCGGTTGGCGTGACGCGGTTGGCGCTGCGGCAGAGACGAGCGCTGGCGCTGACCGGCGCGACCTTCCTGGCCTTTGCGTTCTATGGTCTCTGCTACCATATCCCCGACATCTCTGTCTTTCTGCTCCCCGCCCACCTGGTACTGGCGCTCTGGATCGGCGTCGGCATCGCTTCCCTAGCCCGCCTCGCCCCGCGTTTTGCCCCCTTTGCCGTCCTGCTCGCTATGCTCCCCCTCAACCTCATCTGGACAAACCTACCCCAGGTGGACCAAAGCCACAACCGGGGCAACCTCGACTGGGGCCAATACGCGTTGAGCCTCCCGCTCGCGGAAAACAGCGCGGTGCTGGCTGACTCGGAAAAGTTCGCCCCGCTCTACTACTTACAACAGATCGAAGGCGCGCGACCAGATCTCGACCTGGTCATTTTGGGCAGCGAGGAACTTTATCAGGCGGAACTGACAGCGCGACTGGGCACGGGCCAAACAGTCTACCTGGCGCGCTACCTGCCGCATCTGGAAGGGCTGTACCTGCGCTCAGTGGGGCCTTTGGTAGAAGTGAGAAACCAGGTTTTTGCCGAAAATCTGGTTTCTGGTGAGAAAAGCGCGTGTTTCGGCGAGGCAATCCGGCTGTTGGACGCCCAAGTAGACGCCGATCCACTGGGGCGAGCAACGCGCCACCTGACGCTCTACTGGCAGGCCGAGACGGAGGTGAGCGGCGATTTCGTCGTCCGGCTACGACTGGTGGATGCCGATGACCACACGCGCTGGGAGAGCGATGGAATGCGCCCCGTAAACGGCCTGTATCCCACCAACGGGTGGCCCGTGGGCGTGACAATCTCCGATTACCACGAGATCAAGATTCCGCCCTGGCTGCCGCGCGGAGAATACAAGCTGCAAGTAGGGCTTTTCCCCCCTTTTCCGATCCAGGAAAAGCAAAGCGACTCTTTTAGCACTAGCGGGTTGCAGGTTGGCGGCGCGACAACAGACTGGTTTTCCTTGAGTACACTAGAGCTTGTTCCCTCCCCCGACCCGCCCTCCCTGCCGCGCGAGCAGCGCTATCTCTTCACCAACGGTGCGTGGCTGACGGGCTACGATATGGCAGGCGAAGCCTTCGCAGGCGCTCCGTTCGTGGCCGACCTGGCCTGGCAGGGAGTCGAGGAGAACGAGCAAGTTCGACTGACCTGGGTGGATCAGGGCGGACAAGAGACAGAAACAAGCATCTTTCCCCTCACCGCCGGTGCATTGCGCAGCCGCCACACCATCGCCGCGCCCCAAAACCCCGGCCGCTACACGCTGCGCGCCGGGCTGACAAACGAGGCCGCGCGCTGCAACTGGCTGGCCTCCCCGACCAACGATTGCCCGCTCGGCGCAATAGAGGTAGCGGATGGAAATCATCCCCTGGCAAATTTTGCCGACCTGGCGCTCCTGCTAGAGGCCGAAATCGACCAGGCCGTCGCGCGACCCGGCGAGACCGTCCCCATCACACTGCGCTGGCGCGCGTTGCGGTCAATCGGCGCGGACTATACCACCTTTGTCCATCTGGTAGGCCCCGATGGACGGTTGCACGGCCAGGTTGACGCATGGCCGGTGCAGGGAAGCTATCCCACCAGCCAATGGACGCCCGGCGAGGAAATAACCGACCCCTACCAGGTGCAATTGACCCCCGACGCCCCGGCCGGCCGCTACCGGATCGAGGTCGGCTGGTACCTGCTGGCGACGATGCAGCGACTGCAAATCGTGGACACCGGAGGCCGTCCGACCGGCGACGCGTTCATCGTCGGCGAGTTCGACGTCCAAGATTGACCCGCCAAAAGGGGCACTGCGTGTATCAGACTTGCGAGCGCCAGAGATATAAACCCCACTTGTGGATCACCATCCTCGCAGTGCTGGCGCTGGTCGCACTTTACCCCGTCGAGATACTGACCGCGTGCCATCAGAATGGCCGTTTCAAAAAGTTGATGGCCTGCCGTCCCTCCACGACGGCGCCCGCGTCGGAACCCGCCTTATCTCCACCCGGCGGCTACTACGACCACGACATCCGATTGGAGATCCGCCCGCCCCACCCCGACTCCCGCGTGATCTTTACACTCGACGGCCACGCGCCCACCCACACCACCGGGGAGACCTACACCCAACCCATCCACCTGAGCAGCGCCGCACCCGCCGTCACCGTCGTGCGCGCCCGCGCCGTCCTGCCCAACGGCGAGTTGGGGCCAGTGGTCAGCGCATCCTACTTTGTTGGTGTGCAAGCGACGCTGCCGCTGCTCTCGCTGATCATAGACCCCGACGACCTGTGGGACGCCGAGCACGGCATCTATGCTCCCCTCAACAGTCACAAGAGGGGAATGACTTGGGAGCGACCGGCGAACGTCGCCTACGTGGGCGAGGATCGGGGGCAGGGGTTCCACGTCCCGGCTGGCGTGCGTCTTCACGGCGGGGCCAGTCGCGATTTTGCAAAAAAGTCGCTGCGGCTCTACTTCCGCCAAGAGTACGGGCTCAACCGGCTCGAGTACCCACTGTTCGCCGCTAGCGACACGCAGTCGTTCCAGCGATTGGTTCTACACAACGGCGGGCAGGACTGGCACACCTTCCCTCACCCCAACTACTCCAACTGGACCCTCATGCGCAACCAGTTGGCCGACCGGCTGGCGCTCGAACTCGGCGGGCATGCTACCCGCAGCCGGCCGGTTCTGCTGTTCATCAACGGCGAGCCGTGGGGCATCTATTACATCCGCGAGCGCATTGATAGCCGCTTCCTGGCGGATCGCTACGGCGTCGCATCAGCCGACTTTCTGGACTCGCCCGAACACATCGGGGAGCGGGCGACTCTTATGGGAGACCGCGAAAACTGGGACCACCTCCTGCGATTCGTCGAGGCTCGCGATCTGGCGGACCCGGCCAACTATGCTTACGTTCAAACCCAAGTGGACATTGCCAACTTTATTGACTATACCATCCTCCACATCTATGCCGCCAACTTTGACTGGCCGCACCACAACGTGCAGCAGTTCCGCCCCCGCGTGCAAGGCGGCCGCTGGCAGTGGATGTTCTGGGACACCGACCACGCCTTTGGAGCGGGTGAACACAGCTATGTGGAACTGAACCTAGTGGAGCGGGTGCTGGAATACGATTGGCCCGAAACGGGCGGGCGGGACGCGCTTCTTTTGCAAAGGCTGTTGGAAAACCCCGCCTTCCTCCTCCGCTTTCTTTCCCGCGCCGCCGACCTGCTCAACACCACACTCGCGCCTGCATCCGTCGTCAGACACATCGACGAACTGGCCGCAGAACTTGAACCGGACATTGCCTACGAGACGATCCGCTGGTCAAGCTCGGTTGATTGGGCAACGAGCGTGGAAGAGTTGCGCGATTTTGCCCGTCGCCGTCCAGACTTTGTCCGCCGTCACCTGGTGGAAAAATTCAACCTGGGCGGTACCGCACAGCTCACCTTCGAGCCGCCTACCAGCGGTTCCGGCTATATCGCCGTCAACGGCGGCCTGGTGCGAGAGCTGCCCTGGCAGACCGTCTGCTTCCGAGGAGTCCCTATCCAAATCACGGCCGCCCCCGCACAGGGCTACCGCTTCGCTGGGTGGGAGCCGCCCGACCTCCTCCAGACTCCCACCATCACGCTGACGCTCGACGCCGCACAGACGATCGCACCCCGCTTCGAGCCGCTCAGTGACGACGCGCCCCACCCCGGCGACGTGATCTTTGCCGACTATCGGATGGGAGAATGGTTCGAGCTACAAGTGATGCGATCCGGCGGGGTTGACCTGCGCGGCTGGCGCATCACCGATAACGATACTAAAACCGCCACCGACGAAGGCTCGCTCATCTTTGCCGATGACCCGGCCTTTGCCCACGTGCCGCGCGGCGCGACCATCCGCATCGTCGTGGGCGAGGGGGGCTTTCAAGATGACTTGAGCGTTTGGGACCGGCGGATGGCGCTGCACATCGGCAATCCTGCCCTGGACGCCCACACTGATCCCGGCTTTAACCTGGGGCCTAGCGACAACCTCGTACTCCTGGCCCCCGGCCTCACCCCGGCCTTTAGCGACGACCGGGGCATCGCCTTTGTCGCCGACGGCGCCGTCACACCGGTCTCTTTTGGCGTGCTGGCCGATGGCGTGCTGCTCGTTCAGTAAGCCGGAATATCATTCAGGTGTGTTTCAAATGAGCTACCCATAATCCTTCATTCTTTAGGATAATTCTTTCTACAAAAAACAAGTTGTTTCTTAAAAGTTATTGGACTTTGGATAAGTGCAAATAGCCGGTCGCAATTGCCGGCTGATTTTTGAACCTTAACAAGCAGTTTCAAGCCGATTTAGAGGCTGTTTTGCCCTTTTTGATGACCGGGCAACGCTTCCGGGGCGACTGTTGCTCCCCTTTGGCCCGGCATGGGGATTTACCACGGGGTTTGGGCGGTTGGGCCGGCGTCCCAATCTGGCGAGTAATTCGCCCAAAGTCCCGTTGCACGAAACTTGGCCCTGGCGTCTTCCTTTTCATCTCGGGCAAGTGTCGCTCCCACGGGCGCGACAGTAATTGGACCAAATCACGAGCTCCCAAGAAACTGCAAACGGGGCCAGAACCCGCGCTTGAGCAGTTTTTTGCCGAAAGAAGAACACGTTAGGGTTCTGGCCCACTAACCACAGCGTAAAGCACCCTGCGCGATTGCGAAATCGCGGCTACAAAACGGGAATTGCTGGTTACGGGGCAGGTACCGGCCAGAATCTGCACGCTGGCGGGGACTGGGAAGCGATCGCGGTCGTCCCCGAACTTGACCAGCAGTGCCGGCGCCAAGAGCTTGCCCACTCCTGGCAGCGAGGCAAAGATGTCGTGATCGAGATGCTGGACGAATAGTTTCCCCAGTTCTTTGTAGGTGGCTTTCTTGATTCGCACCGTGTTCAGGAGCAGGGTGGCGAGGGAGATCGCTTCCATTGAGCGAGTCAGGTAGAAAAGAAGACTGATCTTGGCGCGCATCTGCTGGGTCAAGGGCAGATCGGGATGCCAGGGCTGCAAACGCTGCCGGTCCGTGCGCAGAAGGTCTGCTTTGACGGTAGCGGCCCTGGCAGCTCTTGACCACGTTGGGGGGAATGACGTATACCTGGCTGTAGTTCCGCGACCAGAGAAAATCTATGATCAGATTGTGGGCGGTCTCTAATCCCACCAGACAGTCGGCGGGGGTGACACCGAGTTTCTTACGGGTATCGTCGAACTTGCGGAAGCCGTCGGGAGTGTGGGGGATGACAAAGTAGAAGATGACGACGCCCGACTCGTTCATAAAGATCACATCGTGTTTATTTTCGCTCCAATCAATTCCGGTGTATACTTCCATTTGAACCTCCTTTGCGTATGCAGAGAGTCTTCCACCGGCGGACGCAGAGTGACCATGTCCCTATTATGGCGCTCACGGCGCGACACGCTTTGGACGGTGGCTCTGTCGGGCCTGGGGGACGGTCCGCGCGTGACACTCGCAGTGTAGGCGGCTGAAGGTCATTGTTTCCCAGGCCCTCGCCGGTGGAAACCGGCGAACAGACAACTGGCTGAATCATCACTGTTATCATACCGAATTTACTACCTCTTTGTCAACATTATAGCTAATCTAGTTGTAACTACCCAGACCAGCGCAAATTTGAACGTTTCAGGCTCTCAGCCCTCGTCCCCGAGGGCGGTGTGGGCGAGAGCACTGTATTCTGAGTAGCCATCCTCCGCACAAGACGCCCCCGGGACGGGGGCTGTAAGCAGTGGCTGGGTAGTTACTAGTTTAAGAAAATTTCACTTTGCGCGTCAAAAAGTTAATTTTTTCAAGGCCAAGTTTAAAATCTCTGTGCTCTCTGTGTCTCTGTGGTGAAATTCCTAGTTCTTTCAGTAGAGTCATGAACCAAATACCTAATAATTAGTATAGTGAAATCGGAAGCATTTGTCAAGAAACTGGTACGCCTTATCTAGCAACTCGCCGCGCCACAATGCAAAAAACGCTACCTGGGGAATGTCCCCAGGCAGCGTCGTTGTGAGATAATCTATGGCGCAGCGACTAATCGCGCTTGAAACGCCGCTGCCACTGGTTGATCGGAGTCATCGCTGCCAGCGCCATATCCTGCAAGCGCGCGCGGGCGGTCACCTGCGTGCTCCACACCGCGTTTCGCACCCGAGTGACCGGCTGGAACAGGTTCGAAAGCAGCGGCCAGTCATCCACGGCGATCGGCTCTTCCGCCACCGGCTGCCAGTGTAACACCGCCGCCGCCCACGTCAACCCGGCTCCAAACCCGACTAGCACCACGTGGTCGCCGGATTGCAAGCGCCCTTCCTCCAACGCATCGCACAGCGCCAGCGGAATCGAAGCCGCCGAGGTATTGCCGTAGCGGTCAACATTGACCATCACCTTCTCCGGGTCTATTTTCAAACGCCGCACGGCCAGGTCAATGATGCGAGCGTTGGCCTGGTGGGGGATGACCAGATCAATTTCGTCCCACGTCAGCCCGCTCTCCTGCACGACGTTGATTACCGAATTGGTCATCTTGCGGGTGGCAAACTTGAAGACGCGGCGCCCATCCATCCGCAGGTAGTGATCGCCGTTGCGCAGCGTCTCCTCGCTGAAAGGCTTGACCGTGCCATAGCCGGGCGCGATGAGAGCGTCCCAGTCTTGACCCTGGGAGCCAAGCTCGCAGCTCAAAATTCCCGTGGGTTGGTCGCTCGCTTCCACCAGGACGGCGGCTCCGCCGTCGCCAAAGAGCACGCACGTATTGCGATCCGTCCAGTCCACTGCCGGCGACAGCGTCTCGACCCCCACTACCAATATCTTTTCGTAAAGCCCGGTTTCGATGAACTGGTTGGCCGTCACCAGAGCATAAACAAACCCTGTGCAGCCGGCGACCAGTGTGAAAGCGCCTGCCCGAGTCGCGCCCAAGCGATCCTGCACCATGCTAGAGACCGGCGGGCAGAAATAGTCGGGGGATGAAGTAGCAATGATAACAAGGTCAACTTCTTCGGGAGCGACTCCCGCCCGCTCCAATGCCTGCTGGCAGGCCTCGACCGACATTGAGGATGTCGTCTCGCCCGGCCCGGCGATGTGTCGCTCACGGATGCCCGTGCGGGTGACAATCCATTCATCGGAAGTGTCCACCATCTGTTCCAAGTCGTGGTTGGTGAGAATGCGCTCCGGCACCGATTTGCCCCACCCAGTGATACGTCCATATTGCTTCATTTGGTTTTCCTCCTCTGCGGTATACCTGCCTACGGCCCACTTATGGCTATAGGAACACTGAGAGGGGATAAGAGTTGCGCTAGTGATAAACGATCACCGGCCTGGTCAGGATGTGTACCCCGACCAGGCCGGTGATGGGAAGAAATACAATCGTAGACAAAATCGCGGCTCAGCAATTCCCGTTTTGTAGCCGCGATTTCCAAATCGCGTATTTTGCCGCGTAAAGTGTCCTGCGCGATTGCGAAATCGCGGCTACGACCTGACTCTTCCCCCATAACGGGAATTGCTGATCGCGGCTCACCGCGCCGCCACGTCCCCCATCACCTCGCGGATGTCAATATCCACCGGGCAGGAGACCACACAGCGCCCGCAGCCCACGCAGCCCAGCGGGCCAAAATCCTCCGGGTAATAACAAAACTTGCAAAAGAAGCGATTGCGAATCCGCCCCGGCTTGGTGGGCCGAGAGTTGTGCCCCCCGGCAGCGCGGCGATAGTTGGTACTGGTGCAGGCGTCCCAGGCGCGAATGCGCTCGATGCGGGTAAAGCCGGCCCGCTCCTCGATCACCCGGTCGGCCACGTCAAAGCAGCGACAGGTGGGACAAACGTAGGTGCAGATGCGGCAACTCAGGCAGCGCTCGCCGTGCCGCATCCATATTCGGTCCTCGAAGAGCTCCCGCCACCTGGCAGGCTCTGTCACCGGCACCGGTTGCTCAAGAAGCCGGGTTTTTTCCGAAAAACCCGGCTTCTGATCCCGATTCTTCGTCTCCAGCCCCTTCAAGAGCACCTTTCCCTTCTCGGTGACCGCCTCAACCACGTAGCCGCCCTCCACCGCCCGCAGCAGCACGTCCAGGTGCGTGGGGTCGTCAGGCGCGCCGCCCATAGAGGCGCAAAAGCAGCCCTCCCACATCTGCGGACAGGCGATTCCCACCAGTGTCGTCCGCTCGCGGTGATGAGCGTAGTACCGGTCGGGCGGATCCTGCTCCAGGAAGAGAGCATCTATCACTGCGAAACCGTGCGCGTCGCAGGGACGGACGCCAAAGATGACCTGTTTCCGCTCCGGCAACACTTCTTCTTGCGTCACCTCAGTGCCCCGCTTCTCAATCCGCAAGAGGACCTCCGTCGCGGGGAAGATAAACTCTTTGGCGGAGAGTTCGGGCCGCTCATAATCGAACAGTATCTCGTCGCTGGAAGCCACGGGCCGGTAGAGCACGTGGCCGTCCACGTCGCGCGGGGCGATCAGATCCACCTCTTGGGCCAAGCGATTGAGCCAATTCTTTAATTCCTTCAACGTCACATACTTCACAGCATACCTCCGCCACAGTGTGTTTTCACAACCCGGTAGGGGCACAGCGGCACTGTGCCCTTACATCGGCGAACCATCTTCCCCCAATTCAAAGAGCAGCGGGCTGAGCGCTTCCTCCCGCCCGGCCCGGTGATGATAGAGCGCGTCCACCTCGCGCACCAGCCGCCGGTTGAGCAGGCTCAGCGGCAGCCCCATCGGGCAGACCCGCTCACACTCGTTGCACTCGGCGCAGCGGCCGGCCAAATGGAGCGCTCGCCCCAGGTGAAAGACGTACTTTTCCGACAGTTCAATCCCCATATCCACCCACAGCCCATCATCCCGCTCGAACATGCAGGTGGTACAGTAGCAGCCGGGGCAGGCCTGACGGCAGGCGTAACAGCGGATGCAGCGATCGAACTCGCGCAGCCAGAAAGAGAGCCGCTCGGCGGGAGGCAGTTCCTCAATGTGATCCAGGTCGGCCCAATCGTCCTCGACCGGTGACACCTGCGGCGGCTCCCCGATCAACATGTCGTAGAGTGCCGGCGCGCGGTCGGTGCAGCGTTCACAATGCGCCGCCAGTTCACCCCCGCCATCCCGCACTCCCTCGCAGGCCAGGCCGATGACAAAGATCCGCTCCCGCTCGATTTGCTGCTCGGCCAGGAGGACGTTGAGGGAACGGCTGTCGCAGGGCTTGACGACGACGCCGACGCGGGGCGGTTCCACCCCCCGTTTGGGAGAGTGCTTTTTATCGTGGAGATAGTTGATCAGGTTGTGGACGCACCCGTCACCCCAGATCAACCGCTCCACCTCGGCAGGGTCGTAGATAAAGGCCGGACGGACGCGGCCGGTGGGGCCGGCCTCGTAGCCGATGATCAGATCCACCCGCTCCTCGGTCAAGAGTTGACGCGCCTGGTCTCGTATTTGTTGAGTCAGTGATTCATTGATTGGCATGTAACTTCCCCCTATGAGGCTTCTTTCAACCCAACAATTATACCCACTTGGGCAAAATATGCCAAAACCAAAATGACAATCAGTTACTCCTATCCGAGGTCTGTCATTGGCAACTTTAGCGCGCCCCTAGAAATCTACCGGCGGCAGAGTCACAACGAACGTGGCGCCCTGCCCCGCCCTGCTCTGCACCTCAATGCGCCCGCCGTACCGCTCCACCAAATCCTTGACTATAGCCAACCCCAGCCCGGTGCCGACCTCGTCCGAGGCTTTGGCGTTGGGGGCGCGGTAAAACTCTTGGAACAGGTGAGGCAACGCTTCTTCCGGGATGCCGATGCCGTCGTCAATCACCTGCACCTCGATCCCGTCTCTTACCCGGCTCATAGCGACGGTCACGTTGCCGCCAGCGGGCGTGTATTTGACCGCGTTGCCCACCAGGTTGACAAAGATGCGGTCCAGGCCATCCTCCGTCCCTTGCAC
>DUEK01000024.1 GCA_011192155.1 Thermoflexia bacterium
AAGGTTTGAAAATGCTGTTCTTGCTTTCCAGTGCGTTCGTCGTCGTCGGCGTTCCCTGTTCCACAGAAAGTCGAAGCGAGAGATTGATGGCATGACCGTGTTTTTTGACGAAGCGTCGAAGTCGCTGGGCCAGTCTTCGTACACTGACTGTTTGGATGATGAAAGCAGAGTCCTCCAACTGCGAGAGGACTCCTTCCAGCATCAGGACACAGACGCTTTCGTAGCCCGGCGAGAAGGCCTTGAACACCAGGATCAACATTGGCCGCAGTCGCTTGCGCAGCAACCGACGCTTGAGTTTGTGTTGCTTCTTGCGCTCTTTCAGCGGCAACCCCTTGGGTGTATCCAGAGTGACTTTGCGCACAGCATCATCGAAGAGCCGAACGATCTGCCGAATGAGATGCACTACGTCGCGCAGGTGAATCAAGTTCAACCCCGCATCTCGCATGAGCTTGTTATACATCACGTCGAGATCGGTCAAGAAGTGAGTCGGACGAAAGTGTCCACCGACAGTCTGGTGCAACTGAGCCGGTATGTCCCGCGCTTTCCGCGTCACGCAGCACACACTGCGAATCAAGCCGTGCTCGCATATCGTAACGCCCAAACTGTAGGCACGACGAGCCATCTTGGGAAAGGTCTCGTCGAACATCAAGAAATGCGCAACCGCTTGTCGGCACTGGCTCAGCCGAGCCAGAACGGCTTCAGCCCGCTTCCCCACACGGTGGGTCAACCGTTGGATATGGCCCACCGATACCGATCTGCCATAGACGAACTCGACCAAGGTCTGAATCAGACGCACCGACAACCTCAACTTGAACCGGCTCAACACGGCCAACCGATTGACTTGCTGCCACCAGGCATAGCGTGCTTCAGCCTGTCGCACTCGTTCCCGCGAGGCGATTTCTTTCCCGCATTTCTTGCAACGATGGCGCTGGATGAGCACTTTCTGTACTCCCATCCAGCCCATTGTCAACATCAGCACCCAGTTCAGCACCCAGTATGTCCCGTTCTTTGTGACCTTGCCACCACATTCCGGACAGACCCTCGGCTCTTCCGTTTTAGACCGCTTGGCCGTAGAGTCTGCTACTCTGTTCTTTGGCTCCGGCCCGCGTTTCCGACTAGCCAGTACTTCTGGCAGTGCCTTCTTCACTTTCTTCAAATCATCGCGCAATGTGCTGGGCGGTACTCCGGCCTCCCGCGATGCTGCTTCAACGTTGATCTGGTCGAGAGCGGTCAGAACCAACTGGACTTTTTCCTCAATTCGACGTATTCTACCTGCCATAGGGCTGCCTCCTGGTGTAGTTTGGTAGTTGTTGTCAACAACTTACCAGAAGCAGCCCGTTTGTCAAGGTTCAACCCACGAATATCTCATTGTGTATCACAGCGCAGGGAACCATCCCCGCGATTTCCATATCGCGCAGCCCGTTTTACGCAACATAATGTACGCGATATGGAAATCGCGGCTACAAAACGGGAATTGCTGGCTATTGCGCTCTCTACGTCTCCGATGAGGTACTGCGGGGCGAGCGGGAAATACAATCCATCCCAGAGCGCCGCCCGCTGGAGAAGCGGGGCTACTAGGAGAAATCGGTATGTCGTTGATTGAGGCCTACGAGTATGACGCGGTGAGCCGAGCGATTGATGAGATCATCGGCAATTGATTACTCTATGGCCGGTTGACAAAATCGTCAGATTCGGTATAATGTAACCGGTGGCTGGGCCATCAGGCCCGGCCTCCTATTGTGCATAAGGGAGGTTGATAGTGTACGCAGTTGTGAAATCAGGTGCGCGGCAATACCGGGCAGAAGTGGGAAATACACTTCTCGTCGAGAAACTGTCCGTCCAAGTCAATCAGCAACTTGAGTTGGACGAGGTGCTACTGGTCGCTGATGGCGAGCAGGTTAAAATCGGTCAACCCCTCGTTGAGGGCGCTAGTGTACGGGCAACGGTGGTCGCGCAGGAAAAAGGCCCCAAGATTCGAATTTTCAAGTATCATCCCCGGAAGCGGTATCGTCAGCGCAAAGGCCATCGGCAGCGCTACACGCGGCTGCGAGTGGATGAGATTGTGGTATAGGAGGACAAGATGGCACACAAAAAAGGCGCCGGTAGCAGCCGTAATGGGCGTGACAGTCACTCTAAACGGTTGGGTGTGAAGAAATACGGCGGCGAGAAAGTGCGCGTGGGTAATATCATCGTGCGGCAACGCGGAATGCGCATCAAGCCGGGTAATGACGTGGGGATGGGGAAGGATTACACTCTCTTTGCTAACGCCGATGGCTTTGTGCGCTTTGAACACGTTCAGGGAGGCCGCAAGCGTGTGAGTGTATACCCGACGCGGGTGTAGGGAGCGGCTATGAAGGAAAACATTCATCCCGAGTTCTATCCAGAAGCTCAAGTGGTCTGCGCCTGTGGCAACAGTTGGAGCGTAGGCGCGACTGTACCAATGATTCGCACCGACATCTGCTCCAAATGCCATCCGTTCTTCACCGGCGAACAGCGCATTGTGGACACCGGGGGGCAGGTGGAGCGCTTTATGAAAAAGCTGGAGCGTGGCGAGCGTATGCTCGCCGAGGCGGAGAGACGTGAAGAGCAAAAAACCTCTCCTGAGCTTGCGATCACAGAGTTGGATTTGAGTACTCGTATGCAAAAGGTGCTGATCGGAGCGGGCCTCGAGACCGTCGGCGACGTGTTGGTCAAGTTGGATGAGGGAAACGAGGGCCTGACCAACCTGAAGGGGTTCGGCCTCAAATCGCTGGCGACGCTGAAAAAGTTGTTGCGTGGCCAGGGCTTCGTCTTGCCAGGGGAAGAGACACCAGAAGATGTCGACAAAGAGGAAGAACCCGCCGAAGCAGCCGCATAGGGAGACGACCGGTTATCCACAGGGGCAGATGCAGTCTGCCCCTGTTTTTATTTAGAGGAGCGTCATATGTACAACAAACCGAACGGCGGCTGGATTGAAGTGATCTGCGGCAGCATGTTCTCCGGCAAGACAGAGGAATTGATCCGCCGCGTGCGCCGGGCACAGATCGCCCGGCAAAAGGTGCAGGTATTCAAGCCAGCAATTGATACGCGCTACGCCGAGCAGGAGGTAGCCTCGCACAACGGGATGCAGTGGGAAGCGCTACCCGTGGAGGGCGCGGCCCAGTTGCGGGCACTGGTCGAACCGGATACGACAGTGGTGGCACTGGACGAAGTACAGTTTTTTGACGACGACATAGTGGCACTGTGCGAAGAGCTGGCTCACCAGGGAAGACGCGTCATCGTTGCCGGGCTGGATATGGATTTTCGAGGTGAACCCTTCGGACCGGCGCCCCTGTTGATGGCGCGGGCGGAGCAGGTGAGCAAACTGCAGGCCATTTGCGTAGTGTGCGGCGGCCCCGCCAGTCGCACGCAGCGCATCATCAACGGCCAGCCGGCAGCCTACGACGACCCGGTGATCCTGGTGGGGGCGGACGAAGCATACGAGGCCCGGTGCCGTGGTTGCCACGAGATAAAGAGGTAAATATGAGTGTTCCCAACGCAATTGAGCGGGTACTTTTGGACGAAGAGACAATCGCGGTGCGCGTGCGCGAGTTGGCGGCGCAGATCAGTGCGGATTATGCCGACTCTGACGGCCTGGTCTTGGTCGGGGTGCTCAAGGGGGCGTTCATCTTTATGGCCGATCTGGCCCGCCGCTTGCAAGTGGCCCATCACGTGGACTTTATCGCCCTCTCCAGCTACAACCGGGGCACGACCAGCACAGGAGCGGTGCGGTTGATTATGGATACGCGGGCCAGCGTCGCTGGTCGTCACGTGCTCGTCATCGAGGACATCCTGGATACGGGCTACACGCTGGACTATCTCGTGCGCACCTTCCGCGCCCGCAATCCGGCCAGTCTGCGCACCTGTATCCTCATCAGCAAGCCGGAGCGCCGCCAGGTCGAGGTGCAGGTTGACTATTTGGGTTTCGAGATACCGAATGAGTGGGTGGTGGGATACGGGCTGGACTATGCCGACCGCTTCCGCACGCTGCCCTACATCGGGGTGTTGAAGCGGGAGGTGTACAAGTAGGGCGGTGGAAGGAGAAAAAGATGGGACTGCGAGATGATGTGGCCAAGGTACTGATCCCAGAAGAAACGCTGCAAGCGCGGGTGGCGGAACTGGGGCGGGCGATCAACGGGATGTACGACGACGCTGACCGCCCGCTTCTCGTCTGTGTACTCAAGGGGGCGTTCATGTTCCTGGCCGACCTGACCCGCCATCTGGAAATGCGGCACGAGGTGGACTTTATGGAGGTCTCCTCATACGGCGCGGGCACGGAGAGCAGCGGTGTGGTGCGCATCCTCCTAGACCTGGAACAGAACATCAAGGGACGGCACGTGTTGATCGTGGAGGATATCATTGATGCCGGCTACACGTTGGATTACGTCACACGCAACCTGCGTACACGGCGACCGACCAGCCTGCGAATATGCTCGCTCTTGAGTAAACCGTCGCGGCGCGAGATTGACGTGCCGGTGGATCTCGTAGGTTTTGAGGTGCCGGACGAGTTCGTGGTGGGGTACGGGCTGGACTATGCCGAGGAGTACCGCAATCTGCCGTTCATCGGAGTGCTGAAGGAAGAGGTGTATCAAGCTGCTGAGTAGATGGCGAATGGAAAAGAGCCATTGTTCAAAATTCCACCTCAAGAACTCTTGGGCACCAGGTCACGGGAATGAGGCTCTGTAGCCACGATTTCCTATATCGTGCCAGCACTTGGACGCTGTGCTACAGGCTTTTTCAGAGATCCGCCCCCAAAGTGAAACACACGCCAATGATTGCGGGGATTACACCTGCCGCCGAAATTGGCTGTTGTAGAGTTCGTAGTACAGGCCCTGTGCGGCCAGCAACTTGTCGTGCGTGCCCCGCTCGACGACGCGACCTTCCTCCAGCACGATCACCTGGTCAGCGTTGCGGATCGTGCTCAACCGGTGGGCGATGACAAAGCTGGTGCGGCCCTTGAGTAGTTCGTCCAGCGCGCGCTGGATCAGCCGCTCGGTGCGCGTATCCACGCTGGAGGTGGCCTCGTCGAGGATCAGGATGCGCGGATCGGCCAGCACCGCGCGGGCGATGGCGATCAGTTGTCGCTGTCCCTGGCTCAGGTTGTGCCCTCGCTCGCCCAGTTCGGTCTGGTAGCCCTCTGGCAGCCGCGTGATGAACTGATCGGCGTTGGCCAGCCGGGCCGCCGCGATGACCTCTTCATCACCCGCGTCCAATCGCCCGTAGCGGATGTTTTCTATCACCGTACCAGAGAAGAGAAACGTATCTTGCAGCACGACTCCCATCTGCTGCCGCAGGCTCTCACGGGCTACACGCCGCACGTCGTGGCCGTCTATCCGTATCGCGCCCTGGCCCGGAGCCACGTCGTAGAAGCGAGATAGCAAACTGACGAGCGTCGTCTTGCCCACGCCGGTCGGCCCCACCAGCGCCACCGTCTGCCCCGGCTCGGCGCTCAGGCTGACCTCCCGCAGCACCGGCTCACCCTCGTCGTAGGCAAAGGTGACGTGGTCGAACTCGATCCGCCCCTCAATGGGCGGCAGAGAAATTGCGTCGGGCGCGTCGCTGATCTCGGGTTCGGTGTCGAGCAACTCAAAGATACGCTCCGCTCCGGCCAACGCCGACTGAAGCTGAGTGTAGAGGTTGGCGATGCCCCGGATCGGCTCGTAGAAGCGGCGCACATAGACGAGGAAGGAAACGATAAGACCCACGCTGACCAGCGGCGGATCATAGGCCAGCGCCAGGTAGCCGCCATAGCCGACCACGATAGCCAGCGCCAGTGTGCTGAGCACATCGAGGGCGGGCGAGAAGGCGGAGAGGATGGACTGGGCCTGGACGTTAGCGTCGCGGTTGGCGGCGTTGACTTTATCGAACTGGGCCACGTTGGCGTCCTCGCGGGCAAATGCCTGCACCTCGCGCACAGCGGCAATGTTCTCTTGCAATTCCGAGCTTACCTCACCGATGGTTTTGCGGGTGCGACGGAAGGCGACTCGCGCCCACCGGGAAAAGACAGTCGTGGTTAGGAACATCAGTGGCAGCACGGCAAAGCTGGCCAGCGCCAAACGCCAGTTGAGGGCCAGCATAGAGAAAACGATGCCGGTCAGTGAAAGGCTCATACTCGCCAGACGCACAATTCCGCCGCCAAAGACCTGGTTGATGACCTGGGTGTCATTGACCAGACGGGACATCAGGTCTCCGGCTTCGTGCTGGTCGAAGAATTTGAGCGAGAGCGTCTGGATGCGCTCGAAAATTTGTGTGCGCATGTGGAGTAGCACCCGCTGCCCGGCCACCGTCATCAAGTAGAACTGGCCGGCCGTGGCGGCCCAGTTCAGCAGGTAGCTGCCCAGCAGCAGGAGCATGGTTGTGGTCAGGCCGGTTTTTCTGCTGATACCATCGGCCAGCAGCCACGTCAGCCAATCCGGACGGGGTTGCTCGCTCGGAGCGATGAATTGGTCCACCGCGACGCCAATCAGATAAGGGGACGCCAACTGGAGCAGCGTGCTGACGACGATCAGCACGCCCACCAGCGCCAGCAATCTCCAGAACGGGCTGAAGTATGCCAACAAGCGGCGCAAAGTCTGGCCTACGTCCAGGGGCTTGCTTGTTTCCTGAGTCAAGCCGTGCATGTGTCTACCGCCAAACATTACGCCCTCTCTCCCTCCAACTGCGAATAATAGATCTCGGCATAGATGGAACTCTCACGCAACAATTCCTCGTGCGTGCCCCGCGCCGCGATCTCGCCCCGCTCTAGCACCAGAATCTGATCGGCGTTGAGCACGGTGGCGACGCGTTGGGCGATGACGAAACTGGTGCGCCCCTTCATCAGCCGCTCCAGTGCCTGCTGGATGCGATATTCGGTCTCATAATCCACGCTGGAAGTAGCGTCGTCCAGAATGAGGATGCGCGGGTCCAGGAGCAGCGCGCGGGCGATAGCAATGCGCTGCTTCTGCCCGCCGGAGAGTGTGGTTCCTCGCTCCCCCACCGGTGTGTCGTACCCTTCGGGGAAACTGGCGATAAAATCGTGCGCTTCGGCCGCTTTGGCGGCGGTAATGATTTCATCCAACGAGGCCTCTGGCCGTCCGAAGGCGATGTTCTCGCGGATTGTGCCGGAGAACAGCGTCGTCTCCTGGAGCACGATTCCGGTCTGCTGGCGCAAAGAGTCCAGCGTCACGCCACGCACGTCGTGGCCGTCAATCGTCACCCGGCCCTCGGTGGCGTCGTAAAAGCGCGGGATAAGGTTGATGATGGTGGATTTGCCGGAGCCGGTTGCGCCTAGGAGCGCTACCGTCTGGCCCGGCTCGGCGGTAAAGCTGACGTCATTGAGCACCAGTTCGCCTCCGCCAAAGTAGCGGAAATTGACTCGCTCAAAGGCCACGCGCCCCTGGATGGAGGCCAGTTTGACCGCCTCTGGCTTTTCGGCCACCTCGGACTGGGCGTCCAGAATCTCAAACACGCGCTCGGCCGAGGCGCCCGCCCGTGAGATCATGGCCATGATCATCCCCAGCATCAGCATGGGAAAAAAGGCCATCATCATATAGTTGGCAAAGGCGACGATTCGCCCCACGCTGATGTCGCCCGCGATAGCCTGGTAGCCGCCGATCCAATAGACGGCCAGGAGCGCGAGGTTGGCGATGAGAAAAATGAGAGGCATAGCGGCCGCAAACATCCGTCCGACGACCAGGTTGAGGTCGAATAGATTCTGGTTGGCCTGAGTGTAGCGCGCGTGCTCGTAAGGCTCGCGGGCGAAAGCCTTGACCACCCGCACGCCGACCAGATTCTCTTGCAGCACGGTGTTGATCTCGGCCACTCGTTGTTGAATCTTGGTAAATAGCGGACGGGCCTTGCTGGCAAAAAATCCAAAGACGCCAAAAGTGAGCGGTACCAGCACGAGCATGATGAGCGCCAATTGCCAGTCGGTGACGAACAGCAGCGTGATGCTGCCAATCATCATCAAGATGGCGGTGAGGAATTGAATGAACCCCATGCCGATGAAGTGATGCATCATCTCAACATCGGACGTGGCGCGGGTGAGGAGTTGCCCGGTCTGGGCCTTGTCGTGGTAGCTGAAGGAAAGAGACTGAATTTTGGTGTAGAGTTGGTTGCGCAGATCGTAGGCCACGCCCTGGGCGGTGCGAGCGGAGAGCATTCCTTGCAAGAAGGTAAAGAGCGATCCGCCGATAGCCACGCCCACCATGCCGGCCGCGGCCCACACGATGATGTCTATCCGCCCGGCCGCGATGCCATCGTCGATGATAATCTGGGTCAGGCGGGGGACAACCAGCCGCGCAGCGGTAGAGATGAGCAGGCCGAGGAAAGCGCCGGCTGCTGGAAGCCAGTAATGCTTGAGGTAGCCCAGCGCGCGCCAGAGATATTTCACTGCGCTTGCCTCCACTCAGACCCAGCGATGCCGTCCAGCAAAAGATCTACCATCGCGCGGAGCAGCTCCGGCAGGGGGACGGGACGGTAATCGAGATGCCACATCATCAATTGCTGAAAAAACAGCGCGCGGATCACGCCGCCCAGATAGACGGGGTCCAGGTCGGCGCGGATCTCGCCGGCGGCCTGGGCCTGGCGCACCTGCTCGGAGAGCAAGCGGGCCAGGGCATGAACTGGGCGGAGGTCGGGGTGGCATCTCTTGGCCGCAAAGAGCCGCCGCGCCAGGACGGGGTCGGATAGAGGGTCCTCGGCCACCAGACACAACGCCTGTTTGATGCGCGCGACGGGGCTGGCCGGCGCGCCCCGCTCTGGCAAGAGCGCCTCCTCCAGCTCCTTCAATCGCCACTCGGTCAGAGCGGGCAAAATGGCGTCCTTGGTCTCAAAATAGTTGAAAAAGGTGCTCTTGGCGACATCGGCCGCCTCGGTGATTTGCTCAATAGTGGTGTCGCCGTATCCCTGTTCCCGGAAAAACCGTAGCGCGGCCTCCATCAGCCGTTGGCGGGTTTCCTGCTTTTTGCGTGCGCGTCGTGAGAGATTATCATTCATTTTCAGATTGTGACCATAGAACAAAAATGACCAGGGTCATATTATACACAATGGAAGAGTATTGTCAACTCGCATCTTTTTGGGACAGATGCGACGCACCCTTTCAAAAGTTCGGGGAAAGAAACCAGGCTTTTGCGTAAGCGAAGCGACAAGGCATGGTTTCATATGCCAATCCCGATTTATTGAAAAGATACGATGCGACACACTTGCGCAACTTATTCAGTGGGGTGTTACACGCGGAACTCGAACAAGGTAAGATATCTCTATCCGCGCGTCCGCGGCCACACCACTGCCGCAGCCAGGGTCACGACCATCATCGCCATCGCGCCGGTGCATGCGGCGCTCCCTGACTTTGCGCCCACGGGCGTGGGCGTGGGGAACACTATTTCGTCAATGGCGGGCGTGGCCGGCTGGCTTGGCTCCGGCGCGCGAGTTGGCGGCGCATCCACCGGTTCGCCCGCTCCTTCCACCACCTCGTAGGCGATTCCTTCAGCCACAAAGATGACGCGCTCGCCCAGCGCAAAGTACGCGCCCCACTCTGGTCGCGCCGCCAGTAGATCAAAGTAACCCTCGGAGCCAAAACCAACCTGCGTGGCGCTCATTTGCGAGGAATCGAAAGTCGTATCAATCCAGACGCCATCCTGGAGCAAAAAGGTCTTACTGCTCACGTGTTTCACCACTTGGGCGGCCTCTTCCGGCATCGCCCAACCGCCGCCCGACTCAGCCCCGCGCATGTCGGCCTCTGCTTCGGCCTTTTCGGCGGCCGGCGCGCCGATGGCGGGCGGGGCCGGCATTCCCAGATACTCATCCGCTGCCTGGTTGCGCCCCTCCTCGGTCAGGATATCCTCCTCGTCAATCAGGAACGAGGTGTAGGGGGTGATGATGCCATAGCGCACGCTCAGTTCGACTATTGCGTCTACCCACTCCTCCCGCTCGCCGTGCAGCCGGATCTGGGTCAGCAGGTGGCCGATCTTGCGCGTAGCCCACAGGCGCGGAATAAAATCGTCGCCTCCCTCGGCGCGAAAGCTGCCCTCGTAGACGAACTCTCGCCGCTCGCCGTTCACGTCGCCAGTGAGCGTGATGAGAGATGGGCCACTCTCCCGATAGCGGCCCGTCAAGATGAGTTGCGTGCCCGCGAACAGGTCAGGCAGTGGGTAGGGATAGGTGTCCTCCACCAAGGGCGCGTCTTCACCGCGCCTAGCGCCAAAGCCCAACTCGATGTCGGCCAGGACGGGCGTGCTGATTTTGGCGTAAAAGCCCGAGACCTCCTCGTCAATCCGCTCGTCGGGGCGGACGTAGCCGGTGGCCCCGCGCTGCTGCTCGGCCAGGGTATCCAGCAGGATGGTGTTGACGTCGTCGCCGACGCCAAAGGGAAACAGGCACGCGTTGTCCGGCGCGGCGGCCTTGATATTGGCGAGAATTTGCTCGATTTCGGTCACGCCCTCGGTGGGCAACCCGTCGGTGAGAAAGATGAGCACCGTGGGCCGCTCGCCGACTTGGGCCATTGCTTCCAAGAGTGCGCGGTTGATATCGGTGCCGCCGACCGCTTCTAGGCGGCGCACCCACTCGACGGCTTCACGGGTCTCCGAGACGGGCCGTAGGTCGCGCGCGTACTGTTGCAGGCCCGTGGAAAAGGCGATCACGTTGAAACGATCCTCTTCGTTCAAGTGCTCTAACACATAGACCAACGACTTTTGGGCTTGCTCCATTTTCTCACCCTCCATTGAGCCAGAGGTATCGAGCACCAGGATGACGTCGCGGGGGATCACGCGCCCCTCCTCCACCTCGACGGTGGGGGCGACCAGCAGCAGGAAAAAGCCATCGTCGCCCGGCTCTTTGTAGGTCAACAGGTTCAGTCCCACGTCCTCCTGGCTCACGGTATAGACCAACTCAAAGTCCTGGTCGGGCAGCAGATCGTATTCCTCGTAACCGACGGCGGCCCGGTAGTCGCCGGCCCGCTCGATGTAGACCCGGTCCTGGTGAGTGGGCGAGTATACGGCGCGCATGGCGTCGCGGGATTCGATCTCCACGTGGACGCTGACTTTTTCCAGTGGGCGGGCGGAGAACTTTTCGGTGTTCAGGGGATAGATGTAGCGCACCAGGCCGTTCTCGACCGGCAACACCTGGCTATATTCCAGCTCGACCTGGCGCGAGCCGCCGGGTGGGATGGGAAAAATGCTGGCCCGCACCGCGCTGCGCCCGACGTACTCCAAGAGCGCCGGGTCGCGCCGCTGGCGGACGATGTTTTCGTAGATGGCGCGGGCCTCGCCGGCCTCCAAGACTTCGCCTTCGACCGGCGCGCCGTCCACCCACATCACGAACTCGGAGACGGCCGCCCCCTCCGGCAGCGGGAAGACGTAGGTGCCCTCACATTCCCACTCGTGCTCGTTGAGGAACTCCTGCTCGACGTGGGTGACGGCCACCTGATCCTCGATGGTGACGCTGACGCGGTGATAGCGGATGGTGAGCCAGGATTCGTCGAGCGGGATGGGTTCGGGGAGCGGGTCCGGGATGATGATACCGTCGGCCAGGGCGGGTGGGGCGAGACTCAACAATAGGACAACGATTGCGATAGTGGCTAGAACTCTGATCTTGATCATCTCTCTCCTTCTAATATGTCAGTGTGTGCTCTGCGTATTAGACGTTGAGAGAGAGGGGAAGGTTCCCCCGGCACAGCCTTAGATGCGTAACGAGGCTATCTTTATTGATTGGACTTTGGAATAAATTT
Organism: Thermoflexia bacterium; assembly: GCA_011192155.1. Taxonomy (GTDB): domain Bacteria; phylum Chloroflexota; class Anaerolineae; order B4-G1; family B4-G1; genus B4-G1. Next base: position 11,723 of record DUEK01000024.1, read on the forward strand.
TACCCCCATATATGCTGATTTGAAAATACAAACCCCCCACATATTGGGGCAGCTAAATGGATATTCAGAAGCCAAATCTCACTTGCGAAGGCCATACCGACATATATGGGGGATCGGCAGTGCGAAACCACTATATGTGGAATGACACCAAAATTTTATTCCAAAGTCCAATTATTGAGGAAAATGCGGTTAACTCTAACTTTGGTGTCGGGGTTGCGGCTGAATCCTTTTCAGTTTCGACGCGATGCGACGCTTTAATCTTCGCAGTGCCCAGGGCCGATCACGCCGTTGTTGTAATTGTCTAGTGTCTCGGCCAACGAGATGCCCTGCTCGCGGTCAGGGTCTGAAGGATCACTGCCAAGTGGGTGTTCGATGAGCCACTCATCCGCGTCGGCGGTGGTCGTCTCGACGGCGCTGGGGTCCGCTCCCTGGAGAACGTTGAGTTTAGCCGGGATGAGTTGATGCGCAAGAATGTAGGTCGCGTCGCCGCCTATTGGGGTTTCGAGAATCGCTATCGCTTCCTCTTTGGTGTAGGTCTCGTTGCCGATGGCGATCTCTTGGACATGCCACACGTCGGGGTGGTTCTTCCAGTAGCCCTGTGTGTAGGTGCAGTTGTTCCAGGCGCCGGCCTGCAAGTAGACACGGATGCCCTCCCAGTCACTGAACACAGCTCTAGTGACGCCCACCTTCAGCGCAGCGGCGAAGACAGCCAGCAGTACCAAAACTAGAAGGGCGCGTCGTGAGGGTTGGGCTCGACGTTTCACCTTACCGGCTCTCTGGTATTTCGCGGGGTACCCCCCATATCTGGGAGTCATGATATAATCGGCGAAAAATCGGAGGTTCCGCCGTGCTAAACATCTGGAGTCTGGCGTTTTTGTTCGTAGTGACGGCTTCAGCCGTCCAAAAGGCTCAAAAGCGGCTAAAGCCGCTACTACGAACCCCCATATCTAGCGCCTTTATTGTTGCCTACCCCAAGATGTGGGCATTCTGAAAATTTGCCAGACTCGAGGTGACTGGAAAAAATCGGCGTTCGTCTGCGGCCAAGATATTGTCTCATCTGTAAAGAATTTTGGGCCTCAAAGGTTCAGACGTCTTTCCCTTTTCCTAACCGCAAAGGGCGCTGAGACGGCCAGAAGTGCCCCCGTGAACACTACCCAAACTTGCATAGCAGAATGAAACAGCGGGTGTAAATTGCGTAAAATCCGCTATGAGGAGAGTTCTGGCTCGGCTGAGGGCCATTCCCCGCTCTTTGGCGATTCTATTTACGCGGACTTGCTACCTGACGGGAGGAAAACACAATGCGTCTCAAATGGTATGGATGGCTGGGTCTGGGCATCGTCATCGTCGCCGAGATATGCCTCTTTGCCCGGCAGCCCTTTGTGGCTACGTGGTTCACGCCCATTGTCTGGAGTGGCTACATCCTCTTTGCCGACGCGCTGGCGCTGCGGCTGCGGGGACACTCGCTGCTTCACGACCGGCCGCGCGAGGCGCTGATGATGACCTGGATCTCGGTCGGCTGCTGGCTGCTGTTCGAGGTGTACAACTTGCGCTTGCAGAACTGGGGCTACGTGGGTGTGCCGGAGCGCCCGCTCGAGCGGGATTGGGCCTTTCTGTGGTCGTTTGCCACCATAATGCCGGGGCTTTTCGAGACGGCCGACGTGTTGGCGGGGCTGGGTTTTCTGCGCGATCTGAAAACGAGGCCCCGCGCGCTCTCGCCGCTGGCGTTGGCAGGAATGATCGTGGCGGGGCTGGCCTGCGTGGCCATCCCGCCGCTGCTGCCCGTCCCTGTTGCCCGCTACACCTTTGGCCTTGTCTGGCTCGGCTTTATCTTTTTGCTGGAGCCGATCAACATGCAGTTGGGCGTGCACTCGCCACTGGCAGAGTGGGCGCGCGGCGACCCCCGTCCCGCGCTGCGGTTGCTGGGAGCGGGGATGGTGTGCGGCTTTTTGTGGGAGTTTTGGAATTTCTGGGCCGCTGCCGGCTGGCGTTACTTTGTGCCCTGGCCGCTCGATTTTGGCGTCTACTACTTTCGCATGCCGGTGCTGGGCTTGCTCGGCTTTCCGCCCTTTGCCTGGGAGAGTTGGGCCATGTTCCAGCTCCTCAAGCGCGCGCTGCGCGGCGACGTGCTGTGGAAGTAGGCCGGATTGCCAGACCCTCAGGTTATTTGCCATCCGTCACAAGTCGGTGGTATAATTGAGGTGGGTTAGCTTGGCCCCTAATTTAGGAGGCGCATAATGGTTAAAGTAAAAGTAGAGAGCATCCAGATCAGCTTGATGTCGGAGCACCGCGTGATTCTTCTCAGAGAGATAGGATCCGAGCGGCTTTTGCCGATCTTTATTGGGCCTTACGAGGCGGAGGCTATCGCCATACGCCTGCGCGAGATTGAGCTGCCCCGCCCTTTGACCCACGATCTGCTCAACAACATCATCACCGAGATGGGGGGGCAGGTTTCCCACATCACCGTGAACGCTCTGCGCAACGATACTTTTTATGCCTACATCACCGTCAAGTTGGGCGGGCGCGAGTTGGAGATTGACGCGCGTCCTTCCGACGCCATTGCCCTGGCCGTGCGCGCCAACGTCCCAATCTTTGTCGAGGATGACGTCATGGCGGAAGGCATAGTCCCCGCAGCGGATATCTCTGATATGGAAGACGATGATCTTTCGATCTTTCGCGATTTTGTTGACACCCTCGATCTGGACGATATGCCTCTGCAATAGGAAGACACATGGCTGCTCCCGACAAGATGATCCCCCACAGCGTCGAGGCTGAGGAAGCGGTGCTTGGCGCGCTCCTGATTGACCCTGAAGCGCTGTTTCGTGTCACCCCCTTCTTGCAGGGTGACGATTTTTATATTCAGAAGAACGGTTGGATTTATGAGGCCGTCCTCGCACTCCACGAGCGGCGTGAGCCGGTTGACTTTGTCACGCTGTGCGACGAACTGGAGCGCCAGGAGCAATTGGAGGAGGTGGGCGGGACGGCCTATATCACCCGCCTCATCAACGCCGTCCCCAGCGCCATCCACGTCGAATCCTACGGCCACATCGTTGAGCAGGCCGCTATCCGCCGGCGACTGATCAGCGCGGCCAGCCAGATCGCGCAACTGGCCTACCAGGAGGCCGAAGAGATAGACCTGACGGTTGACCAGGCCGAGCAGGCGCTCTTTAGTGTCTCGCAGCGGCGCATCACGCGCGACCTGGCCCCCATCCAGGAGGTCATCCGCCGTTACTATGACCGCATCGAGTATCTCTACGCCCACCAGGGCGAACCGCTGGGCGTGCCCACCGGTTACACAGACATAGACCGGCTGCTGGGCGGGTTCCAGCGCTCCGACTTTATCATCATCGCTGCCCGGCCCTCGGTCGGCAAGACCTCGTTGTGCCTTTCGATGGCCCGCAACGCCGCACGCCACGGGCAGCACGCCGCCATTTTTAGTCTGGAGATGTCGTCCGAACAGATCGTGCAGCGCTTGGTGTCTGCCGAGACCGGCATTGACACCCAGCGGTTGCGCTTGGGCGACTTGCGGGAGGACGAGTGGCCGCTCTTTGTCCAGGCCACCGGCAAGCTGGCCGACCTGCCCGTCTATATTGACGACACGCCCTCTATCTCGGCTTTGCAATTGCGCACCAAGGCCCGTCGCCTCCACGCCGAGCACGGGCTTGACCTCGTCCTGGTGGATTATTTGCAGTTGATGACGGGCGACGTCCGCTCCGAGAACCGTGTGCAGGAGGTCTCTTATATCTCCCGCTCGCTCAAGGCGCTGGCGCGTGAACTGGACCTGCCTGTGGTGGCTGCCTCCCAGCTTTCCCGCGCTGTCGAGCAGCGCACCGATAAAAAGCCAGTTCTGGCGGATCTGAGAGAGTCGGGTTCGCTCGAACAGGACGCGGACGTCGTAATGTTCATCTACCGTGACGAGTTGTACCATCCCGATACTGAAAGGCAGAACATTGCCGACATTATCGTCTCCAAGCACCGCAACGGCCCTACCGGTACAGTTCAACTTTTCTTCCGCAAACGCTTGGCCCAGTTCCTCGATGCCGAGACGCGCCAGCAGCCGGTGGAATTTGCGTGATGGCGGAGAGAACTAGGGATTGGCAGGATTAAGCGGATTGGTCATCAATACTCAACTGCCGAATAATCTGTTTAATCCTCCTCATAATCCGCTAAACCCTGCTCATAATCCTTTAAATCCTACCCATCCGTGTTCTAAATACAAGGAGGGTTCTATGTGTAGCTGTACCGGCTCAGACCAGCCCGTGAATATGCGCGACCGCATCCTGGGGCTAGATAGGCGAGTACCTTTGCTAGATGGCCGTCTCGTTCCCTACGTCAACCTGGATAATGCTGCCAGCACGCCGCCGCTGCGGGACGCGATGGAGGCGCTGGAGCGCTTTATGCCCTTTTACTCCAGCGTCCATCGGGGCAGCGGCTTCAAGTCACGGTTGAGCACGGTGGCCTACGACCAGGCGCACGAGATCGTCGGTCGCTTTGTGAGGGCTGATCTGAGCACCAACACCGTCATTTTTGGCAAGAACACCACCGAGGCCATCAACAAACTTTCTTACCGTCTGCCCCTGTCGCCAGACTCGGTGGTGATCACTACCCAGTTGGAACACCATTCCAACGACCTGCCCTGGCGCGGCCGCGCCCAGGTGGTTCACGCGCGGGCTACGCCGGAGGGCCGGCTGGACGAGGAGGATTTTGACCGCAAACTGGACGAGTACGCCGGGCGGGTGGCGCTGGTGGCGGTCGCGGGCGCTTCTAACGTGACTGGCTTTTTGCAGCCCATTCACCGGTTGGCTCGCAAGGTACACGCGGCCGGGGCCAGGATTCTGGTGGATGCGGCGCAGTTGGCCCCCCATCGTCGGGTGGATATGAAGCCAGACGACGATCCAGAACACCTCGATTTTGTGACAATTTCAGCGCACAAGATGTACGCGCCATTTGGAACCGGTGCGCTCGTCGGCCCCAAGCGAGTTTTCCTCCAGAGTGGGCCAGAGTACACCGGCGGCGGCACGGTGGACGTGGTGACGTTGGACGAGGTCTACTGGGCCGGAATGCCCGACCGGGACGAATCGGGCAGCCCCAACGTGGCGGGCGCGGTAGCGATGGCCGTGGCCGCGCAGACGCTCATGGACGTGGGGATGGATAACATCGCCGCCCACGAGGAGGGGTTGATTGCTTACGCTTTGGGACGGCTGGGCGCTATCCCCGGCGTCAGAATCTACGGCGAGACGGACCCGACGCGGGTCGGTGAAAGGGTGGGCGTGATTCCTTTCATCGTAGAGGGAGTTTCCCACTTTCTGGTGGCCGCTATCCTGGGCTACGAGGGCGGCATCGGCGTGCGCAGCGGCTGCTTCTGCGCCCATCCTTACGTGGTGCATCTGTTGGGCCTAAAGGCCGATGAGAGCGCCGCCTGGCGCAAGCAGTTGCTCAACGGCGACAAATCGAACATGCCGGGCATGGTGCGCGCCAGTTTTGGTTGCTACAACAACAGCGAGGACATTGACCGGTTGACAGAAATGCTGGAACGGATCGCGCGCGGCGACTACCAGGGCGATTATCGGGTAAACCCAAGCACCGGCGAGTACATTCCGCTCGGTTACGAGGAGCCGCTGGCCGATTATTTTCTGTTGGAAGGGCGTATTTGAAGACCGCAGAATTCGATTACGAACTTTCACCCGAACTGATTGCCCAGACCCCCATCGAACCCCGTGACGCTGCCCGCTTGATGGTGGTGGAGCGGAGCGCCGCTTCCATCTCCCAGCGCCGCTTTCACGATTTGCCCGAGATCCTGCGCCCAGGCGACCTGCTGGTGCATAACGAGAGCCGCGTCATCCCGGCCAGGCTCTTTGGGCGCAAACCGACCGGCGGCAGGGTGGAGATTTTGCTGCTGCGGCAGCGGGCCGACGATACGTGGGAGACGTTGGTCGGGGGAAAGCGCGTCCGCGAGGGGCTGCGCTTGAGCCTGCTCGATGGCCCCGAGGGCCGGCCCACCGGCGCGGAGGCGGAAGTGATCGAGGCGGGAGAGCGCGGGATGCGAGTGCTGGCCTTTGATAGGCCGGTGTTGCCGCTGGCGGAGCAGGTGGGTGTCACGCCGCTGCCGCCCTACATTCACACCCCGCTGGCGGACGCCGGCCGTTACCAGACGGTCTATGCCCGCGCGCCCGGCTCGGCAGCGGCCCCCACCGCCGGCCTGCACTTTACGCCGGAACTCATCCACCGGCTGCGCGAGATGGACGTTCGATCAGTTTTCGTCACCTTGCACATCGGCCTGGATACCTTCCGCCCGGTGAGCGAGGAGCGGGTCGAAGATCACCACATGCACACTGAGCACTGCTCGCTGACACCGGAGGCGGCGCGGCAGATCAATCAGGCCAGGCTGGAGGGGCGGCGCATCATCGCGGTTGGCACGACGAGCGTGCGGGTACTAGAGACAGCGGCACTGGCGGCGGTCAGCGGCGAACTGTGTGCGCAGGCTTGCCCGTGGCAGGCAGTGAGCGCTTTTGAAGGAGCCACCGATCTCTTCATCTATCCCGGCTACGAGTACCGCGTCGTGGATGCCATGATCACCAATTTTCACCTGCCCCGCTCGACGCTGCTGATGCTGGTGGCTGCATTTGCCGGCAAGGAACTGCTCGACCAAGCCTACGCCGAGGCGCTCCGAGAGCGGTATCGCTTTTACAGTTTCGGCGACGCCATGTTGATTTTCTGATTTGGAGATGTTAGATTGGAAGATGTTAGATATGGAGATTTACGTCTGCCAGTAATCCCCGATCTCCAAATCTCCAATCACCAAATCCTCAATCGTAACTACCCAGCCGCTGCTCCCAGCCCCCGTCCCGGGGGCGTCCCATGCAGCAAATAGCCGTTCAGAATGAGGCGCTCTCGCTTACACCGCCCTCGGGGACGAGGGCTGAGAGCCTGAAACATCCAACCCTGCGGTGGGCTGAGTAGTTACCCGTGAAACTCTGTATTCTCTGTGCATCTCGGTGTTCCTGGTTATCCTGAGCAGTTACGAAAACAACAGATAAACCATCATTTTCCGTGTCCGCCTAACTGCGACTGGGATGTTTGTTATCCGCGTTCCCCCACGTGCAAAGCGACTGTTCCCATCATCAGCGTCCGATAATGAACGTTGTGTAGCCCCACGCGCTCCATCACGGCTTTTAACTCTTCCGGCGTCAGGAATCGCTGCACCGAGCGCGGCAGGTAGCGATAAGCGGCGGGCTGGCCGCTCAGTATCCCCATGATGGGAGGCGCCAGTCTGGCAAAGTAGAACCGGAATAGCTCTCGGAAGCCGGGCGTTTGGGGCCACGTCATTTCCAGGCAGGCGACGCGCCCACCGGGCCTCGCCACGCGGTGTTGCTCGGCCAGCGCGCCCGCCACGTCGGGCACGTTGCGCAGCAGGAACGCGCTCACGACCCCATCAAAGTGGCCGTCGGGGAAGGGCAAGTGGAGGCCGTCTCCCTGTGTCCAACGCACTTGTCCGGCGTTTGGCTTGCGTTGTCCCACGCGCATCATGTCTGCCTCCGGTTCTATCCCCGTGACGCCGCTGCCCGGCCAGCGGCGCAGCAGGGCCAGCGCCATATCGCCGCTACCGGCTCCCACGTCGAGCGCGCGTCCGCCGGCCGGCAGGTTGAGCGCAGCGGCCGCGATCCGTCGCCAGCGACGGTCGCGCCCCAGCGACATCAGCCGGTTGAGCGTATCGTACCTGTCAGCTACATCGGCAAAGGAGAACGGAGGATCGGCCGGATTGCCGGATTCGAGGTTGCGTCGTCCCGTTGTTTCGTCTACAGCAGCCATCCTACAATACCCTGAATGACATAACCCAACGTCATCAAGAGGCCGGTCAGCAGGTGTATCTGGATGGTGGCGGCGTTGGCCGGGACGAGTTTTTGGGGGTGGTCGTAGTGGACGCGGGCCACGCGGTACGCTTTGATCGCCAGGGGCGCGGTCAGCAGGCCCAGCAGGGCAAAGGGAGTGACCACGCCCAAGATAACGCCCGCCGCCAGTGAAAGATAGGTGGCGGCCAGCATCAGCCCGTAGGCGGCGGCGGCCCGCTTGCGGCCCAGCCGCACGACCCAGTGAGCCTTGCCTACGGCGGCGTCGGCTCGCATATCCTGGAACTGGTTGATCCACACCACCAGCGCGATGAGCAGCGCCACCGGCAGCGACCCGATGACAGGTTCCCAGGAAAACGCCCGAGTCTGGGTGTAATAGCTGCCCAGTACCATCAGGGGGCCAAAGTTGAGGCCGATCAGCAACTCGCCCAGGCCCGTGCCCGCCAGCCGGAAAGGAGGCGCGGTGTAAAAGTAGCCAGAAAAGACACCCACGATGCCCAGCCACAGCACCAGCGGCCCGCGAGTGAGAATCAGCGCCAACCCGATCAGGCTGCCGATGACAAAGAAACCAATGCCTTGCCACAGAAAGGTCTTGGGTTTGACCAGCCCCATCTGGATCAGGCGGCTGCCGCCGGTAAAGGGGTTGGCAAATTCGGTGTTGATCTCGTCAGAGCCCCAGACGTGGTCAAAGTAATCGTTGGTCATGTTGGTGCCGGCGTTGAGGCAGATAGCACCGACGAGCGTTAGCAAAAAGTACCATGGATTGAACGTTCCAACTCGCGCCCAGGCGATGGCGGCGCCCAGGAGTACGGGCGTCAGGTCGGCGGTGAAGAAGGGCGCACGCAGTTTGATGACCCATAAGGGCGGCATCTTGGCAGTTGGTGATTGTGCTGTCATACGATATTCCTCCGATTGAGATATTAGTGTAACGATGATACCATGAAGAGACCTGGTTGCCAACCGAGACGTTTGTGTGCTGCTGCCACTGGTTATTTCGGTTTTGCGCCCTGGTAAAAGAACCCACTCTTTTCCTCGCTGCGGTCGGTCGCCAGCGGCGGCTCGATAGATAGCGCCGAGATTTCGTCCCGCCATTCGGGCGTCATTTGCACGCCGAGCGCGGCCAGCGAGGCTTCCAGTTGCTCCACGTTGCGCGCGCCGATGATGGGCGCGGTGATGGCTGGGTTCGACATCACCCAGGCCACCGCCAGCGACGCCGGATGCAGGCTGCGTTCTTTGGCGTAAGCAGTGAAACGTTCCGCGATTTCGTAATACGCTGGGTTGCTGTAGCGCTTTACGTACATTTGATTTTCTATCAGCCGCCCGCTTTCTGGCTTGCGCGTCGCGCCGAATTTCCCGGTCAGCAAACCCGCTCCCAGCGGGCTGTATGAAATCACGCCCACCTGCTCCGCCTGCGCCAGAGGCAAGATCTCGACCTCGGCCTGCCGCTTGACCAGGTTGTACATTGGCTGGATGCACTCAAAGCGGGCCAGTTCCGCGCGGGCCGAGATGCCCAAGGCGGTGGCAATCTGCCACGCAGCCCAGTTGCTCACACCTGGGTAGAGAATCTTGCCCTGACGCACCAGGTCGTCCAGTGCGCGCAGCGTCTCTTCGACCGGCGTATCGGGGTCGAATTTGTGGGCCAGGTAGAAGTCCAGTCGATCCGTTCCCAATTGATTCAGGCTATTTTCCACGGCCAACATGATGTGGCGGCGAGAAAGACCGCCTGCATTCACGTCATCTTTGGTTTGAACGCCTACCTTGGAAATGAGGACAATCTCATCGCGGCAATCGGCGATCAACCGGCCCAGAATTTTTTCCGAGCGCCCGCCAGCGTAAACGTTAGCACAGTCAAAAAAATTGATGCCCGCCTCGCGGCAGCGGTGGAACATTGCCGCACAAGTCTCCTCGTCGGCGTCACTACCGAACGACATCGTCCCAAAGCACAATTGAGAAACCTTTACGCCCGTTCGTCCTAGAACTTGATATTCCATAACACTCCTTGTCACTGTTAACTGGTCATTATTATAGCCTGAGGCCGGTGCGGGTCAAGTTCCTGGCAAGTTGGAAACCATTTCGCTTTCCGCCTTCTCTTGACAAGCCTCCGATGCGCGATTATAATGGCCCTGCAATTAAAGAACCGGTCTGAGACTGGGTATAGAGGGAGGTGAGCTGGGTGACTCAAGTTAGGGTCCACGACGGGGAATCCTTCGATTCCTTGTTGCGGCGTTTCAAAAAGAAGGTGATGCGCGACCGTGTGCTATCGGAATCGCGCCGCCGTCGTTTCTTCGAAAAGCCGAGCGTGATTCGCAAGCGTAAAAAGGCAGCCAAGTTGCGCAAGAGCCGTAAGCAGACGTACAAAGACAGGCGAAGAAAGTACTAGTTTGTTGGTGGGTAGGCGTATGAATCTCGAACAGCGATTGCAAGATGATCTCAAGGATGCGCTGCGCGCTCGTGATGAACGTCGCAAGTCGGTCATCCGGATGGCTCAGACTGCGATCACCTACGCCAAAATTGAACATAAAGGCGATCTTGACGATGTCGCCGTGACTGCGGTGTTGCAAAAACAGGCCAAACAGCGACGCGATACCATCGCTGAACTGAAAGAAACCGACCGGACAGATTTGCTCGCCGAGGAAGAGGCGGAACTAGAAATCCTCAAAGAATATCTACCCCGGCTCCTTTCGCGTGAGGAGATTATCGAGGAGGCGCAGCGCATTATTGCCGAGGTAGGAGCGACCGGGATGGGCCAGATGGGGATGGTGATGCGTCAACTGATGCCCAAGCTCAAAGGCCGCGCGGATGGTCGAACCGTGAACGAGGTCGTGCGCGAGTTGCTATCTGGTTAAGGCGCGCTCGCCACGGACCGTGTAATATCGATGGACAAGAGGGAGCGCTCTACGTGCTCCCTCTTGCTTATACTGGAGTCTGGCAAATTTTCAGAATGCCCACATCTTGGGGTAGGCAACAATAAAGGCGCTAGATATGGGGGTTCGTAGTAGCGGCTTTAGCCGCTTTTGAGCCTTTTGGACGGCTGAAGCCGTCACTACGAACAAAAACGCCAGACTCCAGTAGACCCAAGCTTTTGTCATTTTCATAACCCGCACCCTTCGATACGGCCTCCTCGTCGTTCCGGCCTACTCAGGATGCTCGTTGCACTACAGCATACGTGAAGGTTCGTCGCCCAACCCCAACGCTTCCAACGTCTCTGGACGGGGCACGCCGTTCTCGTCCCAACCGTGCAGTTCGTAATATTCGCCTATCATCTGGCTGAATCTTTCCCGGTCGATAGATTTGCCCCGCGCAATCGGCAGGCCGATGGGGGTGGGTTCGTCAAAATAACGGTCTACCAACCAATCGTCCGCCCGCGTCAGGCCCTCGCGGATATTGAACAGCCGCTCGACGGTATAGGCCCGGTCGGCAATGTCCCAGATCTCTTCCGGCGTGAATTCCAGGCCAGTGTTGAGATAGATCAGCCTGGAAAGCTCCTCAAAGGCGATCAGGTTGGGGCTGAGAAAAATAGTATGGTACTTGCAAACGCCAACGCAATCAATCGCCTCGTACATCATCTCTTGCCACTGCACCATGCGCGCTTTCCCCTCGTAGACGCTATAGTCGGACGACAGCGGGCCATTGTATGGCTTGGGGCCGCCATAGATTTTGCACAGCAACTCTTTGGGCAGATGGTAGAGGTCAATCGCCGGACGGCTGCGCAGGTGGTCTGCGCCGCGCGAGGACGTGGCGATGCCCAACGCCAGCGACGGCGTGGGCCGCTCGTCCGAGTGCAGGTTGCTCATCCCTTTGACGTGGATGCAGTACTTTAGCGAGTCCTGCCCGATCTTGGCGGCGGCCCGCAGCGGCCCTTCGGCCAGAACGTCACCCAAGCCCTGCCGGTTGGCGATGCGGGCGACCATTTCCAGCACCGCCTCGTCGTTGCCCCACTCTAGTTTCAGGCCGCCGGTGTCGGCGTCGGTCAGGATGCCCTTTTCGTACAGTTCCATCGCCCAGCCGATGAGGCTGCCGGTTTCCAGTGTGTCCATACCATACTTGTTGACCAGGCTGTTGCCGACCAGGATCGTCTCAAAGTCGTTGCAGCCGACCTCCATGCCAAAAGCGCCCTGGCTGGTGTACTCTGGACCCTCGCCATAGGTCCCGGCGTGTGGCCCATCCTTGATCAGGTACTTGTGGCGACAGTGAATGACGCAGCCGTAGCAGCCTTCCGTGCCCAGGGAATACTTTTCAATGTGCTCGCACTCAATGTCGCCCCCCACCTGCTGGTTCAGTTGAAAGTTGCGCACGCGAACCAGGCCGGTGGTGTTGGTGACGCCATAGATGAACATTGTGCCCCATTTCTGCATGATCTGGGCAAACTTGGTCGAGGCGATGTGCTCGGTGAGGGTGGCGTTGTATTCCAGCGCCTGCTCGGGGTGGCGGATCTTTATATCCATCGTGCCCCGCACGGCAATAGCTTTGAGATTCTTGGAACCCATCACCGCGCCCATCCCCGTGCGTCCGGCGGCGTTCTTGATGCCCGTCATCACGTTGGCAAAGCGCACCAGGTTCTCCCCGGCCACGCCGATGCACAACGCCTTGACCTCTGGGTCGCCCAGTTCCTCCTTGATGAGCTCCTGGGTGGTGGGGATGTCCTCGCCCCAAAGCTCGGAGCCGTCGCGGATCTCGATCTCGCCGTCGTGGATCCAGAGATAGACCGGGCCGTCGGCCTTGCCCTTGATCACCAGGTGGTCGAATCCGGCCCAGCGCAATTCCGGGGCAAAGAATCCGCCCATGTTGGAACTGCCGATAAAGCCCGTCAGCGGCGACTTGGCCCCGATGTGCGTCCGGGCCGAGGCCGAGGCTGGCGTGCCCACCAGCAGCCCGGCGCTGACGGTGAGCACGTTGTCGGGGCCGAGCGGGTCGATGCCCGGCTTCAGGTGATTGTACAACAAGTACATGTCCAACCCCCGCCCGCCCAGGTACAACTTGCGCATCTCGACGGGGATGGGGGCGGTCTCGACCTCGCCGGTGGAAAGGTCTATGTACGCGATTTTGCGATCAAGCGCCATCTTGAACTCCTTTTTTTCCTTGCTGAACCTGGGCCATTTGCTGCTCCCAGCTTTCCCAGACCGGCTTTCTGATCTTGGCCAGATTGCCCGACCAGGAGATGTACCATTCCCAGCCACAGTCGGGGCAAGCTGCCTTGCTCGCCCCTGGCGGCGGTCGGAAGCGCACAAAGCAGTTCTGGCACCGCACCTGTCCGACCCGTTCTTCCTTTTTGGTTTTTGACATTGTTTCCTCCCTTTACAGAGCTATTTTGCTCGCTTACCGTAGGTCGGATTGTCAATCCGACTTACCGCAAAGCGTCAGCCGGTGACCTTGACGACCACCCCCGCGCCCGTATCGCCAGCCGCGCAGCCGACAAACAGCCCGTACCCGCCGCCGACGAGAACCAGTTCCTCGATCACCTCGATGATCAACCGGTGGCCGGTAGGCCCCTGCGGGTGTCCCCAGACGAGGGACGAGCCATAGTTGTTCATCGCCTCTGGCTCCACCCCCATCTCGCGGCAAAAATAGACGTCGTTCACGGCAAAGGGATTGTGAGTCTTTATCACGCGCACATCCTCAATGGTGATTCCGGCCCGCGAGAGCGCCTGCTGCGCCGCCGGGACGACGGCCATAGCCATATACCCCTTTTTCACCCTCGCTTCCCCGTAAGAAAGCACCTGGATCTCGATTTTGGGATTGCGGCTCAGCTCCCGCGCCCTCTCTTGCGTGGTGACGATCATTCCACAGTTGCCGTCGGCGGGGTGGGTCTGGGTGCCAAAGGTGACTGTGCCATCCTTCGCCACGGGCCGGAGACTGGCCAGTCCCTCTGCCGTGGTGGGGAACACACCCTCGTCCCCCTCGACGGTGGACAGCACCTTGCGCCCGCGCGCGTCCTTTACCTCGAGGGGCAGCGTCATATAACGGCGCAGAAAGGCCGAGTCGTCGGCGAGTGCGTCGCCATATTGTTGGTAGCGCAAGAGCGTCATTTCTTCCTGCTCTTCCCTGGTGATGCCCGCCTCCTGGGCCACGTTCTCTGCTGTCTCGACCATAGCGTTGCGGGCATAAGGGTCGTGCCCAAAATTATCCCACACCCAATCCTCCGCGTCCCCCTTGCCGCCCGGCCCCAACGGGTTGGGGTAATAAACGTGGGGGCCGTTGCTGCACCGGTCGGTGGTGATGGTCAGGATGACGCGGTCTTGACCTGTGGTGAGCCGAGTCGAACCGCCGAGTTCGACCTCGGCGGCGGCATTGCCCACCACCCGTGCACCGGTCGCGCAGGCCTGGCTGACGATGGGGCCGGTGGCGGCCTCGGCCCCGATGAGACCGGCCAGCCAGGGGCCGCCGTAAAAACTGTGCTTTTGCGGGACCGTCATCCCCAGAACGACGGAGCTAAAGATCTGGGGCGAGATGCCCCGCTCCCCAAGTGCGCGCTTGGCGATCTCTGCCGCAAAGGGGACGGCGTTGAGATGGGCAAAGCTGCCTTGCCAGCGACAGAACGGCGTGCTCCAATATCTCCCGTAGGGGACGTAGGCTTTTTCAAAGTGCATGGTAACCTCCTGTTTTTGTGGATTAGATTGGTTCAATCTCAGAGATTGAACCAATCTGATTCATCAATCAAGCAGCGCAGCAAACGTGAACTACTTCCTCCGCCTCCGCTTCCAGCTTTGGCACCAGAACATCCTCGTCCACCCCCTCCAGACGGAAGGTGATGTAACGGTGTTCCATATCCTCGCCTCGGAAGGCAGCCACGGAGCAGATGTTGCCACCCAGCCCGGCGATCACTCCCGCCAGCCGGGCCAACTCGCCCCGCGCGTCGCGTATCCGCAGCGTGACGCGCAGGGACGCCTCCTCGCCGCCCAGAATTTCCACAAAAGTCTCAAAGATGTCGGTCTCGGTGATCATTCCCACCAGGGCTTGTCCTGAGCCTGTCGAAGGGTCGCCATCGCGCATCACCGGTAGGCAACCGATCTTTTTCTCCACCATAGCCCGTGCGGCTTCCTCAAGAGGAGCATCCTCAGACACCGTGATAGGTGGGCTGCTCATCACCTCTCGAATGTGCAAGTTGGCCAGCAAGTAGCTCATCTCAAAGACATTGGATGGCACAGCCATTGATGGTGAAGCGTGCAGCAGGTCTGTCCGTGCGACGATGCCAATCAGTCTTTGTTGCTCGTCCACCACCGGCAAGTGACGGATCCCCCTTTTCTTTATGATGCGAAACGCTTCCGGGAAAGAAGTGTCAGGGGTGACCGTCACTGGACTAGACGTCATACGATCTTTTACCAACATCGAAACCTCCTTTCTCAGCAACCCGTCTATTACTGGCTACTGACTGCTGAATGTGCAAACAGTGCTGCTCCAAACGCTCCCATCTCCTGTGGATGGGGCGCAATCTCCACCTCGACTCCCGCTCGCGCGCTCAAGAGATCCGCCACAATGTCGTTGAACGCAACGACACCCCCAGACAGAACCACCCGGCCGGTCAGCGTGTCCATCTCCAGAATCCGCTTGGCGACCGAGTCGAACAGCCCCCGCACGATGCCGTCCACCTTTTCACCAGCCCTGATCCTATCTAGCACCTCCGTGGCGGTAAAGACCGTGCAATAACTCCCGATCTGGGCAGTCTTGCCGGTCGCCTGGGCCAACCCATTGAGGTCGCCGACGGAGATATCCAGTTTGTGGGCGATTTCCTCCAGGAAGGCTCCCGTACCGGCGGCGCATTTGCGGTTCATCTTGAAGCCGACGCGCCGGCCCTGTGCATCCAGCTTTATGATCTTGTTATCCTGCCCGCCAATGTCCACGACCGTGATCGCTTCAGGAAAATAGTGATAGCATCCGCGCCCGTGACAACCGATCTCGGTCTTGGTGCCGTGGGCAAAGGGTACGCTCTTTCGGCCATAGCCCGTCGCCACGATGGCCTGGACTGTGTTCGGGGTCACTCCTGCCCGTGTCGCCGCTTCCTCGAACGCCGTCGCCGCCGCCGATGCCAGGTCTGTCCCCGAGCGCCGAACGAAACTCCCAAGCACTTTCTTGTCGGTATTGATGATCACGGCCTTGGTCGTCGTCGTTCCCACGTCAATGCCGGCGAATGCCTCGTTCTCTACCACTTGCTAGTGCCCCTCCGGTGCGCCTGACTCGATCTCCAAACCCTTGATGAGCGCCGCGATGGTAAAGTTGCAAGGGGTCTTGACGCCATGAGTGCGGCCCCACTCGGCGATCTTGACGTTGATCCAGTCAATCTCGGTGGGGATGTTTCGCAGAACGTCCTGGTGCATCGAGGTCCTGTGATAGCCCGCCTTTTTTAGATACTGGATGCCGTGCTCCAGAAACCCCTCGTCGAACGTTATGCCAGCGGCTTGGGCCACCTCCATCCCCTCCCGCAAGAGTTCCGCCGCCAGCGACTCGGTGAAATGGAAGTCCATCATATCCTTCATCGGCTTGCGGGTCAAGGCACACACCGGATTGAGAGCGGCGTTGAGGACTACCTTTTCCCACTCATACTTTTTGATGTCGGTCGTGAACTGGGTTTCAAGCCCTGCCTGCGTCGTCATCTCTGCCAACTGGTGGGCCAGCGGTTCACCCTCGGCCGTCATAGCCCCGATGTAGTTGGGTGGGTTGAAGAACGACGTAAAGATATGCCCATCTCCCATTTGACTGCCGCCATAGTTCACGACGATGCGCAAGACGTTGTCCGGGCCAAAGGTCTCGGCCAGATAATCTTCGTTGTCGAGCCCATTCTGGCAACTGATGAAGCGCGTCCCGGGCCGGGCTATCTTTTCAATTTTTGGAACAATGCGGGGCAGGACAGACGCTTTGGTGGCGATGACGATCGTGTTTACCTCGGGGAAGCCGGATAGTTCAGAGATGCTGTATGCCACTCGCTCGCACTCAGCCGTCATCTCATAGACACCCGTGATAGATAACCCCCTTTCCTTGATTACGTCCAGGTGGGGCTTTTGGATGTCGCACAACACGGTATAGTGCCCGGCGTGGGCCAGATGTGCGCCCAGGATTCCACCAACCGGCCCTACTCCGATGATGGCGATCTTGGGCTTGCCCTGAGCCGTGTCCTGAGCTCGTCGAAGGGCCTGTCGAATGGGTTCGCTTGTCATACCTTAGCCTCCTTTCTTTGAGTAATCAGTAGGCGTGAATTCCTGTTCGCACTACTTCAAATCGCGGCTACTGACCACACGCTCGCGCAGCGCCCGGTGCAGTATCTTGCCCGACCCTGTCCTCGGCATCTCTTCCGGGGAGATAAAGTGCGCTGCCTTGGGCCGCTTGTATGCGGCTAACTTGTCCTTGCAAAAGGCGATGATCTCCTCCTCCGTCGGCGGGTCGTTGAGGCCTTTGGGGATGACGAACGCCGTCACCGCCTCCCCCCACTTTTCGTGGGGCAGGCCAACAATGGCTACGTCAAAGACGCCTGGGTGGGAACCGATCACTTTTTCCACCTCGCTGGGGTAGACGTGCTCGCCGCCGGTGATGATCAAGTTGTCTTTCCGGTCTACAATCTGGTAGAAACCATCCTTGTCACGCCGGGCCAGGTCACCGGCACTGAACCACTCCCCTCTGAACGAGGCAGCGGTCTTTTCTGGCAGCTTGTAATACTCGTCGAAGAGCATCGGCCCCCGGGAGTACAGCTCGCCTATCTCCCCGACGCCCACCTCATTTCCTTCCTCGTCCAGAATCTTGACGAAATCTGTGCCCAATGACTCAAAGCCAATGGAACCCAGTTTGCGCATCTGATCGTAGGGTTTGAGCACGGTGACGATCCCGGCCTCGGTGGAGCCGTACGCCTCATAGAGTTCGACACCGGGGAAGAAATCCATAATCGCCAGCTTCATGTCCTTCCGCGCCGGAGCCGAGGAGCAGAGCAGCTTTTTGATGGAGCTTACGTCACGTTTTTTCGCCTCCTCCGCTACGTTCAGCAGCAGGCTGTAATGCGTCGGGATGAGCGAGATGAACGTGATCTTTTCCCGCTCAATGATCTCCAGAATCTCTTCGCCGCGGAAGGAGCGGGCGGGGTGGATATAGGCCGTGCCGCCGATGTACGTAAAGGTGAAAGTAAAAAAGGTCGAGTTGATGTGACACAACGGCATGACGTTCAGGCACACGTCGTGCTCGTTGAACCCAAAGTCAACCGCGTTGATGAGATAGAACGCGATATGCGATTCGTGGGAACGCACGACCCCCTTGGGCTTGCCGGTGGTGCCCGATGTGTAGATCAGAATCCAGGCGTCCGCTGGCGCTACCTGCGCCTCCGGCTCGCTCTCTGTAGCCGCGCGGATGAACGTCTCGTACTCCCTGTATCCCTCTCTCTCCGCGCCTACGACGAAATAATTATCTGGCCCAACGTTCCCCAGATTCGGCCTGATGGCGTCCACCGTTGGAGTGAACTCGTCGTGGGCGATGAGCGCCCGGGCATCAGAGTTGTTGACGATGTACTCCACCTCCCTGCCGGTCAGGCGAAAGTTTATGGGCACGATGACGAGTCCCGTTTTCGCCGTGGCCAGGTAGACCTCGACAATCTCGACGCTGTTTTCGAGCAATACCGCGACCTTGTCCCCTTTGCTCAGGCCCAGGGAGAGCAGGCTGTGAGCCAGCTTGTTGACCCGTCTGTTCACCTCTGGATACGTAAAGCTCCTGTCTCTGTCCTTCAGCGCCACGGTATCGGGAAACTTTTTGGCGTTCACTTTGAGCATCTGACCCAAATTCATCCAGCAGGCCATATCAACCTCCCACTAACTACTAGTTCTTGGTGTGAAACGCTCATAGCCCCCGTCTCGGGGGCGGCTTGTGCAGGACAGCCGCTCGTTGACTCGGTTTTCACGCCCGACCCGCCCTCGGGACGAGGGCTGAGAGCGGCTTAAGCAAGCCATA
>DUEK01000025.1 GCA_011192155.1 Thermoflexia bacterium
ATAGCCAGCAGCCGCCATCTCTAGCACCATTTGCTTCGCCTCGTGCAACAGGTGATCCGAGTTCATCACGATGCGGTCGGACGGGGCGAGAAAGCCCCACTGCTGGGCCTCCACCGCGCTGGCGCTGACCTTGGCCATGGCGATCCTTTCGAATATCTGCTGCATAAAGGGAAGCGGATCGGCGCTGGGAGTGTTCCTGACCACCGGCGAGATGACGCGGCGCACTAGTTCCTTGCAGCCGCCCGCCGCCGGCACCAACCCCACGCCCGCCTCCACCTGACCGATGTACAACTCGGACGCCGCGCAGACCGCCGAGGCGCCCATCGTCACCTCGGCTCCGCCGCCCAGCGCCATGCCGAACGGCGCGCTGACCACGGGCTTGGGGCTGTAACGGAAACCCATCAGCGCGTCTTGCCCTTGTTTGACCACAGCATTGAGCTGATCCCACTCGCCCTGCTGCGCGGCCACGGCGACCACAAAGATGTTGGCCCCCACGCAGAAATTCTTGCCCTGGTTGCCGATGACCAGTCCCACCCAGTCCTTGTCCAACTCCTCCCTGGCTCGCTCCATCATCTTGAAAATGTCCGTGTCCAGGGCGTTCATCTTGGAATGGAACTCTAGCCCCAGCACCCCATCGCCCATATCCAGCAAGGTGGCGCTGGGGTTGCTGGCGATGACGCGCTGCTCGTCCTCTTTCACTTCCTTGATAGCAAAGGCTCTGGGGTCATCCGCGACGGCGACGTACCCCTTGCTGGCCGGATCGTAGTAATATAGCTTGCCGTTCTTCTTCTCGTAAAAAGTGGCGTACCCGGCGGCCAGCATCTCCTTGACCCAGGGCGTCACCTCCATCCCATCCGCCTCCATGCGCTCGACCGATTCGGCCACGCCCAGCGCGTCCCAAATCTCGAACGGGCCCATCTCGTGCATAAAGCCCCACTTGTTGGCATTGTCAATCGAGAGAATGTCGTCAGCGACCTCGGGGATGATGCTGGCAGCATAGTTGAGGCCAAAGGCGGTGGTGGCCCAGATGAACTTGGCAGCCCGGTCGTCCTCGGCGCACAGCAGCTTGATGCGCTCGCCCGTGCTCTCTACCTTGCGGTGCTTGCCCACCGACTCGAAGCGTACCTTGGTCGGCGGCTGGTGCTCCATCGTCTCTGGGTTCAGTACCCAGAATTGACGGCCCTCCTCAGTTTGCACCCGCTTGTAAAAACCCTGCTTGGTCTTGTTGCCCAGCCACTTGTGCTCCACCATCGCCGTGATGAGGGCCGTGCTCTTTTCGTGTACCAGTTCCTCGCGGTAGGGGTCGTTGGCGATAGCCGGGTAGAGATTGGTATTGACGTGGGCCATCACGTCAATACCCACCAGGTCGTACAGGCGGAACGTGGCCGTCTTGGGGTGGCCGACGGTTGGCCCGGTGAGAGCGTCCACCTCCTCGACAGTGTAACCGTTGTCGAGCGCATAGTTCAGCGTATAGGCCCCAACGACTGAGATGAAGCGGTTGGCGATAAAGTTGGGCGTATCTTTGCAGACCACCACCCCTTTGCCCAGCGTTCGCGCGCCGAACTCTTTCATAAACTCGACGATCTCGGGCGCGGTCTGTTCGTGGGGAATGATCTCTAGCAACTTGAGATAGCGGGGCGGATTGAAAAAGTGCGTGCCCAAGAAGTGGGCCTTGAACTCGTCGGATCGCCCGGCGGCGATATCTTTGATGGGAATGCCAGAGGTGTTGGTGGTGACGATGCAGTTCGGCTTGCGGATCTCCTCAAGGCGGGCCATCAGTTGCTGCTTGATGTCGAGCCGCTCGACGATCACCTCAATGATCCAATCCACCTCGCCTAACCAATCAAAGTTATCCTCCAAGTTGCCCAGCGTGACGCGCTCGGCGATGTCCTTGGCAAAGAGATTGGCCGGGCGGGCCTTGACGCAGCGCTGCCATCCTTCGTTGACGATGCGGTTGCGCACCTCCGGGTCATCGAGCTTTAGTCCCTTCTTTTCCTCTTTGGCCGTCAGCTCTCGTGGGACAATGTCCAGCAGATAAGCCGGGATGCCGGCGTTGGCCAGGTGAGCGGCAATCGCCGCCCCCATTGTGCCCGCGCCGATGACGGCTACACGGTTGATCGCGTATTCCATAGTTATTCCTCCTCAAATTTTGTCGTTACCTCTTACTGACCAAGGTTCTACTAAATAGGACACGGATAAACACGGGCTACGCACACGGATTTCTTTTTGTTTTTCCGCGTTCATCCGTGTTCAGCAATTCCCGTTTTGGAAAAAATGCCCAGTCGTAGCCGCGATTTCCTAATCGCGAAGGGTGTTTTACACGGCGCAATGTGCGCGATTGGGAAATCGCGGCTACAAAACGGGAATTGCTGATCCGTGTTCATCCGTGTTTATCCGTGTTCTATCCCCTAGCTTGCAACTTTGCTCACTTGAGCTGCGCGCTGCGGAAGCCCAAGATACGGCGGGCGACGATGAGCTTGTTGATCTGCCCCGTACCCTCGAAGATGTCATTGATCTTGGCGTCGCGCATCCACTTTTCCAGCAACAATTTGCGCGAGTAACCCAACGGCCCCATCAACTCGACCGCTTTCTGCGTCACCCAGGTCACCGCCTCGCCGGCCTTGGCCTTGCACATACTCGCCTCGACGGGGTTATTCATCTTCATATCGGCCATCCAGACGGCACGCAGGACGAGCAGCCAGGCCGCTTTGAGCTGGGCCTCCATGTCCATCACGTCCCGCTGGACGGCGGTGAGCTTGTGGCGCGGCGCGCCGTAGGGGAACTCGACGCCGTTCTTTTCCAGCTCCGTCTTGACAAACTCGAACGCCGCCCGTCCCACGCCAATGGCGCTGGATGCCACTATCGGGCGCGAAGCATTAAAGGTCTGCATGGCCCCCTTGAACCCCTTGGTCTTTTTCCTATCCTGCACCTCCGGGCTGCCCAGAATGTTATCGTAAGGGATGCGGCAATCGTCAAAGACGATGGAAGCCGTATCACTGGCGCGGATGCCCAGCTTCTCCTCGACCTTGGTGACACTCATACCGGGCGTGCCTGCATCTACGACGAAACTCTTGATGCCGGCCCTGCCCGCCGAGCGATCCACCGTCGCCCACACCACCACGAAACCGTCCGACTCTTGCGCCGCCATGAGGCCGCTGGTGACGAATATCTTTTCGCCGTTCAGGATCCACTCGTTCGTCTCGGGGTCAAGCGTGGCCGTGCACTGAATGGCGGCGGTATCGGAACCAGCGCCGGGTTCGGTGATGGCCATAGCGCCCCACTTGGGTTCGCCCTCGGTAAAGCGGGTGAGGAAACGCTCTTTCTGTTCCGGCGTGCCCACCGCTTCGATGGCCGTCCCACCCAGGCCTGCGTCTGGCGTGCAGAGGTAGATGGCTGCGTCGCCCCAAGACATCATCTCGACGACGTGGGCGAGCAGCATATAGCCGATGGGCGGGCGCTTTTCTTTTTTCTCTTTCGGCTTTTCCTCCGTTGGCTTGCCCCTGCCAAGCTGCCGGTCGAGGTTTTTCTTGTTCATGGGCTTTTGGGTTTCCCATACCATGTTGATATAGTCCCATGGCTTTTCATGCTCGTTCTCATCGTACTGCCTGGATATGGGCCGGATCATACCTTCGGCCATCATCTTCATCATCACCATACTGCGCTCGATCACACTGGGTGTTTCGAAATTTATCATTTCACTTCTCCTCTATATCTTGCAATCTACCTTAGACCGTAGCCATGCCGTCAAAAGTGGCAAAGCCGCGTCCGTTGCGCAGCCACAACTCGACCGGGTGCTCGCGGATGTAGCCGTGCCCACCGAGCACCTGCACGGCCCGGTCGGTGACGTTGAGCACCATGTCGTCGGCGTAGGATTTAGCCAGGTAGCACTCTTTGGTGGCGTCCTCGCCCCGATCCAACTTCCAGGCCGCCTCCCACGCCATGAGACGAGTCGCGTCCACCTCGATGGCCATCTCCGCCAGCATGAAGGCGATGGCCTGGCGCGAGGCAATCGGTTCGCCGAAGGCTTCCCGCTCTTTGGCGTACTCGAGGGCGTACTCGTAGGCCGCGTTAGCCATTCCCACGGCCATAGCCGCCAGCGCGGCCCGTGAATAGTTGAGCACAAGGCCAAAATCGCAGCCGGCCTCACCGCCCAGCTTGTTGGACTTGGGCACACGGCAGTCGTTCAGCGATAACTCGTAGGTCGCCAGCGCCTTGATGCCCATGTTCTTTTCCCGCTCGCCGATCTCCAGGCCCGGCGTATTCTTGGGTACGATGAAACCCTGCGTCGCGCCATCCTCGACGGCCCAGACCAGTATCCGCTTGGCGTCGGCGGCCAGGGGGACGTAGCACTTTGGGCCGTTCAGGACGTACTCGTCCCCGTCCAGCGCAGCGGTGGTCGCCAGTTCGTTGGGGTCAAAGTCGTAGCGCGGCTCGATGAGAGCCGCCGTGACCGGCTCGAAAGCCACGTCACAAAAGGCCGGCAAGTGTTCCGCCTTTTGCTCCTCCGTGCCGCCCACCAGGATGGGGAAGGCGAGCAGGCCAGGGGACAGAGCGTGCATACCGATGCTCAAATCGCCATAGGCCAGCGTCTCGGCCACCAACACACCGGTCAGCGCCGAGTGCTCGTCGCCGAAACCGCCGTACTCCTCTGGAATTTGGCTGGCGATCAGCCCCATCTCCCAAGCGGTGTCAATCAGCTTTTGGGGAATCTCGCCTGTTTCGTCACACTCGCGAGCTGCTTCGCGCATCTCGCGGGCGGCGAACCTGGACACCGCGTCCACGATCATTTTTTGCTCTTCGGTCATGCTAAAAGATATCATGGGTTTTCTCCTTATTCACGTTTTATGTTTCATGGCATTGAGGCAAAAGTCGCACTGTTACACAGAGATACACAAAAGAAAGCACTCTAGGGCTCTCCGTGACTCCTTTGTGTATCTCTGTGTAACAAATGTACCACTTTTACCGTAATGCGTTTCATGTCCTACGTTCCGCCGTTCTCCACGCGCTCCAACAATCCTTGCAGCCAGTTCAACTCGGCCTGCAAATGGGAGCGGAAGCGGTCTGTCACCGCGCGGACGCCCAGAAACGGCCCATCGCGCACATGGCCGTTCTCGTCCCGGGGTTCCACGATGTCGCACTGCTTTTCCACGATGCAGATACGGCGGCGAATCAGGCCTACGAGTTCGTCTTGGGGCAAAACGTTGAGGGCGGCCACGGCGATGAACAGCGGGATGGGCACCGGCTGATTCACGTGCCACACCTGGCGCACCATCTCCACAAATGCAGAACGGCCACGCTCGGTGATTTCAAACACACTCCGAGCGCGGCCGCTTTCTACTTCGATGCCGGCTTTTTCGATGAATCCCTCGCGGGTCATCTTGTTCAACTCGTTATAGAGCGTCGCCAGGGGAATTTCGCTCCACATATCAATACATTCCCGCTCCAGGGTTTTTTTGATCTCGTACCCATGAAGCGGCTTGTGGCGCAGGAGAGATAGAATGGCGAGTCTCGTCTCTGACATGGAATGTTTCTCGGTCAGTTCTATGCTAGTATATTCGTAACTACTCAGCCCACCGCAGGGTTGGATGTTTCAGGCTCTCAGCCCTCGTCCCCGAGGGCGGTGTCAGCGAGAGCGCCTCATTCTGAACGGCTATTTGCTGCATGGGACGCCCCCGGGACGGGGGCTGGGAGCAGCGGCTGGGTAGTTACGTATATTCTATCTTGGAGTATTATACAATGGAACGTAAGGGCTGTCAAGTAGCTCGGGGGAAAAAGACCTTTAGGGTTTCAGAAAACCCTAAAGGTCTCTGCGATTTGAAGAGGCTGCCACCTGGCTCATCGCGTACTCGGCCAGCGCCACGATGGTCAGGCTGGGGTTGATGCCGGGGTTGGCGGGCATGATGGAGCCATCCACCACGTATAGCCCTGGATAGTTATGCGCCTCGCAGTTGAGGCCAACCACGCCCTCGTCGGCGTCGCGGCCAAAGGGCACGCCGCCCAGGATATGTGCTGTGGATGGTACATCAAGTACAATTTCACTGAACGTACTGGCCGGTATACCGTTCATCTTCTCGGCAAAAGCGCGTGTGACCGCGTGACCGGCGGGGATTTTGGCCTGGATGGGGTTTTCGGCGTCGCGTTTGGCGGATAAGCGGCGTCGGAACAGGGTTGACAGACTCCGCTCCAGCCGTAACTGCATCAAGTTATCCTCAGTCTGCATCACCAGCAGGATGGTGACACGACGGGACCAATCGGCGAGGACCGCCCGCACCACGTCACCAAACTCAGTCACGTCTTTGCGCAATACCAACAGCAAGCGGCCCAACAGTCCCCGCTCCCCGACCTCGACCAGCGGAGCGGACAGTAGCTTGGTGAGCGACGACCCCTCCGACCAACGCACCGGCTCGACGGCTGTGGCTTCATCGGGTTGAATGATCGAGGTGATGGCAACTCCCTCGGAGTAATCATCTTGTTTGCCGCGAGCCATCACGCCCATCAACGCTTCGCTGTTAGTGCGCACACAATCACCCAGGCGCAGTGAGAGCTTGGGCAACGAACGGCTGACGTCGCGACAGTGGAACAGCAGCTTGAGCGTGCCGACCGTGCTGCCAGAGACGACCACGTTGCGCGTCCGTACCGTCCGCCGGGGCTTGAACAGCCACGCCGTCGAGCTGCGGTAGACGACCTCGTAACGCGCGCCATCTGGCTGGCCTTCCGGCAGGGGGCGAATGTCCACTGCCTCCGACTCGGGCTCAATTCTGGCGCCCCATTTTTCGGCAAAGTAGAGATAGTTTTTGGTGAGCGTGTTCTTGGCGTTTTCGCGGCAACCGACCATGCACCCGCCGCAGTGGATGCAGCCCTTACGCGCCGGCCCCTGCCCGTCGAAGTAAGGGTCGGGAACCAATTCGCCCTCCCGGCCTGGCTCGCCGAAAAAGACTGCCGCATCGATCGGGCGGAAGGTGTGTCCCCGGCCCATATCTTCAGCCACCTGCCGCAGGACCTCGTCGGCGGGCCAGCGGCACGGGTTGACCGTTGCGCCCACCATACGCTTGGCGGCGTCATAGTGCGGGCGCAAGAGAGTTTTCCAATCGGCCAGGCGGCTCCAGGCCGGAGCATCGAACACCTCGGCGTCCGGCTCCATCATCACGTTGGCGTACATCAGACTGCCGCCCCCCACCCCGCTGCCCACCATCACCATCACGCCATTGAGCTGCGCTATCTGTAAGATGCCAAAGCAGCGCAGCGCCGGAAGCCACAGGTACTTCCAGACGTTCCAGTTGGTCTTGGGAAAGTCATCGTCGCGGAAGCGCTTGCCGCGTTCCAACACCAGCACGCGATACCCTTTCTCGGTCAGCCGCATAGCCGAGACGCTGCCCCCAAAGCCAGAGCCGATGACAACGAAATCAAAGACTTGGGGGGGGGGCGCGGCGGATCGTTCTTCAGTTTGCATAGTGTCCTCACTTTGTGCTTCTCCCCAACTTTACAACATCTCGTATACTGATCGGGTTACATCTTTGTTACAGTGAGGTTGCACTCCAAAACACATATCTGCTCCAAGATTCGGGGGAAGAAACCAGGCTTGAGGCAAACCTGGTGATTACCCACATCTCACCGCTGAGCGCGCAGAGGTCGCAGAGATAGTCAAAAAGGCCTTCTCTGCGTGCTTTGCGGCCTCTGCGGTGAAAGAAAACAGGATCAATGCAGTCACATTTGAACATGTGGGTAATCACCAAGAGGCAAGCGCTTTGTCCAACTCTCCGAAATGTGTTAAAATGCCTTTTCGCCAGACGTTCACCACTGCGGAGGGAAGCATTGGCTCAAGATAAAATCATCGTGCGCGGCGCGCGCGAGCACAACCTGAAAAACATCACTGTCGAGATTCCACGCAACAAGATGGTGGTCGTCACCGGCATCTCGGGGTCGGGCAAGTCGTCGTTGGCTTTCGATACCATCTATGCCGAGGGGCAGCGACGCTACGTCGAGAGCTTGAGCGCCTATGCCCGCCAGTTCCTGGGTCAGATGGAAAAGCCGGACGTGGACCAAATCGAGGGACTTTCGCCCGCCATCTCGATTGATCAGCGCGGCGCTTCCCACAATCCCCGCTCAACCGTCGGCACCGTCACCGAAATCTATGATTACCTGCGGCTGCTCTATGCCCGCATCGGCGTGGTCCACTGCCCGCAGTGTGGGCGCGAGGTGACCAAACAATCAGCCCAGCAGATCGTGGACACGCTTATGGGTATGAAACCCGCCGCCCACTTCCAAGTACTGGCCCCGCTGATCAAGGAGCGCAAGGGACACCACCAAGCCATCTTTGAAGACGTGCGCAAGGCGGGATTCGTGCGCGCGCGGGTGGATGGCGCGGTGCGCGATGTGGACGAAGAGATCGAACTCGACCGTTACAAGATGCACACGATTGAGGCGGTGGTGGACCGGCTCATCATCCCAGAGGCGCCGGAAAAGGCCAGCGGCTTTCGCTCGCGCCTGACCGATTCGGTCGAGACCGCGCTCCGGCTGGGCGACGGCGTGGTGCTCATCAACGATCTATCAAGCGACCCGCCCCAGGACGTGCTCTACTCGGAGCGTCTGGCCTGCCCCAATTGCGCCATCAGCCTGCCAGAGATCGAGCCGCGCACCTTCTCCTTCAACCGGCCACAAGGCGCCTGCCCAAAGTGCCAGGGGCTAGGCGTGCGGCTGGAACTCGACCCCGACCTGATCGTGCCCAACCCAGACCAGAGCATCGAAGAGGGCGCCATCAGCGCCTGGAACATCCAAGACAGGGAGGGCTACTATTGGCAACTGCTCAAAGCTGCCTGCGACCACTTTGGCATCCCCACCGACGCGCCCTGGCGCGAGTTGAATCAAGCTCAGCAGCGCATCATCCTGCACGGCAGCGGCGAGGAGCGCATGCGCGTCCGCTACGTCAACCGGGACGGACGTCACAACTCGTACCTGGCCCGCTTCGAGGGCGCTGTCGCCAACCTGCAACGTCGTTACCAGGAGACAAGCTCCGATTACGTCCGCAGCAAAATTGAAGAGTTCATGACCCGTCGCCCTTGCCCAGATTGCCGTGGGGCGCGGTTGCGCCCGGAGGCGCTGGCGGTTCTGGTGGCCCACAAGCCCATCAGCGAGATCGCCGCCTGGCCCGTGAGCGGGCTGCTGGCGTGGATTGACACGCTATCATTGAGCGAGAAGGATCAGATGATCGCCCGCCGCATCCTCAAAGAGGTACGCGACCGGCTGCGCTTTTTGGTCAATGTGGGATTGGATTATCTGACGTTGGATCGCACCGCCGCGACGCTGGCGGGCGGCGAGGCGCAGCGCATCCGGCTGGCGACGCAGATCGGCTCGCAACTGATGGGCGTGCTCTACGTTCTGGACGAACCCAGCATCGGCCTGCACCAGCGCGATAACGCCCGTCTCATCCGCACATTGCAAGAAATGCGCGACCTGGGCAATACCCTGATCGTGGTCGAGCACGACGAGGCGACCATCCAGGCCGCCGATTGGCTCGTGGACCTGGGGCCAGGGGCCGGCGAGCGCGGCGGAGAGGTGATCGTCGCCGGTGCGGTCAAAGACCTGATCGCTTGCCCGGAGAGCGTGACCGGGGCTTATCTCTCCGGTCGCCGGACAATTCCGATGCCCGCACAGCGGCGCGAGGGAAACGGCGGGCAATTGATGATCCGGGGCG
Organism: Thermoflexia bacterium; assembly: GCA_011192155.1. Lineage (GTDB taxonomy): Bacteria > Chloroflexota > Anaerolineae > B4-G1 > B4-G1 > B4-G1. The sequence continues at coordinate 9,692 of DUEK01000025.1, forward strand.
CGCGCGAGCACAACCTGAAAGAAATTGACGTGCGCATCCCGCTGGGCAAGCTCGTCTGCATCACGGGCGTCTCTGGATCGGGCAAGTCCACGCTGTTGGTCGAGGTGCTGTACCGGCGACTGGCGCAGATATTGCACAACTCGCGCGAGCCGGCCGGCGACCACGACGCGGTCGAGGGCGCCGAGCAGATTGACAAGGTCATCAACATTGACCAATCTCCCATTGGACGCACGCCGCGCTCCAATCCGGCCACCTATACCAAGCTCTTTACCCCCATCCGCGAGTTGTTCGCCGCGCTGCCCGAGTCCAAGATTCGAGGGTACAAGCCCGGCCGCTTCTCGTTCAACGTCAAAGGCGGGCGCTGCGAGGCCTGCCAGGGGCACGGCACGCTGCGCATCGAAATGCAGTTCCTGCCCGACATTTACGTCCCCTGCGACGTCTGCCACGGGCGGCGCTACAATCGAGAGACCCTGCAAGTGCGTTACGGCCGGCAGCACACGGCCGGAAGCAAGACCATCGCCGAGGTGCTTGATCTGACAGTGACTGAAGCGGTGGAGTTTTTCGCTAACATTCCCAAAATCCAGAACAAGCTCCAGACCTTGCAAGAGGTAGGACTGGGCTACATCCGGCTGGGACAGCCCGCGCCGACCCTTTCCGGCGGTGAGGCGCAGCGCATCAAGCTCTCGCGCGAACTGAGCAAGCGAGCAACCGGCCAAACGCTCTACGTGCTCGACGAGCCAAGCGTGGGTCTGCACGCCGCCGACGTGGACAAGCTCGTCGCGGTGCTCAACCGACTGGTAGACGCGGGCAACACCGTCGTCATTATTGAGCATCACCCCGGCATCATCAAGGTGGCCGATTGGATCATCGATCTGGGACCTGAGGGCGGCGACGAAGGCGGCAAAATCGTGGCCGAGGGCACGCCAGAGCAGGTGGCACAGGTGGAGAGTAGTTACACGGGGCAGTTTTTGAAACAAGTGTTGAGCCAGCAATCCGCGTAGTGAGGAGAGATTTCTCACCGCAGAGCCGCGGAGAGCGCAGAGCTTGTTTTCTTTCTCAGCGTCCTCGGCGTCTCGGCGGTGAATTCCTAGCCCGTCAGTTCATCCTCAATAACGAAAATGTAGCCGCGATTTCCCAATCGCGCGAATGGAATTCGCGGCTACTACAACTGCCCTGATTCGCCCCACTCTTCCAGCAGCTTTTGATACTCGGGGTCGTCGTACCGCTCCAATAGGAACCAGTGAGCGTAGGACGGCAACCGGCCGCCGGTCACGTGAGCGGCCAGGAGTTCACCCGACGCGCAGGCGGCCATGATACCAAAGCCAGAGAGCGCTCCGATGATGTACGCACCCTCGACCGGCAACGGGCCGATCAGAGGGCGATTCTCCTGGGTCTTGGCGTAATAGCCGCCGTCAATCATTGGCTTGGGGAGCCGGTCAAAATAGCCCCGCAGGCTAGGCGCCATCCGGGAAAGCCCCCGCAGGACGACCTCGGCATAGAGCGGGTCAAAATCGGGCAGCGGCACGACCGGCTTCATCCTCTCAATATCATAAGTCCACAACACAAGCTGGATGGGGCTATCACGGCCGCCCTCAGGGTGGCCGTGCGGGCCGGGCGGGAATGGTTCCAGCAGCCAGCGCGTCTCTGCCGACTCGGACAAAACGACCCGCTCCTCCTCCGACCAGGGCAACATCTGTGAATCGGCCCAATAATAGAGCGGCGCGTCCCGCGAGATGGCCCCCAGGTGATCGCCGAACGCGATCTTGGGATGCAGTTCGCAAAAGATGGGCAGGTCAACGCCCATCATGCGGCCGACCTGCCTGGTAAAAGGCCCAGCGGCAATGACGAATTTATCGGCAGCGATGGTCTGCGGGCCGGCCTCGCCGCTCACGCGCACGGCCCGCACCCGGCCGCCACGCGCGTCCACCCCCTCGACGCGCCCGTTCAGGAGCTTTGCGCCACACGCCTGCGCTTGCTCCAGCATGTACATGCCYAACTGCTGCGCGCTCATCCAGCCGCAGCGCCGGACGTGCAGCGCGGCCACGGCCCGCTCAGTGAGGAAGGGGAAATGGGTCTGGATCAGCGCGGGGTCGAGGATCAGATCCRCGCCGGTGGGCAGCCCCTCAAAGCCCTGGGCCGGGGCTGGGACATAGACCGGGTCGCCCGGATCGCCCTTGTGGATTCGCAGCTCGCCCGCCCCCAGYGCGCATGGCTCCTCMGCCGCTCGCTCAAAGTCTGGGATGCGAGCCGAGTCGCCGGTGACAAACAGATAGCCCCGCCGGCTGAGGTGAAAGCAATTGTCGGTCTCGCGGGCCAGCTCCTCCAGGATGTCAATGGAGCGGTTCATCAGCCGCACCATGCCATCGCCGGGGCCGGGCCACCAGTTACGGTAACATTCGGTAGATTTGTCACTCGTCAAGCTCATCGGGGCGCGCTCGTCCACCAGTACCACATCCCTGACCCCCTGCCGGACGGTCAAGTGATAGGCGGCGCTGATCCCGGCAATTCCCGCGCCGCAGATGACGAGGTTGGCGATTGAGTTGGTCATTGTTTCTCCAACATCATAAAGACCTCAACACAGCACTCGCTCCCACGGCGACGAGCGCGCCCGCAATGGAGGCAAGCAAGTTCACCAGATCGTTTCCCAGCCAGAGGTAACCCCGCAATTGGCGCGTCCGCGCCCCGCAACGGTGTATCACACGCTCGGTCTCTTTCTGGCAAGTTTCGCACCAGTAGATGGCCTGGACGGTGGCCCCCAGCAGGCTATCCACGAGTGATCCGACCAAGCCGCCCGCCGTCGCCGCCAACAGCAACGCGCCCGCAGCGGGCCAGCCCTGGCCCATCAGCCCCAGCCCACCCGTCAGACCGACGAGAAGCGCGCCCGCCAGCGAGGCCCCAGTTCCCAGCCAGGTGACGCCGCCCGAAGCGCCCACCTCGACTCGCCGGCCAGTGGTGATCGCGCGCGGGGGACTCACACTCAGCACGCCCAATTCTGTGGCCCAGGTATCGGCGTTGACTGCCGCCATCGCGCCGGCGCAGGCAACGAACCACAGGGGATGCGGCCAGATTTGGGAGAGCACGGCCAGCAATGCCGCCAGGCCGCCGTTAGCCAGCGCCTGGCCCAAGTCGCGGCGATGGCCCTTGGCAAACTTTTCCGCCAGGCCCTCCTTATCGCGGGCGCGGTAGAAGGAAAGGGCGCTGGACGAGACAAAGAAAACGATAAGCAGCGCGCCCCATTCCCACCCGCCCAGTCCAAAGATGAGTGTGCCGGTGACAAGCGCGCCAACGACGCCGCTGCCGCTCAGCGCGCCGCGTTTGTAGCCCAAGACGCCGATGGCGAGGGAAAGCGCAAATCCGCCGAGGAGTTCAAAGAGGTCGAGTGATGCGATCATAGCGCGTTACGAACGCCCCAAAATACCGAGAGCCGCCACCCACGTCAGCGCCTGCACCAGGGTCGCCCCACCCCACAGCAAACGACTGACCATCCGCTCACGCCGGTAGGCCATCCCGCCCAGCAGAAGATTGAGTAGCAACACCAGAAAGCCAATCAGGGGAATGGTGAAAATCTGGCCACGCGGCCCCAGCCGATCGGGAGCTCCCGTTACGTCAAAGTGCAGAGGCACCAACAAGGGCAACGTGGGGAATTGGTAGCACAGCAGGCCAACCAGGGCCAGCAGCACCAAAAGACCAGTCGCCAACAGTCCCAAGCTCAGCCGGTCCTGCCAAATGTCCCAAGTCAGAAAACCCGGTCGCCGGGAGGATTGCTCTACAGCCTGGGTGGGCCCCATTCCCCAACGCTCGTGGAAGGACTCTACAAAGACCTCGCGGTCGGCGGGTGAGATGCCAAAGATGAGGTCAGAGGTAACGACATAAACCTGATCTTGGGGCGGCGCGGTGGAGTAGAAGAGGGTCGGCCCCTCGCCAGGAACCTCACCGGAGCCGACGTAGTGACCGGGCCACACCCCGCCGCTGTGCAAACGAATGCGGCCCTCTATCTCGTTGCCGGTGAGCACACGCTCAATCTCCTCGGAAGGGATGACGTGCTCCACTGGCCCCCAGCGGATGACGAGTGCGTTACGATCTAGGGTGTAGCTTGAGTGGGCCAACCCATATAGCCAGTAACCAAGCAACGCCAACAAGCCCAGGCTGAACAAGATGGCCAGACCGACGATGAATGTCCCGGTGTTGACGGTTTGTTGGTCGGCGACTAACAAAATCAGGCCAGCATCCACCAGGATAATGATGGTCATCAGGCCAAGGCCAACGCTCAAGCCTCTTGTCTTGTCTGTTTCCCATTTCGTCATAGATACACTCCTCAAAGCAAACGGGGGCATTATACCAGGGGGAAGACGAATTGCAAATGGAGCGAATGGCGAACGAGCAAATTTACGAATGGTCAGCCTTCGGCGGCGATCAGCTTTTTGGTGGTGGCGAGAAACGCTGTCAGGAACGCCAGCAGCAGGAGGCCATACACCGCCACGCCTGCGGCGCTGGCCCAATCTCCGCCTGTAGCCAGACGGGTTATCAACGCAATGGGAGAGAAATTGAAAAAATAGCTCAAGCTGACCGAGAGCAGAATGAAAAGGGCGTATACAAACTGCGACCGTTCCCGATCCTTAAAATAGGCCGCGATGGAGGCCGCCCCCACTGCAATTATGGCCGCGCTGATCACGGCCACAGCCAAAACCAGGCCCAGGTTTTGTATGACTATGCCGTTAAAGCGCAGCAACATAGACCACAGAAAACACTGTCCTCCGGCGAGGACGAGCGCCGCCCCGATCTTGGCCCCAAATATCGTGCTCAGAGATAGCGGCGCCGACCAGAGCGTTTCTAACGTGCGGTTCGCCAGCTCCTCGGAAATCGAATCCACCACCATGCCACCGGTCACGAAAGCGGGAAAGAACATCAAGAGGGGAATGATCACGGCATACTGGAACTCGTAGGTCGTGGCTGGCAGCCCCTCTACGTCCGTGTATCTGATGTGAATGTCGTTCTGTTCCCGCAAATAGTTTTCGTATTGTTTCAGCGGCTCGCGCAGTATCATCAAAGTCACCGTCGAGCGCGTCTCCGACTCTGGTAAAAAGAGCTGTATATTGACGACAGGCCCATCCTCTGGGGGCGCGAAAATGGCAGCGTTTATCGCCCGCGCGTAAAAGGCCGTTTCCGCGTCCGCCAGCGTGGCAAAGGGTATAACACTTGCGTTGCGCGCTCTCAGGAAATCGACCAGCAGCCCGCTCGTTTCGCCCACGATCCCCACCTTGACGTTGATCATGCTGCTCAAACCTATGGCCTCCGGGTCATAGACCGACATCAGCCCCATGAGCAGCGCCGACGAGAATGAGGCGATGAATAACTGGATCAGGATGGCGATCAGGATCGTTCTTTCTTTGATGACCGATCGTAGTTCTCTCTTGAAAATGGCGAAAAAAGCGTGAGCTTGCATCTAGGAGAGCACCCCAATCACGTACAAGTTGTACAGCGCGTGGATGATTGCGCCAACCGCTATAACGTAGGGGTAACGTTTGACGCTCAAGCGCCTGGTGAGCAGGCAGACAATCGTCGTAAAAACAAAATGGGCAGCGAGCGGTATCAAAAGCATGCCAGAGTTGAAAATGGCCGTCGAGAACGCCGACTCTGAGACAACACTCACCGAGACAAACAAGAGCAGTTTTTCTCCCACCAGGAACCCGAGCGCAGAAAGAAACGCCAGCCCCACAACACCTCTGGCAGTTTTAACGACGTTATTCTCAATCAGCGTCACGATGCCCACCGATTTGGCTATCTCTTCGGCGACCACCGACAGGAGCAGCAGTACCACGATAGCGTACCGGATAGGTAGGTTGAGCGATATCGCCAGGCTCACCAATTGGATCATATAGACGATGGGGATGAGAAACGCGCTCAACAACGTGACGGACAAATAGACGTGGTCACGATTTATGGCCAGGTAGACGGCGTCGGCGACTTTTCTATAGAGCGGGCGAAACCTGGTGAGGTATTCTTCGTTCAAAATGCGGGTACCGATGTACACGGAAAGCGTAAAGATCAGGTACATGGAGGCCGCCGAAGTCAAGTACGCCTTCAGGCCAAACGGCTGTCCGCGATACATCTCCACGGCCAGCGTGAGCGGGGAGATGTAGCTCAAGTCGCTGACGCCCGAAAACATCGCGGGGAAAATGAGATAAGTCGTGATCACGACCGTGGCAAACATCGTGATAAAGGTCGTATCCTTGAACGTGCGGTAGACCAGGGGCACCATCAGATAAACGGCGAAAGTGAACAACACGACCGGGGCGAATATGGCTAACGCCAGCAGCACGTCCCCCTGCAACACGATCGTTATCCCGATCACAGACGCCAGCGTGAACACCACGTAGGGCAGCATTTTGCCCACAATGATGTGGAACGGAGACACCGGAGCGGATAGCAGGACGGTGATTCTCCTATCCGCCTTTTCGTCCATAAAGCCGCTGATGAAAAAGACGCTGACGAAAAAAATGGGGAGCAAATATATGGACACGGTGACGACGCGCGCGAAAGGCAGCGGCGGGCTCATCAGAGATGGCACGACGGTCTCTCTATCCTCCGGCGGCGAATCCACAGGGAAACGAGCGATTTCGACGCGCAGGGGAAACGCCCTGTCCGTTTCGTAATCCTCTCCGATCCTTGCCAATTCTTGCGTCTCAAGGTATAGTTTCAGTGCGTTGGCTGCGTAAAGGGATTTCTCTTTACCGCTGTGGATCACTTGGGTCCCGTCAACGTAGACGTCTATCTCCCCGGCTTCTAGCGTTGAGTAGCCGAGGGAGGGCGCGACTGTGACAGAATCAAACCTGCTGTCACGAATAGGAGGAACATCAGGGGAAACGCCCACCCGGTATAGGCCCCGACCGCGAAAAGCACCCTCCCGGAACGCCAGATAAGCGATCAGAAACGAGGCGGCGAGGATGAGCGTCACGACCAATCTCGAGCCGCCCCTGAAGCGAGACCTCAGCCTGGTGACCTCTCGTTTTGCGATTGTCAGAATAGTGCTCATAATCAACGCCCGATTGGAGATACAATGATCGAACTGAAAAACGTCACAAAGTCATACCACCAGGCCTTGGCCGTCAAGGATCTGAACCTGACCGTCGAGGACGGCGAGATCATGGGTCTCATCGGCCACAACGGCGCGGGCAAAAGCACCACGCTCAAAATGATCCTCGGTCTCATTGAGCCAACGTCCGGCCAGATCGAGGTGATGGGCCGAGATATGGCCAAAGAGAGCGTCTACGTCAAACAGTTTGTCGGCTACTTGCCGGAGGAAAGTCCCCTGTACGCAAATATGACGGTCACAGAGTACCTGATGTTTTTCTCCGAGATTTACAAGCTGCCCAAACGAAAAGCTGTCGCGCGCATAGACGATCTGCTCGGTTCACTCAAGCTCCCCGAGCGAGACCGGCTCACGGGGGAGCTTTCGAAGGGTATGAAGCGCAAAGTGACCATTGCCCGCACGTTGCTGCACAACCCCACCCTCCTCATATTGGACGAGCCAAACTCTGGGTTAGATCCGCTGACTTCGTTCTTCATCATCAACTATCTAAAAAGTTTGAGGGAGCAGGGCAAGACGATCCTCTTGAGCGCGCACAACCTGTTTCACGTCGAGCACATCTGCGACCGCGTCGCCATCCTGAAAGACGGCGAGTTGGTCGTCTGCGATAGCATGAAAGCCATACAGAAAAGTCTCGGCCGCCGGGATTACCAAGTCGTCTTTTACGCCGACGAGAAGCTGGATTATGAGCGTGAAGACGGGAATTATGTTTTTAGAACAACCGATATAAGCCAGGTCGCCTCGGTGCTGGAGCGCATCTCCGAAAACGAATGGGCGCTCGTGAATCTATCCGTGCGCGAGTCAGCGCTCGAGGAGATATACGTCAAACTAATGATGGAAACAGAACAACAAAAAGAGGCAACGAGTTGAGGAACTTCCAATGCACTTTTTTAAGCGCCTCCTGCATCTTGCACCCTCCCCTTGCCTACCCAGCTACCCAGGGGTTGGACCGCTTCTCCTGTCCCACCGTCGTCTTGGGGCCGTGGCCAGGGTAGATCACCGTCTCGTCCGGCATCGTGAACAGCACCTCACGGATCGAGCGTTCTAGCGTGTCCCAACTGCCGCCTGGCAAGTCGGTGCGCCCTATGCCCATCTGGAAGAGCACGTCCCCGTCAAAGGCCGCCCTTTCTTCCTCGGAGTAAAAGGTCAGGCTACCAGGAGAGTGACCGGGAGTGTGCAGTACCTGGAAGCGGAGCGCGCCCACTTCTATCATCTGTCCGGGTTCCAGTTCTACGTCTGGCATGGGGCTTTCTTGCACCGCTACGCCGAACATGGCGGCGCCTCCGCGCGCTTGCAGCATCGGCAGTTCCGCCGGGTGGAGGGCCAGGAGCGCGCCGGTGGCGGCCACGATCTCGGCGTTGGCCCCCATGTGGTCAAAGTGGCAGTGGGTGTTGAGGACGTAGCGGATGGTCAATCCGCTCTCCTCGATAGCCTTGAGGATGCGCTGGGGGTGGCCGCCGGGGTCGATCACGACCCCCTCCCGCGTCTCCTCGCAGCCGACGACGTAGCAATTGGTCTGGGTGATACCGACGTGAATGGTGTGTATGATCAATGTTGACCTCCCAAGGTTGGAATATATGGCGACGATTATATCAAAGGGCGCGGGCTTTGTCCACTCCAAACGCTCATCTGCGGAACTCGAGGATGGTAAAGCTGGCCTCGGTCTGAACAGGCCCCATATCCTTCACGCCGTCCAACGCCTCGCTTGAGATATGCCAGTAGTTGGGCGTCATCTGGACCAGGGCCAGGAGCGCATCACCTTCCAAGCCCATTTCGCGCTCGACGGTGTGCTCTCCCGCTAATCTGAACGGACCGGCGAACTGCTCGATGACCTTATCCCGCTTGTCCGGCTCTATGCTCAAGAGATCCAATCTCGAACGCAAGCTCGCCAGGTGGCGCGGATTGGGAATGACTATCAGCAGCACCCCATCCTGAGCGAGCACCCTATCGAACTCGACGACGTTCCTCGGCGCAAAGACGTTCGTCAAAACCCGCACAGAGCCGCCGGAGAACAGCAGCTTGCGATTGACGCTGGCAACGATGAAACAAATATCCTGGTATCGCTTGGCCGCCAGCCTGGCAGCCTCTTTAGAGACGTCCAGGCCAAAGTAGCAGAGGTGGTCAAATCCTGGCCGGCTATCGAGATGACGCTTCAGCCGGCCGATATAGTAGCCCTCGCCGCAGCCAACGTCGGCGATACAGGCTGAGGAAACGTCGCCAGCCAGGTGGTTGTGGATACGCTCGTTGAGCGCGTCGGATAGCGGGCCGTAGAACCCACGGGCCAGGAAATCCCGGCGCGCCCGTAGCATCTCTTTCGTATCGCCCACAATCTTGGGCCGTTTTCCACTTGAGAGCAGCAGGTTGACGTACCCCTCTCGCGCGATGTCAAACGAGTGCGCCTGGGGACACTTGAGGGTGGCGCCAACTTGAGCAAGCTGGGCCTCGCAGACCGGGCAGATCAAAAAGCGCGTACACCTTTCACTATTGGATACCATTGTGTCTCAAGCTCGGCTGTACAAGATCGAGTTGCCCTGTTTCCCCACTGGCGCGAGCGCGCCCATCTCGCGCAGGCAATAGGCCATCTTTTGCGCCAGCCAGCGGCGTTGGCCGATAGCGGCAGCCAGATCGGATGTAGTGAACGGTTCTGCCAAGTCAGAGGGGACGAGCTCGCCCATATCGGCGGGCGTCTCAAAAAGCCGCCGCTCCACCACCTCCAGCAGCTTGCGCTCGTGAGTGACCCAGCCCTTGCGCCGCCAGCCGCGCTTCCCGTCGTAGCGGCGAACCTCGTCCTCCTGGATGAGCAACACCTCCAGGGAGAAATTGGGGACGGAAAGCAAACTGGGGAAACTTACCAACTCGGCAAAAACGTGCTCGAACGCGCCATGCTTGGGCGACTTGCGGCGGCCCAACCGGCCGCTTCCATCTTGTGCCAGCTTGACGATCCACTTTTCCCGCGCGACCGGATAGACCAGCCGCAGTGGGTGGCGGGCCGTAAGCGTGGTCAGCTTGCGCTTGATGGCCGAAAAGCCTCCCGTCTGAATCTCCACCAGGAGCTCGCCCCGGACGATGTCTATAACGAACCCGTCCACAGACACCTCGAACCGGTCGCCCGGCTGCGCGTACCACTCCTTCAGAGCGGCGTGCAGGGGCTTTTCATTCAGCGTGCCGATTTGGGGGACATCGTTCACTACTGGCCCTTGAACTCGGGCTTTCGCTTCTGGTAGAAAGCGGTCAACCCCTCGGCTGCGTCATCGGTCTGGGCGATGAGGGCCAGCATCTGTGCCTCCCAGTGGAGTGCGTCGCGGAAGGTGGTGTGCAATGCGCGCTGCATCCCCAGCTTGATGGCGCCGATGGCGAGCGCCGGCCCGTCCGCCAATCGCGCCGCCCACTCGCGGGCGGTGTCCATCAACTCGTCGTCCGGCGCGACCCGGTTGGTCAGGCCGATCTCGGCCGCCTCCGGCCCATAGACGCGCTCGCCGAAAAAGGCCAGTTCTTTCGCCTTGCGCAACCCCACCAGGCGGGGCGTGATAAAGGTGCTGCCCATATCGAGCACCATGCCGATGTTGACATAGCCCAGGGACATGTAGGCCGATTCCGCGATCAGCGCCAGATCGCAGACCAGGGCCAGGCTGCAGCCGCCGCCCACCGCCGGTCCATTGATCGCCGCCAGCCACGGTTTTTCCATCTCGGCGATGTCGGTCAGCAGATCGTTCATGCGCATCAGGGCCGCCCGCACCCCCATGCCGCCGCTGGCGAGCGATTCACCAGAGCCGCCCAGCAGATTGGCCCCGGAGCAGAACCCGCGCCCGGCCCCGGTGAGCACCACCGCCCGCGCGTCAGGGTCGCCCGCCACCTCATCCACGACCTCGCGCAGCCGGACCAGCACATCGTAGCTGAGCGCGTTCAACGTCTCCGGCTGATTGAGTGTGACAGTAGCGACGCCATCAGATTTTTCCAACAAAACAAGTTCAGAACTCATCATCTACTCCTTACGAATTTACACAGAGTTACACAAAGAAAAATTACATTATAAAGCGGCGAATGCCATCCTTGAGCAGCTTGACGTTGAAATTGAGCAACAGGCCAATTTTGCACCCAGAAAACCTCAGATAGGAGAGTACCTGAGCCTCGTGAACTGGGGCGATTCGCTCAACGACCTTGAGCTCTACGATTACCTTTCGCTCCACGAGTAAATCAATACGGTATCCCTGATCTAGGTGAATTTCCTTGTAGACTCAGTAGATCCAAATTTCAGACCTCGGAGGTCTCGGAAGGTGACATTGGCAGCAAAATTGCTTAGATTGCGCCCGTTTTTACCGGCAAAGGCGCTCTCGAGAGACCTCCGAGGTCTTGTTGTCGTAACATTTTGGATCTACTGAGGCTCTAGCCCTCGTCCCCGAGGGCGATTTTGGGTAGAAAATTACCCAAAAGTTAATGTTTTGTTGCATGGGCCGTGAGCGCTCTGTACTGAGAGAGCATTAGAACTGAACAGCCCTGCCAGGTAGACAACAGGATGCGTCATTTTATTTTGTTCTGCCACATTTTCCCCCGAAGATATATGCCTTACCGTCCAAATTCCCGCGCCAGTTGCTCCACGCTCAAATGGATCATCGTGGGCCGCCCGTGGGGACAGGTGCGCGAGCTGGTGCATTGTTCCAGCGCCCGAATCAACTCCTCCATCTCCGCCTGCGCCATCACCTGGCCGGCCTTGATTGCGGCCCGCTTGCACACGGACCGCGCTACCGCCTCTTCGACCTTGCCCGCCAACGGCGCATCACCCGCCAAGAACGCCGCTGCTATATCTTCCAATACTTGGCGGGGATTATCCTGCGCCACCAGCGCGGGCAGCGCGCGCACCAGCATCGTCGTCCCGCCAAAAGGCTCCATCTGAAAGCCCAGGCTTGCCAGCGTCTCCAAGTGCTCCTCCAGCAGGCCCGCCGCATCTGTCGAAAGTTCCACCGGCTGCGGCTCTAGGAGCTCCTGCGAGGCTGTGTCCGCCCGCTTTCGCGCCGCCAGCAGTCGCTCGAACAACACCCGCTCGTGGGCCGCGTGCTGGTCAATCAGGTACAGCCCCTCCGGCCCCTCGGCCACGACGTAAGTAACACCCAGTTGGCCTACCACCCGCAGTGGCGGCAGCCGATCTTTTGAGGGCGCGCGTACGTCTCCTGCACCGTCGATTGGCTTTTCCCCAAAGCGCAACTGTTCGCCGGTCGATTGTGGCCTCAGTTCGGCCAACCGTTCGCGGCGCTCGCTCTGCCGTTGGGCGGATGAGCCGGGCCACGCGGTCAACGCGCGAGCGGCGATGGGCACGGGCGAGCGCTCCAGCAGTGTGTGACGCACCGCCTTTTGTACCGCCCGGAACACCGCGTCGCCGTCGCGGAAGCGCACCTCGCTCTTGGCGGGATGCACGTTCACGTCCACCTCCTCCGGCGGCACGCACACCATCACCACCGCCAGCGGGTAGCGCCCGGAGGGCAGGAGCGTGTGGTAGGCCTGGATGATGGCGTAACTCAATCGTATATCCTGCACCCAGCGCCCGTTGACAAAGAGCGTTATATAGCCGCGGTTGGCCCGGTGCAACGAGGGCGGGCCGACAAAACCCGCGACCTGGATGGAGGATGCAAGTTGGCCGTTGGGGAGAATCTCGATCACGGCAGCCCCAATCTCTAGCCCATAGACCTCCACCAACACGTCGCGCAGTCGGTCTGGTCCCAGGCCAGGCGATTGAAAGACGGTTCGTCCATCGTGGTTGAGGGTAAAGCGCACCTCCGGGTAGGCCATCGCGTAGCGGGTGAGCCAGCTATCAATGTGCCGGCGCTCGGTGCGCTCAGTGCGCAGGAACTTGAGCCGGGCCGGGATGTTGAAGAACAAGTCCTCCACCGTCACCGCTGTGCCCGGGGGTCGCCCGCTTTCCTGGCGCGTCGTCACCCGCAGCCCTTCCAGCCGCAAGAGCGCGCCCACCGTATCGTCGGCGGAGCGGGTGACGAACGTTACCCGGCTGACGGCGGCGATGGAGGCCAGCGCCTCGCCCCGAAAGCCCAGCGTAGTGATGCGGATTAGATCGTCCGCCGTAGTCAACTTGCTGGTCGAGTGGCGGTGAAAGGCCAGTTCCGCGTCAGCAGCCGGCACGCCGCAGCCGTCGTCGCTCACGCGGATGAGCTGCTTCCCGCCGCCGCGCGCCTCCACTTGCACGTCGCGCGCGCCGGCGTCTATGCTGTTTTCGACCAGTTCCTTGACTACAGACGCGGGCCGCTCCACCACCTCGCCGGCGGCGATTTGCGAAGCGACCTCCTCTGTGAGTACGCGAATGGACATGGATACCTCTTGAATCTGTGCTCTTGGAATTAGATAGCGCACTACACGGGAAGAAACATGGCCCACTGTTCTGGGTGGGCGTGGATGTATTTCTCCAGCCATCCGGTCACGCGCCGCAGATTGACGCGCAGATCCTCGCCCCGATCTCCGCTGCGCACCATCTCTAGCGGCGGGGAGATGGTCACCACGTTGCCCTGCTGCGGGTCGCGGTAGGGACTGGCGACGATGACGGCGGCGTCGGTCTTGAGCGCCAGCCGTACGTGACCGGTCGGCAGGGGGGCGGGGCGGCCAAAGAACTCGACCTCTTGCCCTATGCCGCCCACGGGCCGGTCTATGCCGGTCAGCACGATCCCTCCGGCGCGCAACCGTTTGATGGCTTCGCGCAATGTCTGCACGCTGATGGTTGTCAGGCGTACACCGGAGCGCGCCCGCATTCGGTCCATCAGATCAAATCCGCCGGCCGGGGGGCGCGCCAGTCCCAATACTTGAATCTCTAACCCGTGCGCCGCCAGCGCCAGGATGCTCAGATCAAAGTTGCCGGTGTGGGCGCCAGTGATGATTGTCCCCTTGCCGCGCTCTTGGGCTTGCTCTATGTGCGCCCAGGCCTGGGGCGGGATGCGGACAGCGGCGCGTATCGCCTCCGGCCCCCGGCTCACCAGTCGCCAGAGATCGTAATCGTTGCGGGCGTTATTGCGAAAACTCTGCTGCACCAACCTATGCAAGGTCTTTCCATCCGCTTCAGCCCCCATTACGCGGCGCAGGTTGGCGTGCAGTATCCAGTACACGTCTGGCCTGAGCCGGTTGATCAGCCCCGAGATGAGGTCTGCTACACCGTATCCCAGGAATGGCGGGGCGTACTTGCTGAGCAGCATCCCCGCCCCGGTGATCGTGCGGCTGCTGAGAAAACGTTGGAATGGGGTGAGCTTTGGTTCATAGTCTTGGGACATCAATACAAGCTCTCGGTTAATCCGCTTCTTTTGTCGGTTGATCGTCCGGCGCGCCCTTTAGGTAATCGCGCTCGCGGAACCAGTCCAACGCGTCGCGGCAGGTTTGCTCAAAGGGAATGGGCGCGGGTAAGCCGAGTTCTTCGCGCGCGCGGGCAGTATCCAGCGGCTGCCAGTGACGAATGGCGCGCAGGTGATGGGTGCCGGGGATGCCCAGCCAACTGCCCGTCTCCGCGATGGCGCGCGTCAGCCACAGCGGCAACGTGGCGCGCGGCGGCTTGCGGCCCGCGGCTTTTGCGATGATGGTCTGCACCTCGCGGATGGGCAAATTATGGCCGCCCAGGATGTAACGTCGCCCCGGTTTGCCTCGCCGGGCGGCCGCGATGTGTCCCGCCGCCACGTCCCGCACGTCCACGACGTTGATCTCGCCCTGGATATAGCCCGGAATCCGTCCTTTGGCCGCCATCAGCATTATCTTGCCCGTGGTCGGCTTGACGTCGCCGGGGCCGAAGACGACGCTGGGCAAGAGGATGACGACCGGCAGCCCCTGCATCGTGGCCCGCACGGCCTCCATCTCCATCGCCCACTTGACCTCGAAATAGGGCAAGGGGATGGATCCGGGTGTGTACGCGTCTTTTTCTCCGGCTAACCGGCCCGGCTCCGTGGGCGGCCCGACGGTGGTGAGCGCGCTGGTATAGACCAGCCGCTTGACCCCGGCGGCGGACGCGGCCTTCAACACGTTGCGCATCTGGAGCACGCCGTGACGCACCGTCTCCTGCACATCACGGGCGCGGTGGGGATAGTAGCCGGCCGCGTGAAAGACGAGTGGGCAGCCGCGCATGGCTGTCACCAGCGAGGCCAGGTCGGTCGCGTCGCCAGACACCCACTCGATTTCCAGGTCGCCGATGACGCCGATGGCGCCGACGGCGTCCGGTCGGCGACGCAGTCCGCGCACCTGCCAGCCCTGGGCCAGCGCCGCGCGCGCGATCTGCCCACCGATAAAGCCGGTGGCGCCGAGAACGCAACAGCGGATTTCTGGCATTGATGGGTTCCTCCTTTTGCTGAGACCTTAAAGGTCTGGGAGGCCTTTAGGGTCTGTGAAGATGGCCTCGGCATGTTCCAACAACACCTCGGCTCGTTCCGGCTCAGTGTTTTTGGCCTCCAAGTACTTGGTCAGCAGTTCGCGGTCAGTCATCTCCTCTGGGGCCAGGCTCCCCAGCCGCACCCGCGCCTCCCGCTCCACCTCGCGGATGATGCCAGCGATAAAGTAGGCGTCGGATAGCAGGCCGCGCACGTCCCGGTCGCGCACGGTCGGCTCTTGGTCGGCCCGCAATTGCAGACGCAGGCGCACGACGGCGTCGCGCAGATCGCGCCCGGCGATGGCTTGTTCCAGCGTCATCAGCGGGCTGGCGGACTCGCGCACGTCGGCGCTGATGGTGACAAAGGGCCGGGCGTCCACCTGGACGAACTCCCACGCGGCTGTCCAACCGCGCGTTGTCTCCCCCCGCGCCAGTTCGACCCAGCAGAACCCCTTGGGCTGCCCTTCCTCGCCGAAATCAATTCGCTCCAGACTGCCGGCATAGACGATCGGCGGGTGATCGTCTCCGTTGAGGCTCTGGTGTTTGTGGACGTGACCGAGCGCCACATAGTCCCAGGCCGGGTCGTCCAGCGCCGACTTGAGCACGACCGCATCTCGTCCGAGCATGACGCTTCGTTCGGAGCCCCACTTGGCCTCAGAGACGCTCAGGTGGGCGGCGAGCACGGCCGGTATCTCTGGATCGAGCTTTTTTGCCAGCGCCTCGATGTTTTCGGTAACGATAGACTGGAGCGCCTCGTCCAACTCTTTGATGGAAAGCCCCCGGTACTCGTCGTGGGCCAGGAGGCGCTGGCGAACCGGGTAGGGAACGGCGGCGACCTGCACCGGGCCGCGGCGCGTCTCGATGCGGTGTACCCTCTCGTCTCGCGCCACGATGACGTTGGGCACGTCCAGCGTGCGAAAGATATCCACGCTGGACGCTTTCTGCACCATCGCCGGCAGGTCGTGATTGCCGATCAGGAGGAGAACGGGCACGCCGGCATCGGCCAGCCGTTTGATCCGTCGAGCAAAGGCCCGCTGGTAGGTGGGGTTGGGGCTGCGGCGCTTGTAAGCGTCCCCGGCAAAGATAACCAGGTCTACCTCACGCTCCAACCCATAGTCAATCAGTTCGTCAAAGCGACGCAAAAAGTCCAGCACCCGCCCGTTGACGCCGGTGGCGGGATCCAGACGACCATAGTTTTCCATACCGACGTGGAGGTCGGCAAAGTGCAGCAAGCGGATTTTTTCCATTGGCGAGTCCGAGCCGATTATACCAAACCCCAAAGGTTTCGGAAAACCTTTGGGGTTTACTTCCACAGCGCCACGGGGGACGCGTACTTTGGCAATCCGTACTCTTGTGCCAGGGTACCGTCTCCCAGCTGCACCTCCCAGCGCCCGGCATACCTTAGCGCGGCGGAGGCCAGCGCAAAGTGAGCCATCACGATGCCCCCGTCTATGGGAGCGGGCCGCACCAGCACGAGAGCCACGTGACCAGACCTGACGATGAAGCGCCACGGCTGGCGGTTGGTGGCCGAGGGGGCCAGCCGGGCGTACTTGAGCACGCTCACCAACACTGGATCGGATTGGTCTGGCGACCAGCGCTCCCCCCAACGTTCGGAGAAGATGATCTCTGTCAGTGGTTTGCGCCGGTGGCCGCCGGCTAGCCGGCGCACGGTGCGGTTGTGGAGACGGCTCCAACGGCCCTCGTCGGGGTAGCCCAGTGCGCAGACCGCCGCCGCTACCTCTCCCGGCGCCAGCCCCACGATGTCTCCGGCGCGCCGGGCGTCGTAGGAGCCGGTGATCCAGCAAGTGGCTAGTCCCAGCCTCGTCGCCTCCAGCACCACCTGCTCCAGCACGTACCCCAGGTCGAGCCGGGCCGCGTCGCTCTCCTGGGGCAGCACCCCCACCAGCAAATAGGGCGGGTTCCGCACCAACCCGTAGGAGCCGACCATGTAGGTCAGGATGCGGCGCGTCTGCTCCACGCCGCTGACCAGCGCGACGCGCGGGGGAGCTCGAGTCAGACGGCCCGCCGCGCCAGACGCGGCCAGCAGTTGCTCGAGCAAGCTTGGCTCCACCGGACGGTCTCCGTAGCTGCGGATGCTTCTGCGTCGCCGGATTGCGGCCAATACCTCGCTCATTCCGCTGCCTCACCGGTGAGGACGCCTTCGTCTGCCAGCACGGCCTTGAGCGCCCTGATTGCCACTTCCAACATTCCATCGTCCGGTTCGCGGGTGGTCAATCGTTGGAGCGCCAGGTTCGGCGCGGCCAACGCTCGCACCCAGGCCCGGTCGGCAAAACGGGCCGTCAGGCGGATAAATTCATAAGAGATGCCGGCAATGACGGGTAGCAGCACGATCCGGCTGGCCAACCGCCAGAGCAGCGATGGCGGCTTGAAAGGGGCAAAGATCAACATCGTCAGCACGACTAATGTGAGGAGAAAGGCTGTGCCGCAGCGAGTGTGCGCTGTCGAGAAACGGCGCGCCTCTTCCACAGTCAATTCAGCTCCGGCCTCATAGGCGTGGACTGTCTTGTGTTCCGCGCCGTGATAGGCGAACACGCGCCGTATATCGGGCATGCGTCCAACAGCCCAGATGTAGCCTACGATCAAGAACAGCCGCACAATGCCCTCCAGTAGGCTGGCGAGCCACTCAGCGGGGAGGTATGAGGCGACCAGTCCGACCAGGAAGGAGGGCAGCATCATAAAAAGCCCGACTCCCATACCGACGCCCAAAACGACCGTTCCCCAGGCAACGGGGCCTGAAAGCGACGCTTCTTCGCCCACCGCCACATCGGCTGACATCATCAGCGCCTTTGTCCCCAGGCCAAGCGCGTCCCACAGTGAAACCAGGCCGCGCAGAAACGGGATACGGCTGATCGGGCCGCTGTAAAGGGCCTCGTTGAGCGGTTCGGTCTGCACGAGGATGTCCCCTTCGGGCGTGCGTACCGCGACCGCCATGGTGCGCGATCCGCGCATCATCACTCCTTCCAAGACCGCTTGCCCGCCATAGTTAAAAGATTTGCTCAATTGGATACCTCCTCAGGTCAAAAACGTGGAAAGGATTGTACACCGTGCGACGGGTGTTGTCAAAGTGCGCGGCCGGGTGAGTTGCTCAAAGCAGTATCTGATGATACAATAAAAGTGAGTAGGATCATTGCCAATTTGCTCCACATTCTTTACGGGAAAGACACAAAGACACAAGGCGGGAGAGTTATGGATACAGCCTACGTCTACGATCCAATCTACCTCGAGCACGATTTGCCCTCTCACCCTGAAAACGCCCGTCGCCTGAGGCGCATCATGAAAACGTTGGAAGACGAAAAGATGTTGCCGCGCCTCAAGCATCTAGAACCCCGTCCGGCGACGGCCGAGGAGTTGGAGCGCGTGCATACACCCCAACACATCGCGCGAGTGCAGCACCAGTCTCAGGCGGGCGGCGGCTACCTCGACCCAGATACCTACGTCTCTCCGCACTCCTTCGATGCGGCGTTGATGGCCGCCGGCGGACTGGCGCGAGCGGTGGAAGCGGCGCTGGCGGGCGAAATTGTCAATGGCTTTGCCCTAGTGCGCCCGCCCGGTCATCATGCCACCGCCGCTCGCGCAATGGGCTTTTGCCTTTTCAATAACGTCGCCATAGCCGCGCGGGCCGCCCTGGCGGGCGGGAAAGTGGAGCGCGTCTTTATCGCCGACTTTGACGTGCATCACGGCAACGGGACCCAAGATACTTTTGCCGACGATCCAGCGGTGTTCTACTTTTCCAGCCACCAGTACCCGCACTATCCAGGCACTGGCCTCTGGAACGAGACAGGCCAGGGCGCTGGCCGGGGAACGCTGCTCAACGCGCCGCTGCCATCGGGCGTGGGCGACGCCGGCTACGCGCAGGTGTTTGCCGAACTGGTCTGGCCGCTGGCGGAGCGATTTCGGCCTGACCTGATCCTTGTTTCGGCGGGGTACGATGCCCATTGGAGCGACCCATTGGCAATGATGAACCTTTCACTGACCGGCTATGCCCAGTTGGGGCGGGAATTGGTGCGTATGGCCGAGCAATTGTGCGATGGACGGATTCTATTTACACTCGAGGGCGGCTACCAACTGGACGTGCTGGCTTATGGCGTGCTCAACACTTTCTATGCCATATTGGGAGAAAAGACTGTCGCCGATCCTTTGGGCCCTTCTCCTCGCCGCGAACGGCCGGTAAGTGCGCTGGTTGCGCGGTTGAGGGGAGTACATAGCTTGGATTGACTTTTTGCGCAAGACGTTGCATAATCTCAGCAATTCCCGTTATGGGTGAAAAGTCGGGTCGTAGCCGCGATTGCGAAATCGCGGCTACAAAACGGGAATTGCTGGCATAATCTATAATAACTTTTACTCCGCGTCTGACAAGTAATGGAGAAGGGGGAAATAATGGGTGAGACTTCCCTGCGT
>DUEK01000026.1 GCA_011192155.1 Thermoflexia bacterium
GGAAGACCCAGGGCCGGTTCAGTGTGGTATTGGGGTTGGTTGACCAGGGGCTGACCATCGGGGTCTCGTTCTCGTTGCACACCTCGCCGGTGGGCACAGCTTGCTTGCTGGACTGCGGGCCGACGATTGCCAACACCATGTCCTGAGCGATCAGCTTGGTCGCTGCCGCCGTCGCCGATTCAGCCTTGGACTCATTGTCCTCGACTACCAACTCAATGGTGTATTTTTTGCCACCGACATCCAGGCCGCCGGCATCATTGATGTCCGCGACCATCATCTCGGCGGCGCGTTGGGACTGCGTGCCCACGTAGGCAATGTCACCCGTCATCGGCACGTCCAGCCCGATCTTGATCGTGCTTGCTCCTCCGCCACCGCAACTGGTGAGCACGGGAACGGTCACAATCAACGTCAAGAGCAAAAGTGTGACTTTCTTGAACATGGTCGTCTCCTCCTTATTTATATAGGAACTTGATTGTACAGAAAATGGGAATTTGGTACATTCTGTCCGTTCGTGTTTTCTCTTCCGCGCAACACCTCCTTTCCCTTGGGGGCAAGAAATCCATAGCCGAACGACCAGTGTAGCACAGTTGGGCGCAAGAGGAATGTCTGTGACAGATGCGCTCAACCATGGTAAATTATATATCTATTTGAAACAGGGTGCAAATGCTTTCTGTTGATTTTGCCGCCTACCCGTGCCTTCTCACGAACCGCTGCAACCGCTCCAGCGCCTCCTCGATTTTCTCGTAGGCGGTGGCGTAGGAGCAGCGCACACAGCCTTGACAAACCTGGCCAAGAGCACCATCAAGCCCCCCCTCCACTTACGCTCGACTGGACTCAACCCTAGAGCAGCGTGTTGAGCGGCGTGCATTCCAAATCGAACGCTTCGGCGACGCCAGGATAGGTGATTTTGCCTTTGTAGGTATTCACTCCCTTTGCCAGGGCAGGATTGGCCCTGACGGCGGCCTCAGCGCCCATATTGGCCAGTTTGACGGCGTAAGGGAGGGTAGCGTTGCTCAGGGCATAGGTACTCGTGCGCGGCACGGCTCCTGGCATATTGGCTACGCAATAGAGAATAACGCCATCCACCATGATAATCGGGTCGGAATGGGTAGTGGGTCGCGTGGCCTCGACGCAGCCTCCCTGATCAACCGCCACGTCTACGATCACGCTGCCTGGAGTCATAGTGCCGATCATCTCGCGGGTCACCAGTTTGGGCGCTTTGCCCCCCTTGATCAGTACCGCTCCCACCACCAGGTCGGCCCGCCGCACGGCCTCGGCGATGGTGAGGGGGTTAGAACTCAGGGTGGTCAGTCGCCCACCCATCACTTCGTCGAGGTAGCGCAACCGGTCGAGATTGATGTCAACTATAAAGACGTGCGCGCCCATTCCCAACGCCATCTGGGCCGCGTTGGTGCCCACCACTCCCGCGCCAACGATGACCACGTCGGCTGGTCGCACGCCCGGGACACCCCCCAGGAGCTTGCCACGCCCACCGTTCATTTTCTCCAGGTAATACGCGCCGACCTGAATAGCCATCCGCCCGGCCACCTCGCTCATAGGGGTCAGCAGAGGTAGGTGTCCGTTGGATAGTTCTACGGTCTCGTAGGCGATGCCGGTCGGTCCACGCGCCATCATCTCGCGGGTCAATCGCTCCTCCGCCGCCAGGTGCAGGTAGGTAAAGAGTATCAAGTCTGGCCGCAGAAAATCATATTCGCTGGGCTGCGGTTCTTTGACCTTGACTACCATCTGCGCGTTCCAGGCGTCGGTGTTGGTGGGCACAATCTTGGCGCCGGCTTCCTGGTATTGCGCGTCGAGGAATCCGCTACCTTCGCCAGCGTTAGTCTCGACCCGCACTTTGTGCCCGGCTTCCACCAACTGGCGGGCTCCCCCTGGTGTCATGGCCACGCGGTATTCGTTATCCTTGATCTCCTTCGGTACTCCAATGATCATTATGAAACCTCCTAAGTGTGTGTTATGTGATGCGTAAGTTTACTCTTCGAATACCAGATCGGGGTGTTCGTTCCAACCCAGTTCTGCGATGCCCCGGAATTGGCCCTCGACCACTAGCGGAATCATAACTATGCCTCTCCAAAGGTTGTCCCCTTCGCCCTCACGGTAGCGGGTGGGGGTCAGATCACCGGCGCGGTAGCGGGCGTACATCTGGCGGAGCATGTCTTGCGACTCGGCGTTATGGCAGTCGAGCAGATCGCTGCCGATCAACGCCTCACCGCCGCCGTAGGCATAGTGCTCGACGGCCAGATCGTTCATAAAGATGATGCGGTATTCCTCGTCGGCGATGGTGACTGTTGCGCGCAGCCCATCGAACAGTGCGCCTAGTTTGCTGGGTTCTATCATTTGTCGTCTCCTCTGTGATTAGGTTTGTGCTCTGATTGTTGGGATGCTGGCAAGCCGTATCACGGTCCGCAAAGCCTCATTTACTGCCTCTTCGTTCGGAAAGGCGCTTGCTACGTCTGGCGCTAACAACACCAGGTTTGTGCTCTCCTCGTACCGCTGCGCGTATTTACCCTGTATTCCTTCTTTGAGTAATTGTGTCAAGTCGTATTCGGGACCAAGCTCATCTTTATTCTCAACTTCTCTCTTCATATTGCTTTTTTGATGCTCACGGTGCACTACGTTTCCTTTTGGCGACGCTTGAGCCACCACGCGCCCGCGCCTAGAGCCGCGGCCAGAGCGGTCAGGCCGACGGCGGCAGTGGTGACCGCTTTTGGCTCCATCCCCGGCATCACCGCGCCGCGCAGCCCGGCCTCGGCCCCGTATTCGCTGAACATGCGGCCCCACTTGGTTTCTAGCGCGGCCTCTACCCGTTTGCGCCCTATGAATGGATACCAGTAGACGTTGTGGTAAAAGTTACTGGCAAAGTAGGACCAGGGCACCAGGGGGGTGCGCAGCAGCAGCGGCTCGAACGGGTGCAGCCAGCCGTGATAGATCATTTTCTGTCCCCGGCTGGCAAAAGTATCCTCCTGGATAAAGTTCCAGTCCTGGGCCATCACCCAGTCCGGGTCCTCGCCCACGATCTCGATCTGAGCGGGGTCGCCCACGCCCAGCCCCATCTCGTGGGCGGTGCGGATAAAGGGGAGGGAGAGCGGGTCAAAGCCCTGCATCTTGGCCGATATGGCGTCAATCGCCACCTGGTCGGCCGAGGCCAGGATGATGTCCTTCTCGTGCGGACGCATGGCGCGGGGGCCGGGGCCGTCTCCGGCAAAGGTACCATCCATCACGGCGAACAGGCCGGGGTGGATGTCCTGCTGGATCATCAACAAGTCCACCACGGTCTCGTGGATGACGGAATGGGTCCAATGTCGCTTTTGTCCCAGCAGTCCGCCGAAAGCGTTCTTCATCGAGCCGGTGATGGTGGTAAAGACGTGTGTTTTTACTGTCGGCAACTGGATGATATTGCGCCCGATAAAAATCTCTGGAATGTAGACCCCCTCTGGATAGACCTTGTCCAGCACCAAAAAGGGCTGTTTTGGCTCGTAGCGCACCCAGTTGTACTCTGGCTCGTAGAGGTGGGCGTTGCGCAGGCCGTATTTATCTGTGACGTACTTGTGCTTGTTGTTCTCTTCGCCCACGTAGGCGTTCACGACGACGGTATCGTTGTGACCGGCGATCAGGTTCTCGTAGCCGGCGTTCTGCAATGCCTGGATCACCCCTTCCAGTTGCCAGGGGGCGGTCGAGCAGGCCGGGTACCAAGTCTGCCAGGAGATGTTGATTTTCAGGATGGTCTCTTTATCTTTAGGCAGGGTCTCGCGCACCCCTGCCAGTTCCATCAGCCGGGCATAGTCCTCCAGTACCGTCTCCGGTCTGGTTCTCAGGACGGCCACCTTGCCTTTGCCGGGAAAATCTTTGCTCATAGTGTCTCTCCATATTTATGTTGGTATTCTCAGGCGCGGAACGGTGTGTCGAAGGCCATTTCGTGGTATTGTACCATAAACTAGCCAAAAACTACAACTGCTCCGAATCTGTTATTTTTCATTCCGTT
This sequence comes from Thermoflexia bacterium, assembly GCA_011192155.1. Classification (GTDB taxonomy): domain Bacteria; phylum Chloroflexota; class Anaerolineae; order B4-G1; family B4-G1; genus B4-G1. Next base: position 4,001 of record DUEK01000026.1, read on the forward strand.
GTTCAATTTGCCAATGATTGGCGATGCTGGTATAATAGCTCGTGTGCCACCCTAGCTCAATCGGCAGAGCAATCGCTTCGTAAGCGATAGGTTTTGGGTTCGATTCCCAAGGGTGGCTTTACATCCAAGCCCCGCAGAAGGGGCTTTCTTTCTAATGCAGACTCAGTAGATCCAAATTTCAGACCTCGGAGGTCTCGGAAGGTGACAGTGGCAGCAAAATTGCTTAGATTGCGCCCGTTTTTACCGGCAAAGGCGCTCTCGAGAGACCTCCGAGGTCTTGTTGTCGTAACATTTTGGATCTACTGAGACTAATGCAGAGAAGCGATGATCTCTCAAGCTCCACGTGACCCCTGGCGGATTATTTGGCGTGTTGTGACCGGCGACGGGTTGCCGGTCATCTTGCTGTTGGGCCTCGCCGCCGGGCTGACCCTCACAGCCTGGCTGCCCCAAATGCCGCCGGGCGACCCGATTGCTTACGCACAATGGCTCTCTGGCGCGCAAGCCCGTTTTGGAGAAGCGGCCGCGACGATGCGGGCGTTGGGGTTGTTCACTATTACTCGCTCTCTTGCCTTTCGCGCGCTGCTGGCGCTGCTCTCTGGATGCCTGCTGCTTCGGCTGATAGAAAGCGGCGAGCGGTTGCGACAGGGGAGGAAGATGTTCAAGCCGGCGGGAGATTGGCGGGCGCTTGCGGACGCGAGCCTGGCCGATGTGCTGGACGACCTGCAAAGCCGACGCTATCGAGTGTTGAGTGCCCCACCGCTCTTCCAGGTCGATCGCTGGCCGTGGGCCGAACTGTTTCCCCTGCTGGCTCACAGTGGCGCATTGCTGCTTTTGCTAGGGTTGCTCATCACCCACCTGTGGGGCTGGCGAGTCGAGGGATTGATCGTCCAAAGCGGCGAGCGGGTCACACTGCCCGATGCCGCAGGATGGGTCGCACTGAGCAAGGACGCCAGCAGAGTTACACATAGCCCCGGCATCGTGACGTATGTCGAACAGCGCGGGCCGGGCGCGCAAGTCAGCGCTGCCGATGCTGACGGGCATCCCCTATCACTCCAACAAGCCTTTGAGGCTGACCCTGTCACTCAACTGAAACTGGCGCTCGCTGAGGATCAGTACCTTGCTATCCCAGAGGTCCAACTGATCGTCCGATTGGCTCCACAGTCCGATAGTTCCGTACTTGTCCAGGTCTACCGCAGCCCGCCCGGACGGTTGGCGGTCGAGACGGTGATGGAGGGAGATACAGAACTGATCGTGGATGACGTGACGCTAGAATCTATCGCCGCGCCCTACGCGCAGTTGACAGCCACCTTCAATCCTGGCTTGTGGCCCACCGCTACTGGCCTCGTGTTTCTGATGGTGGGGTTATTGGGAAGCGTGGTCTGGCCCGCGCGTCGCTTCTGGTTGCGGGAGGAAGCGGGAGGAGCCAGGGGCGCCGGTAATCTCCCGTCAGCTCTGGTGAGGGAGGAGGGCTGAGATGCCTGCCGTTGGCGTCTTTGCCGGATTGGCCTGCGGCGTCCTATTGACGGCGATTGGGCTGGCGGTGTGGGAAGGCTCTCGCCAGACGCCCGACCTCGCTCGCGCCGCGCGCGTCGTCAACTGGCTGGCGGGGACGCTGCTATTGGCCGGGGCGCTGCTCGCGTGGTGGGGAGACCCCGCTCTCTCTGCACCTGCCTCGCGCCTGTTGCTGATGGCGACTTGTGCTGCTCCGGTGGGAACCCATCACCATTATTCTAAACCCTGGGGTAACGCGGCGCGCGTTCTCCCGGCGCTGGTGTTGACTGGAGTTGCCCTTTTTGGTTCGCTTGGGCCTGCGAGCGCCGAAAGTGGCGCATTGATGAGCTTGATGCTCGTCGTCTGTGGGGGGCTTGGCGCGCGGATGATGGGCGAGGCTTTGAGCCTGTCCACTGACGCCGAATGGCCTTTCACTGCGACCTACGCGCTGCTCACGTTGTTGGTCGGAGGCGTGGCGCTGGTCAACCTATGGCAGCGGGGGACGGTATGGAGCGGTCGCCCCGGCGAGGGTGGGCTGGTGGGAGCGTGGCTGGCCTGGAGTGCAGCTTGGTCAAGCCCACGCCGCTACCCGCGCCTGCGAACTGGATTGATAGTCATCGCTGCCCTGTTCCTCATCGTAACAGTGGCCACTTGACATTTGCAACTTGATGGAGAAGAAAAAATGCGACCAATCTTGGTAGGAGTAGCCGGTGGGACCGGCTCTGGCAAGACGACGGTGGCGAACGAGATTCTTCGGCGCGTGGGAGCCGAGCACATTGCCTACATTCCCCACGATGCCTACTATCGTGATCTCAGTCACCTGTCGCCGGCCCAGCGCGCCCAGGTCAATTTTGATCATCCGAGCTCATTGGAGACGGAGCTACTGATCGAACATCTGAGGGAGTTGCGCGCTGGTCGCGCTGTCGAAATCCCGACCTATGATTTCACCACTCACACGCGTACACAGCAGACGCGCCGCGTGGAGCCAGAGACGGTGGTTTTGATCGAAGGCATCTTGGTCTTTGTCGAGTTGGAATTGCGCGATTTGTTCGACGTCAAACTCTACGTGGATACTGATGCTGACGTGCGCTTTATCCGCCGCTTGCGGCGCGATGTCGAGGAGCGGGGGCGCAGCGTCGAGTCGGTCTGCGAGCAATACCTCTCGACGGTGCGCCCGATGCACCTGGAGTTCGTCGAGCCTAGCAAGCGTTACGCCAACGTTATCATCCCGGAGGGGGGCTTTAACGAGGTCGCCATCGAGATGGTCGCTGCGCGAATCAGAGGAATGTTGGAGGAACATACAGAATGACTTTATACTTGGTCACGGGAGGAGCTGGCTTTATTGGCTCCCATCTGGTCGAAGCATTGGCCAAACGCGGCGCGCGCGTGCGTGTGCTGGATGATTTTTCCACTGGTCGGCGGGAGAACCTGGCCGCTGTGGTCAATCAAATTGAGTTGCTCGAAGGGGACGTGAGCGATCCCGATGTAGCGCGGCGGGCGGTGGCGGGGTGCGACTATGTGCTTCACCTGGCGGCCGTCGCCTCAGTGCAGGCTTCGCTGGAAGATCCCCGGCGCGTCCATCGGGTCAACGTAAATGGGACGCTGAACGTGCTGGATGCCGCGCGCGGGGACGGTGTTCGGTGCGTCGTTTTGGCCTCGACGACGGCGCTCTACGGCGATCATACCGCGCTCCCGCTGCGGGAAGAACTGCCGCCGCGCCCGCTTTCCCCCTACGCTGCCAGCAAGGCGACGGGCGAGGCCTATTGCAGCGCGTTCCACGCCAGCTATGGCCTGCCGACCGTGGCGCTGCGCTTTTTCAACGTCTATGGCCCGCGCCAGGACCCCACTAACCCCTACTCCGGCGTCATCAGCATCTTTGCCAACCGGATGAGCCGGGGCGAGCGTCCGACCATCTATGGCGATGGACGGCAGACGCGCGACTTTGTGTACGTGGCGGATGTGGTGCGGGCGTTGTTATTGGCCTGTGAGCGGGAGGAGGCCATCGGCTCCGTCTTTAACGTCGCCAGCGGCCGTCAGACGAGCATACTGCAATTGGCGGAGGAATTGAACCATGTGCTGGGCGTGGACCTCACGCCGACTTTGGGGCCGGCGCGGGCCGGCGAGGTGCGTTTTTCGCAGGGCGACGCCGGCCGGGCGCGGAAGGCGCTGGGGTGGCAACCCCAGGTTTCGCTGCGGGAGGGGCTGGCCTATCTAATAGAGGCCGAGTACCGAGCATAACTCGCTTAACTACATTTCACGTTTGACGTTTTTACTACCGGACATTTTTACAAGTCCAAATTCTCTTATCACGGATGATACGAATTTGCGAATTTCACGAATGTTTCTTAGCCTATATTTCGCATCCTGACGCAGCCTATTTGTGTCTTTTTCAAAAAGCGGGGAAAGAAACCAGGTTTTTCAGAAAAACCTGGTTTCTCACTGACCCAGACGGCGAATCTGCCCAAATTGGGTTGGGAAGAACAAAGTGTCAAGCCCCAAATCAAGCTGTCCAGAGGTGCGGAAAATAGGCTTAGAAATCTGGTAAAATTCGTGTCATTGTCTATTCGTGAGATTCGTGATCTAAAAAGCGTCCGATGGGAGTTGACGTTTCACATTTCAGAGGTGGCAAGTGTCAGGTACAAATATATCCAAATCTATGTTCGAGCCGTGTTGTCTGCCGACCACCATTGGCAGCCTGCCCCACACTGACGCGGTGCGGGGGACGGACTTGATGTTTGAGAGCACGCCCGAGATTCCCGCCTGGGTGCAATTTCCCAAGCGCGTCTTTTACGAGAATATGATGGCTCAGTTCACCGAGGGGTTGCCGGGGCTGGTGCTGGATGAGGAGGAGGAGCGGATTTACTTTGACACCGCCGCGCCCGACTTTGTAGATCAATTGACCGATTTCTACACCCGCTACCTGGCCGTGACCGAGGAGGGGGCCGCGCTCGATAGCTTTGGCCTCTCATCGCGGTACGCGGCGGGATTCGACGAGTTTATAACCCAGTTGCCGGAGCGGCCATCGCCGCTGATGCTCAAGGGACAAGTGACCGGCCCGTTCACGCTGGGCACCAATCTGCTCGATCAGGACAAGCGTTGCTCTTATTACGACGATCATCTGCACGATGTGGTCGTCAAATCTGTGGCGTTGAAGGCAATGTGGCAGATGGCCCAACTGAAACCCTTTGGCTGCCCACTGATGATATTCCTCGACGAGCCGGCTCTTTTGGGCTTTGGCTCGCAGACCTTTATCACCGTCAGCCGGGAGGACGTCACCAGGGACATAAACGAGGTAGTCGCCGCCATCCACGCCCAGGGTGGGCTGGCCGGCGTCCATTGCGAGGAGAACACCGACTGGTCGCTGTTGATGGAGACCGAGCTGGACATCCTAGACTTTGACGCCTACGACCACATGCAGGCCATCACCCTCTACCCCGCCGAACTGCATGCTTTCTTTGCCAGGGGCGGTTGCCTGGGTTGGGGCATCGTCCCCACGTTGGATAGGGAGGCGGCCGCAACCGAGACGATCCCCTCGTTGCTGGCCCGCTTTGACGATGGAATGGAGCGGTTGGTGCGCAAAGGCTTTGACAGGGAGTTGCTGGCGCGCCGGGCGCTGATCACGCCCAGTTGCGGCGCTGGCGGCGTGCTCACTGAGCCGCTGGCCGAGCGGGTGCTGGGTCTGCTGCGAGAGCTTTCCGCTGCTCTGCGCAAGCGGTATGGCTTTGTGGGGTAATTAACGATGGCGCTCAAACCTTCTACTAAAGCGTTTATGGAAGAAGCGCGCCGCACGCCGGGCTTCTCGCTCTTCGACCGGCTGCACGGCTACGTCTACGCTCGCTGGCTCTACCCCTACATCAGTGTTGGCACCGGGGAACACCCGCTGGCCCGGATGCTCGGGCCGCTGGTGGGTTGGCTGACCCGCTTGTTTCCCGATAATCCCTCCCGCGTCACCTTCGCCGACACGTACCACGGTAAAGTTGTGCCGCTCGACGCCGCCACACAACTGGTCACTGTGAACGAGGAAATCCGCATCACCGACCTGGAAAAGATCATCCCCTATGCCCGCGCCCGCGACATCGTGCTCAAGAACCCCGGCCACATCGTCGTGCTGGATTGCGCCTGCCGCGCCGCCCGCCCCAACCCCTGTCTCCCGCTCGATGTCTGCCTCGTCATCGGTGAGCCTTTCGCCAGCTTTGTCGTTGAGCACCACCCGCTCCGCTCTCGCTGGATCACGCCCGATGAGGCGGTCGAAATTCTACGCGCCGAGGACGAGCGCGGCCACGTCCACCACGCCTTTTTCAAGGACGCGATGCTGGGCCGCTTTTACGCCATCTGCAATTGCTGCGAGTGTTGCTGCGGGGCGATACACGCTCATCAGAGCGGCACGCCGATGCTGGCCTCCTCTGGTTACACGGCCCGCGCGGACCCTGACTTGTGTGTGGGTTGCGGCCTCTGCATCGATTTTTGCCAGTTCGGCGCGCTCGCGCTGGAGGACAATCGCGTCGTCGTGGACGGCGCCGCCTGTATGGGCTGTGGCGTGTGCGTCTCCAAGTGCGCGCAGGGGGCGCTCACGCTCGCGCGCGACCCGGCCAAGGGGGAGCCGCTGGAGATCCGCCGACTCATCGCCAGTGCGGCCGGCGCCGACTATTAGAAGAAACCAGGTTTTTTCCGAAAAACCTGGTTTCTTTCCTCAATTACCAACCGGCAGCGCAATAAGAACATTGGCCGCACGCGCTCAAAGCCCAAGCCCTCGTACAGCCGCGCCGCCGCTCGATTGGTCTGGTATACCATCAAAAAGACCCTCCGCCCCTGCGCCGCGTGTACTTGTACCAGCGCCGCTATTGCCTGCCGGGCCAGCCCTCGACGACGGTGCGTGGTGCGAGTGGTTATATTACCGATCTCTGCCGCGCCGGCGACCAGCAGGCGGGTGGCCGCCATCGCCGCTAGTTGACCGCGCTCCCACACGCCAAAGGCCGGCCCGTGCCGGAAAGGGTCTGTTTCCAACGCCGTTAACCCCGCGTTCTTTGCCAGGTCTTGCATAGGGCGCAAATCCTGCGGCTCCAACGAAACCGCGCCGCCGAGGTCGAGCGTGGTCGCATCTCCTGTGAACTGCATTTGCCACTCTGGCTGGATGTGCTCCACCACGAAGGCTCGTTCCGCCAGCGACTTTTGTCGCCCGTTCAGCAAGAGATAGAAGGCTTCGTCGGGGGCGACCAGTTGGGCTGCCAGGCTCGCTAACTGCGCGGGGTCCTCTCCCAGGAAGGCGAGTGCGGCAAAGGGCAACCCTCCGTAGTGGGCTACGACCGTCTCCCCGACGTGAGCGAAGCGACATTCCCCCCGCAGCGTCGTCAGGTCGGCGGCGAGAGTAAAGTGGGCCAGCACCCAATCGGGGTTGGCCAGCGGTATTCCTAATTCCAGGCTATCCAATCCGCGCGGCGATTCTGTATCATTCTTCATCGCTGTTGAATGGATTGGTTAGCTTTCCCTCCAAGCGCTCCAATGCCTCTCCGAACCGGGCCAGCGCCGCGTCCACTTCATCCATATAGTCAATCAGCGGGGTCTCGGCGAGTGGGATATTTATCGGCACGTCCACGTCCAGGGGCACCGTGGTGGCGATGTCCACTGACTGGCTGATCGGCACAGTGAACTCTAAATCTACCGGGATGATGGCGCGGATGGGCACGTCTATGGAAAAAGTACCCAGCAGCCCGGCGTTGATGGGAATAACCACAGTCGTCGAGATTGGGATGGTGGTGTGGATGGGCACGCTGACCTCTTCGTTGAAGGGGATGGTGGTCGCAATGGGAATCTCTTGCTCTACCGTCAAGGTGTAGGAGAAGGTGCCATCGCTGATACCGGTGACGATGGTTCTGGCGTCGCTCACGGCGTCTAGGGCGGTCTGTTGAGCGTCCAGGGCGATCCGCTGTGCCCGTAACAACCCGACGATGACCACGCCGTTGAGCGCCAGCGAGCACACGGTCAACATGGTCAGAAGGATCAGTATAATCAGGTACCCTTTTTTCATCGTTAAACTCCTTTTAGAATATTTGCTACCGGACACTTTTGCCAAGTTTATGATTACACAGAGACTCACGGAGAATTCACCGAGACACACAGAGGTTTTATCAGTGTGAAGCGGCGATTTCATCAAATTATCTAATTTGCAATGTCTCAGTGAATCTCTGTGTCTTCTTTGTGCTCTCTGTGTAACTGTTTTTGACGCCCCTGAAAAAGTGTCCGGTAGTGAATCAGAATAGTGGAATTTGGGCCGCTTCTTGCTCGGCGATGGGATCGAGACCCAGTACGGTCTTGAGGGCATGGCGATCCAATTCTTCTTTGGCGACCAGGCGGCGCAGGTGGCGGAATTTGATAAATTGCCAGCCGCTCGCTTCGACGGCGTGGGCCAGCCGTGGGTCGCGCTGCAATTTGAGGTCAATCAATCCCGCTCGTCCGCCGGGCACGACGAGGCAGCGCTGCGCATCTTTGTCGGCGGCGCGCTGGGCGAGCAGGCAGCGGCCCAGGGCCGCCTGGGTCGAGATGGCAAAGACGTACATCTCCCGCTCTTCCTCCAGCCAGCGTACGTCCCAGCCGGGTTGTTGCTGCGCCTCGAACCCCAGTCGCTTCCCCAGGGCCGTCAGGTCGTTTTTCAGCGTCTTGATTTCGGCCGCTCGCCGCAGAGGGTCGTCCTCGGGGCGCAGTTGCAACACCTTGCCCTCTGGCGCGCCATTTGCTTTTTGAAATGGCCATTCTGATGGCGCGCCATTGACTTTTTGAAACGGCCATTCTGATGGTGCGCCATTGACTTTTTGAAACGGCCATTCTGATGGCGCGCCATTGACTTTTTGAAACGGCCATTCTGATGGCGCGCCATTGACTTTTTGAAACGGCCATTCTGATGGCGCACTGTACGAGTCTATACAGGCCAGCACCAGTTTCAGGTCGGGCGTGAGGGGGCCGGGGAAATGGGCGTAGACTGCGTTGATCAATTCTTCCAGACCCCAGACTTGCTGGATGAGCAACTCCCACACCATCTCGTCTACCCGGTCGGCCAGGGGCGGTTCGACGCGGCTTGGATCAGTCAGCCACCACGCTTCACCAGCGGCCTGCTCTAGCGGGGCGGACTGGATGGCGCGGCGAACCGTGTCGGCGGTAAAGGTCAGGGCTGGGGCCTCTTCTCTGGGAATCGCCGCCGCGCTGACCAACAATCCCGATTGGGCCAGCCCGGCGTACGCGCTGGTGTGCAGCAGCGGCCAGCACGTTGGCTCCCCGCGCTCCCGCAAGGCGCTCACCACAGCATCTTTTGTCGCGGTCATCAACTCGCGCTCCACTTGCATCTTGCCCCATGTTTCTTGCGGCTTCCAGCGCCAGACCATCCGGTGGCCGACATCGGGGCTATGGCCCCAGCCTTCCAACACGTAGCCCGCGCTGCTGGTTGCCAGACAGGCCGATTCCAGCAGTGCGTCGTCTGGGCTGGAGAAGATGGTGACCAAGCGGCCTTGAGGGGCGAGCAGCGGCCCGGCTGCTTTCAGTGCTGCCTGCAACACGCGCCAGTGCCAGTCCCAATCGAAGCGCCGGCGGCGCAGGAAGGGGCGCATGGCGCGCGCCGCTGGCGAGTCCCACAGCCATCCCGCCCACAGCGCCGAGAGCGCCCAAAAGACCCCGTCGGGCCGAGGGGGATCGTTAAAGATGAGGGCCGCGCTCCCTGGTCGAATGATTTGCTGCGCATCGCGGGCCGTGTGACTGACCAGTGTGTACCCTGCCGCTTTGTCCCATGTCAACGCGGCGACATCCTCTGCCCGCTGCACCGGGGGCTGTGTCTCCGAGGCCAATAGTCGCGTCAGGCCCTCCTCAAAGAGCAGCCAGACGTTGCGCTCCAGGTAGAGGGAGGGCGGGCGCAGTGTGCGGGGCCGAGGCCGCTCCTCGCCGTAGGGGTCGAGCTTGCTGCCCGCGTCACAGCAATCGAGGAGGATGGCGCTCAGAGCTGTCTTGATTTCCTCGTCAGCCTCCAGCGCTTCCAGCCGCCGGCTCAAGTCTATTAGGGTGGCAAGATTGCGCGGGGTGTATAGCTCGACCAGTTCGGCGGCTCGTTCCCGCGCTGGGTGATCGGGTGGGGCGACGCGATCGAGTGCGTAGTAGTAGGCCAGCCCGCGCGACTGGGTGCGCTGGACGAGGCGCAGGTCTTGGTCGTCCGGCGCTCCCTTTTGCAATCCCTCGCATCGGGCGCAGCGGACTGCTTTTTTGAAGGGATAGTTCCCATCGCGATCCCAGGCGAACCACTCGGTGCTGCCCGGTTCGCCGCAGGTGGGGCAGGCGGAGCGGTATAGAGAGGCCAAGTGGCGGCGCAGGGGAACGTCTTCCTTGGGGCTATCTGCCAGATGGGTGAAGGCTGCGTTGAGCGCGTCAGGCGCGCGCTGGCTCAATCCCAGGCGCGCGGCGATGAGCAGCAGGGGGTTGACGCTCAACCCCAACGCGCGGCGGCCGGCGGCGACGGTTTCCCGCATCACCGTCGGCCCCTGACAAAATAAGTCAATTACCAGATCGCCGGGTTGGGTGAAGGCGCGCACATAGTCCCCCGCCGCTCCGGCCGGCTGGGTGGGGCGATAGCGGGCCAGCGGGCCGTGAGGTGGGGTGGGTCTGCCGGGGATGAACCAGGGTTGCTTGTTCATGTCATTCTGTCAAGAGCGCGGATTTCAGGATACTAACAAAGTGGGATTGAGAAGGCTCACCTGATATTATTGTACAGCAAAAGGAAATGGGGGGCAAGGCTCACTTGGCGCGTGCTTGTACATGTGCTATAATCGTCAGCATACGCGCGTCAGCATACGCGCATCAGATGCGTGAACTATTTATGGAGCAAGTTCTTTGCGGCGTAAAAGTGGAATTATTATCTGGCTCGTTATCATAATCACTATCCCCGCGCTCTTTCTGACGTGGCAATATGTTGACTATCGCTCGGCCAGCCGCGTCTTGCCGGCTGAGATGAGTATGGCCGGTCTATTGGTCGAAGGAATGACGCCCGATCACGCGCTTAACGCGCTCGAGGTAGCCTTTGCCACGCCGGTGGAAGTCACGTATCGGGGGCAACCGTTGTCCCTTTCTCCCGATAGCGTCGAGTTGCGCTACAATGCGGAGGAGACGAGGGCCAGCCTCGACGAGATCTTGGCTGCTCGTAGCGGGTTCGATGGTTTCATCGCCCACGTTTTGCGTCGCCCGCCTGAGCCTGTGGACGTTCCTGTGGCGGTTGCCTTCTCTGAGGAGCGGCTCGCTGGCTTTTTGGCCCGCATCGCTATGCAGTATGACCAGTCGCCGCAGGGGCCGGTCCCGCTGCCGGCCAGCCTGACTTTTCGGCCTGGCGAGCCGGGGTACGAGTTGGACGTCGAATCGTCTCGCGCTCGTCTCGCAGCCGCCCTCACCTCGGCCACTGAGCGACAAGTCGAACTAGTCGTGCGGACGGATGAAGCGCCGCCGTTAGAGATGGATACATTAGGTCAGTTGCTCCAGTCGCTTTTGGATGACCACGCGAGCCTGATACCCGGTATCTTTGTCAAGGACCTGCAAACCGGGGACGAGTTGGAAATCAATGCCGACATCGCTTATGCTGGGTTGAGCGTGCTCAAAATTTCTATCTTGGAAGAAACTTACCGCATCTTGGATGCTCCACTCGACCCTGAGATAACGGAATGGCTGAGCAATACGCTGGGCGTAACCAGCAGCAATTTCCAGGCCAACCTGCTCCTGCGCGACGTTATCGGGGAGGGCGACGGCTACCGAGGAGCCGAGAATCTGACCGGTTCGATGAATTACCTGGGGCTGCGTAATACCTTTATGGTGGCGCCCTACGACGAGGTAGGGGCGCTGACCATCGTCACTCCGGCCAATTCTCGCACCGATATCACCACTGAACCGGATCCCTATATGCAGACCACGCCGCTGGACATTGGCTTGTTGTTGGAGATGATACATCAGTGTAGCCACGGCGGCGGCGCGTTGATGACCGCTTACCCGGGCGCTTTTACGGCGGATGAGTGCAGTCAGATGATCGAGTGGTTGGCCCAGAATCGCATTGATAGTCTCATTGAGGCCGGAGTTTCACCGGAGACGGTGGTGGCGCACAAGCATGGCTTTACGGGCGATACTCATGCTGATGCCGCTCTCGTGCTCAGCCCAGGGGGAGACTTTGTGTTGGTCGTCTACCTCTACCGCCCTCAGTGGCTGGAATGGGAGGAGAGTTCGTCTTTGATTGCCGATATTGCTGCTGCGACCTATAATTATTTCAACTCAACGCAATAATTCACACATTCGTCAGATTGCGTGTTTGCCCATTTGGCTCTATAATTGTACAAGTTGTGATTTTGTAACTGCCTGATTCTGACGTTTTCTGTGGTTGAGCATCCTGAGTAGCGCGAACAGCGTGAGCGCGTATCGAAGGGTGCGATTTTACAACGTTTTACGGTATTCTTCGCACCCCCTTCGACAGGCTCAGGACTCGGCTTTGATACGGCCTTCGGCCTACTCAGGATGCTCCGCAGACTTGAACCACAGAATCCGTCAGGACTAGGTAACTGCTCAGGCATAACCAGGAACACTGAGATGCACAGAGAATACAGAGCTTCACGGAGGAAAAAGAGAAAAGGTTGCCTGTCGTATCCATTTTCAGCACAGAATACATTGTTTGCCCGCCTCTGGGCGGACGCTCGCCTCTGGGCGGACGCTCGCCTCTGGGCGGACGTAAGCACATATCTCTCTGCGTGACTCTGTAATGACCACCTGGCTGAGCAGTTACGTGGTTTTCTTGTAAAGACGTGTCAAGACTGATGCATTATGGAATCTCTTGGAACCCGTAATATTGATGTAGAATCTTCTCTTGATGCGCCCACCGCGCGAGAGCCAGAATCTGCAAGAGCGCCGCAGTCTCCGGCCCGTAAAGGACTTGGTACGCGTCAGATGTCCCCTCCGCCTCGGTCATCTGGTCGCGTTGACGGCCAGTTGCCCCAAGATCACTTGCTTCAGGAACGGTATCGTATCTTGGGGATGTTGACGGTGGGCGGTATGGGCGCCCTCTACAAGGCTCAGGACCTGCGTTTTCCCAAAGTCACCCGCTTGTGTGTCGTCAAGGAGATGCTCAACACGGCTACTGATCCTCAAGTGCGGGCGATGATGGAGCGCAACTTTGAGCGCGAAGCTAACATCCTTGCCACCCTCAATCATCCTGGCGTCGTTCGAGTCTATGACTATTTCAGCGAAGGCGACCGCAACTATATCGTGATGGAGTATATAGATGGCAAGAATCTGGAGGAGGTACTGGCCGAGACAGAGGGATTCTTGCCGGAGGTGCAGGTGGTCCAGTGGGCTATCCAGGTCTGCGAGGTGTTGAACTATCTCCACAACCACGAGCCTCAAGCCATCATCTTTCGCGACTTGAAACCTTCCAATATCATGCTCGAGAGCCGTGGCGACATTCGAGTGTTGGACTTTGGAATAGCCAAAGTCTTTCAGAGCGGACAGCAGGGCACCATGATCGGCACCGAGGGATACACGCCGCCGGAGCAATATCGCGGCGTCGCCGAGCCGAGGGTAGACATCTATGCTCTGGGGGCTACGATGCATCACCTGTTGAGCAAGCAGGATCCACAACTGGAACCGCCGTTCTCCTTCCACGAACGTCCCATTCACGAGAGGAACCCCCTCGCCTCCCGTGAATTGGTGGACATCATCGATCGCGCGCTGGATTATGAAATCAACAATCGCTACGGCTCAGCCGCAGAGATGCAGCGGGCACTGATGAGCCTGGGTTCATCTCGTGGTATGGGGACGGCTGTCTTTGGGGCGACGGCCTTTGTTAGCAGTGATGTTTTGCCTCTATGGCGCTTTGCCTGCGAAGACGAGGTGCGTTCCACGCCGGCCGTACACGATGGCATTGTTTACATCGGCGCTTACGACAACAACCTCTACGCCATCAACGCTGATAGTGGGCAGTTCTTGTGGAAGTACGCCGCCGAAGGAGGGATTGGCTCATCGCCCTGTGTGTACGGAGAACGTGTGTTCTTTGGCTCTGCGGATAGGATGCTGTACGCAGTCAACGTGGATACAGGCCGCATTTCGTGGACGTGTCCCACTAAGGGCAGCGTGTGGTCATCTCCGCGGGCTGCGTTTGACCACGTGTTCTTTGGCTCTGACGATCGTTCTCTTTACGCGGTCAGCGTGCACAGTGGCCGTATTGCCTGGAAGTTCGAGACGGATGGCAAAGTGCGCTCGTCACCGGCTATAGGCAATAATGCTGTCTACGTAGGTTGCGAGGGCGGGATGGTGTACTCTGTGGGTATCAACGGCGAGTCTGGCTGGCGCTTTCGCGCTCGTCGCGCTGTGACTTCTTCCCCTGCTGTGACTCGGGAGATGGTCTATGTGGGGTGCCAGGACGAGCACGTTTATGGCCTGGACATTCGCTCTGGCTGGAAGTCGTGGGACTATCGCACTGGCGGGGCGGTTGTGTCCTCACCGGTGGTGAGCGATGGGTTGGTTTTCGTTGGTTCAGTTGACACTCACTTTTATGCTCTGGATGCCGAAGATGGCCGGTTGGTCTGGCGTTACGCTACAGAGGGGCAGGTGACCTCTTCCTCGGCTGTAACTGGAGAAGCAGTATACTTTGGGTCAACAGATGGCGCCGTTTACAGCTTGGATATCAAGACGGGCAACCTGCGCTGGCGCTTTCAGACCGATGGGCCAGTGACGTCCTCACCGAGGGTAGCGGGTGACATAGTATACATTGGTTCCTGCGATCGCTACGTGTATGCGCTTCCTATCTGATCTGTGCGTTTAACCGTGGGACGTAATTCTGGGGCCAACGTAGGGCAAATTGCCAATTTGCCCCGACTTGTTGAAAGGATACAGTGGAACTGTTATTTAATCTATGAAGATAGACGTTGCAAAGGATTATTACGCCATTCTGGGTATCTCTCAATCTGCGACGGATGAGGAGGTCAAGCACGCCTATCGCGCGCTGGCGCGTCGCTACCATCCCGATAGCCGGTCAGAAGGGGCGCCGACGACGTTGTTCCACGAGGTTCAGGCCGCCTACTCCATTTTGAATGACCCAAGCAGCCGCCGCGCTTACGACCGGCAGCGGGCCGATATGGGATTGAGTGAGGATGCACTCTTTTCTTGGGAGATTTTGTCGAGCCGGGACCAACTCTGCGCCCGGCACGAGGAGCAGGTGCTCTACCTTCTGATGAACGTACAGCCTAGTGTGGATGCGCAGAGCAAGCGGTTGCCGCTGAATCTGTGCCTGGTGATTGATTGCAGCACCTCGATGCAAGGAGTGCGGCTGGAACACGTCAAACGAGCGGCGCACCAGATCATTGATGAGTTGTACGACGACGATGCTCTATCCGTAGTCGTTTTTAGCGACCGGGCCAGAGTCGTACTGCCTAGCCAGTTGGGTATCAATCGCGTCCAAGCCAAGTCCAAAATCTCCGCCATTCAGGCCAGCGGCGGGACCGAGATTCTACAAGGTGTACAGGTCGGGTTGGAGGAACTCGAAAAGCGCCACAGCGACCAACTCACCAGCCATCTGATCCTGCTCACTGATGGCCAGACGTACGGCGATGACGAAGAATGTATAGCCGAGGCCAGGCGCGCCGGCGCGCGCCGTATCGGCATCACCGCGATGGGCATAGGCGATGATTGGAACGATGTTTTGCTCGATGAGATGGCGACTCAAAGCGGCGGGGTCTCCTCTTACATCGCGTCGCCCGGTCAGGTGCGCACTCTGTTACAGCAAAGGGTGCGGGGGCTGGGATCGGTTTTTGCTCAAGGGCTGACACTGAAACTGAGTTGTGTCGAGGATGTGTGGGTGGAGAGTGTATTTCGCACCTCGCCCTATCTGGAACGTCTCGCTTTGACCGATGAGGTAGTTGCCCTGGGGGCGTTGCAAACTGACGTGCCGTTGACCCTCGTGTTGGAGATGGGAGTGGGCCAGAAGCAGGCCGGAGAGCATAGGCTGCTACAATGCGAACTCGCGAGTGACATACCGGCGCTGGGCCGCCGGGGAGATAAATTGCGACGTGATGTTCTTTGTGTTTTCAGCCCTACCGAACCGCCGCCTCAACCGGCACCGACGTCGATTTTGAGAGCGTTGAGCAAGGTTGCCCTTTATCGGATGCAAGAGCGTGCCTGGGATGCCCTCGGAGGCGGAGACGCCAAGACGGCGACCCATCAACTGGAGATGGTAGCCACGCGGCTCTTTGATTTAGGCGAGGTCCAGTTGGCGCGAGCGGCAATGCTGGAAGCTGGACGCATTTCGAAAGGCGTGACGCCAACTCCCAAAGGACGTAAGGAACTCAAGTATGGTACGCGCAGCTTAATTATTGCTTCATGGAGTAAGTCTTATGATTGAATGTCCATCTTGTGGTCGTAAGCATCGTCCTGGTACTTTGTTCTGCAGCGAGTGTGGGGTGTACTTGCCCACCGGTGGCCCCCTACGGACCGAGCCGCTTCCTGAAAAGGAGTTGCCTATCTCGCGAGCGAATCCCTGGGCCAGTGAACCCGTCGAAGAGGCGGAGGAGATAACCCTCGTGCCCCTCAGCGTCGAGGTCATATCTACAGGACGCCAGATCCAACTACCGCCCACGCCGGAGGTACACGTTGGACGTCTTGATGCCGCTCATGGCATTTTCCCTGACCTGGACCTGACTGTCGATGGTGGGCTTGAGTCTGGTGTATCACGTCACCATTGCAAGATTCATCAACGCGGGTCAACCTATCTGGTCGAGGATGTTGGCAGCGCCAATGGCACCTTCTTGGGCGGGCAGCGCCTGACTCCTTACTTGCCCCACGTGCTCAAGAATGGGGATGAACTGCAGTTGGGTCGCGTAAAGTTGCAGGTCATCATTGAACAGGAAGAGTGATCTGAGAGTGGAGTAGAGCGTATGTCTCGTACCGTACTAGTTCACATATTGGGAGAGGAATCCGTGGTAGGAGAAGTGGAAAACATTCCCGATCCTACTGATCAGGTGTTGATCATCAGTAACCTTCGCTACCGCGACGGACGTGATGTCACCTACGTTCTCCCTGAGACCAAGACAGTGGTTTATCCTTGGACGCGTATCCACTGTGTAGAAATCCTGCCCACTGAGGATGCAGAGGACGTCATCAGCTTTATTCGCGAATAACGCGCGTGAGGCCGCCGATTATGCCTGCTGGTCGCGAACTGATCCTCGTCGTAGATGATGAGCCTCGGATGACGCGCTTCATCCGCATGAATCTGGAACTCGACGGATACCGGGTAATAGAAGCCCACGATGGGTTAGAAGCGCTCGACAAAGCACGCACGCAACTTCCTGACCTGATTATCCTCGACGTGATGATGCCCGAGTTAGATGGCTTTGAGACGTTGGAAGTATTGCGCGAAGCCTCTAGCGTTCCGGTGATTATGCTCACAGTCCGCTCCGATGAGGAGGACAAAGTGCATGGGCTGGAGCTGGGGGCCGACGACTATGTCACCAAGCCCTTCGGCGCGCGCGAACTCGCCAGCCGGGTCAAAGCTGTGTTGCGCCGTACCAAGAATCTGGCCAAGCCGGAGCAAGCCGTGCTCCGCATTGACGACCGCTTGAGCGTGGACACCAACGCCCACAGTGTCATTGTCGCAGGGGAGCGCATCAAATTGCGGCCTACCGAGTTCCTTTTGCTTCACCACCTGATCGAAAACGCGGGTTGGGTGATGCCCCACGAGACGTTGCTGGCCAAGGTTTGGGGTTACGAGTATCGCCAAGAAGTCCAAAACCTGCGCGTGTACATTGGCTACCTGCGACAAAAGATCGAACCCGACCCATCCAATCCTCGCTATATCTTTACCGAGCGTGGGGTAGGGTATCGCTTTGTGGACTTTCGCAAGGGGCGCGAAACTCGGTCGCCTGAGACTGATAAGGAGAGAGCATGATGGGAACAACCAAGGTTGTGATCACAGGCCCGTTCAATGCTGGCAAGACAGAGTTCATCCGCACTATATCTGATATTCCAATCGTCTCCACCGAGCGGGCCATTAGCGACCACCTCAAGTCCGTCAAGGACGAAACTACGGTGGCTATGGACTATGGGCACGTAAAAATTAACGGTGACGTATTTCACCTATACGGCACACCGGGGCAGCCGCGCTTTGACTTTATGTGGGATATTCTATCCAAAGAGATGCAAGCTTTTGTTCTAATGGTGGATAGTTGTGACCGTGGAACATTTTCCCAAGCCCGGCGGCTGATCCGCATCTTTAGGCGCAAGGCCCGCGTGCCTTACCTGGTAGTCGCTAATAAACAGGACGGACGCAAAGCCCTCTCGGTTCAGAAAGTGAGGGATGCGTTAAAGTTAGATAGCGATATATCCGTTCTTCCTTGCATTGCCACAGACAAAAACAGTGTGCGCAATGTGCTGGAGGGATTGAAGCCTCTCGTAGGTTCGTGAGATACTCTCAATCAGCATAGACGCTAAAGTGCCCCGGCGGAAAGACGCCCAGTCCCCGCCGTGGCGCTTTGTTACTACCTCACGCGTTGACAAATCTGTTCCCCCGGCGATAATACTGCTATGCGCCGACTGAAACTGATTCCCTGGGTGCTGCTCACACTGATCGGGGCCGCGCTGGCTTGCGACTTGCCCGTTGATCTGACCCCGCCGCCGTTTCTTGCTACTGCGACCCCCACACCTACCTCCACGGCCACTCCTATGCCCACGCCTACCCCCACTCCCACACCCAACCCTGCTGAATGGCTTTCTGATGGCGCGCAGGCGATGCAGGATGGCGACTATGGCGCCGCCGCTGAAATCTACCGCGAATTGCTCACCCTGCCGCTCGATGACGATGCCGCCACGCGAGCTAGGCTGGGCTTGGGCGCGGCGACTCTGCGTGACGGAGACTATGCCAACGCTGCCGAGTCATTCCGCGATTTTCTCGCCCTTTATCCCGAAAACGACCGAATCCCTGACGCTCACTTTCTGCTGGCTGACGCCCTGACCGGCGCGGGCGAGCCACTGGCGGCGGCCGACGAGTACCGGGCCTACCTTTTGACCGGGACGGTCATCACCCCCTACGTCCACCTGTCGCTGGGAGACGCCCTCTACGCCGGCGGCGTTTACACCACCGCTGCCCAAGCCTACTCAGCCGCCATCGCCGCCGCCCCCGACCGCGCCTTTGAGGTCAGCACGCGCGAGAAACTGGCCCTTGTCCACGTCGCCTCGCGGGACTATGCCGCCGCCGTCGCTCAATACGACGCCATTCTGGAAGCGGCGCAGGTACGCGCCTACCGCGCCCGCATTGAGCATCAGGTTGCCGAGACGCTCATCCTGGCCGGGGAGACCGAAGCGGGCTACGACCGCCACCTGACCATCGTCGAGACCTACCCGGACGAGTATTATGCCTACCTCTCGCTGATCGAGTTGGTGGAGGCCGGACGCCCGCCGGATGATTTTCTGCGCGGTGTGGTGGATTATCACGCTGCGGCCTACGGCCCGGCGGTCGAGGCTTTCTACCGCTACATCAACGCCTACCCCGAAACCCACTCCGGCGATGCTCATTGGTACGCGGGCCTCTCGTACCTTTTCGCCGGCAGCCCCAACCTGGCCGCCGGAGAGTTCCAGATGTTGATCGAGACCCACCCCGAGAACAAACACGTGGGAGACGGTTGGATGGGCCTGGCCCAGGCATACGCCGACCAGGGCCAGAGAGAAGAAGCTATCGCGACCTACCGCCAATTCGTCGAGATTGCCCCCGACCATCGCCGCGCGCCGGAGGCGCTGTGGAAGGCGGCGCAGTTTTGGGAGGACTTGGGAGATCAGGCAGCCGCTGCCGACGCTTACCGCAACTGCCAGGCCCAGTATCCCGATTCCGACTATGGCCCTCAGGCTCTCTTCCGCGGCGGGCTGCAATTCTACCAGGTGGGCGAATTGGAGGAGGAGGCTGCCGCCGCCTGGGAGACGCTGATCGGCGACTACCCCAACTCGTCCTACCGCTCCGCCGCCCTGCTCTGGCTGGGAAAACTCCACCTGGCGCAGGGCGACGTGGAGGCGGCCGAGGCTGCCTTTGCGGAAGCCGGCGAGGCCGACCCCCTCGGCTACTATGGCCTGCGCTCCGCCGACCTATCCGCCGACCCGCTCTCACCCTCTTTCCCGTCTGCCGGTTACGAATCCGAGCTCGATGCCGCCGAGCAGTCCCAAGCGGAGGAGTGGCTGGCTGAGTGGCTGGAGTTGGATGCCGCCGCTGACTTGGGCGAACTGCCCCCCCATCTGGCCGCTGACCCCCGCCTGCAACGCGGCCTGGAACTGTGGCGCTTGGGCCGCTTTGAGCAGGCCAAGTGGGAGCTGGAGGATTTGCGCTACGCTACCACGTCGGACGCGCTGGTCCAGTACCAACTGGCGCTGGCGTTCCGCGACGTCGGCCTCTATCGCTCCTCCATCCTCTGCGCCGCGCGGGTGATCTATCTCTCCCCGGTCACGAGTACGCTCGACGCTCCGGCCTTTATCGCTCGTCTGGCTTATCCCACCTATTACTCCGGCCTGGCTTTGCAGAACGCTGCTCAGAACGATATCGATCCGCTGTTGGTCTTTGCCCTCATCCGGCAGGAGAGCCTTTTTGAGAGCCTTGCTACCTCTCACGCCGCCGCCCACGGGCTGATGCAGGTGATCCCCGCCACCGGCGCGCAGATCGCGGCCGAACTGGGCTGGCCGCCCGGCTATGAGACCGCTGACCTTTACCGCCCCTACGTCAGTCTGCGCTTTGGCGTCTATTACTTGGCGCAGCAACGCGACCGCTTCGATGGCCGGCTCGACGTGGCGCTGGCGGGCTACAACGGCGGCCCGGCCAATGCCCAGCACTGGCTGGAGAGCGCGGGCGACGATGCTGACCTGTTCCTCGAACTGATCCAGTTCAGCGAGACGCGCCTCTACGTCCGGCGCATCAAGGAACATCTGGCGGTTTATCAAGCGTTGTATGGAGATTGAAAAAAGGTGCGACGCACTTTTAAAGTGCGTCGCACCTTTCTGTTGACGCTTCCATTTCTCTGTGCTATACTCCGATCACGATGAAAACCCTGATTCTCAAAGAAGCGCAATCTCCCTATACCCTCACCCTCGACGAGGCTGCGCTGTCTGAAGGGCCGGTGCAGGTGCGGCGTATCGAAGGAGGAAGCGAGCGGGTCGTTGGCGTGCTCGTCTCGCCCGAGGAGTATGCAATGTTCCACGCCTGGCGAGAGATACAGCAGCGCCGAGCGCGGATGCAGCAGGAGCACGGAGCGGTACACGAAGCGTTCGAGCGCGAGGTGAAAGCTTTCGAGCGTATGCTGCCCCAACTGTTGGAAAAGCACCGCAACCGGGTCGTCGCTATCCACGATGGTCAGGTGTGGTGGAGGTGGGCGACTCCAAAGAAGATGTCTCGGAACGGGTTCATCAGCGTCTGGGAGACATAGTCGTATACGTCCAGCGGGTTCTGGAGCGTCCCCGAGTGTACAAGTTCCCATACTTCAAAGTAATCCGATGATGTGGCATTATGACCGTAGCGTCAGACCCCCGGCCCTGTTCCTCAAAGTTTTGGTTCATTCGTCAGGGCATCCTGATATAACTCGAAATATCCGCGCCAAACTGGACACTGGCGCGGACGTATCGGCTATTCCGGCTTCTCTGGCAAAAGAACTGGGTTTGCGTCCTGAAAGCCAGTTGCTCGTTGAGGGATATGATCTCAACCTGGTCACTCTGCACACCTACTATATCGCGCTGGTGGTTGCCCAGGTGCGTTTCCGGCGTTTGGAGGTTATCACCTTTCCCGAAGAGTACGTGCTCTTGGGCCGCGATGCGCTCAATCACTTTTACGCCCGTATGAACGGCCCTGCTCTGACGTTTGACCTCAGCACCTCACCACTGTAAGAAACTAGGTGTTGTCGCTGCGCTTGCAGACAAAACTGATTTCTTTAGACCACCCGCCGTTTCCACCGCCCCAGCCTGAACCAGGCGGCGAACAGCAGCCCGTTGGCCGCGTTGGCGACGGCGCGCCCCCACCAGATGCCGCTGATGCCCCATCCCGCCCAACGGGAGAGCGCGTATGAGAGCGTCACCTCTATGCCCCACAGAGAGAGCAGGTTGACGGCCATCGCGGGCACTGTATCCCCGGCCCCGTCGAACCCGCGCGCCAGTACCACACCCACGACGACGGGAAGCAACGATGGGGCCACGATGCGCATACACTCGACGCCGATCTCTACCACCTGCGGCGTGGGGTCGAAGAGCTTGGTCAAGGGCCGGGCGAATACGAAGAGGAGAGCGGCCGCGACGGCCATGTATCCGGCGGTGTAGGCGCTGATCCACCAGGCGCTCCGCTCCGCCTGCCCCGGTTTGCGCGCGCCTAGATTCTGTCCCACCAGCGTGCTGGCGGCGTTGCCCAGGCCAAAGCTGGGGATGAGGGCGATCAGCAGCAACCGGTTGGCTACTCCGTACCCGGCCATGGCAAAAGTTCCGTATAACCCCACCAGTCCCACGACGACCAGCCGCGAGGAGGAACGCAGCGTCATCTGCACCGTGCTGGGCAGCGCGATGCGGATGATTTTGAGCATGAGGGGAAAATCGGGCCGCAGGTCGCGCAAGTTGATGCCGATGCGCGCCCGCCCGCTCAAGAGGACGGCGAATTGCAGCGCCACTCCCGAGCCAAAGCCCAGAACGGTTCCCCACGCGCTTCCGGCGACGCCCAGCGCCGGGAACGGTCCCCATCCAAAGATCAACACGTATTCCGATACGACGGTGACGGCCGTGGTCAGGAACAGCACGTTCATCGCCAGCCGGGCCTCCCCCGCGCCGCGCAGCATCGAGTTGATGACAAAGATGAGGATCAGCGTGAAAAGCCCGCCCATGGTGATGCGGAGGTAGGTCAGGCCCAGGGGCAACACCTCGGCGTCCGCTCCCAGGAACATCAGCAGCGGGCGGGCCAGCAGGGCGCCCAGCACGCCCAACACGAACGACAGGACCAGCCCTAGCAGGAT